>JAJXWT010000001.1 GCA_021781475.1 bacterium
GCACCTCGATGTCGGCTCATCACATCCTGGAGGGGGAGCACCTTCCAAGGGTTCGGCTGTTCGCCGATTAAAGTGGTACGCGAGCTGGGTTCAGAACGTCGTGAGACAGTTCGGTTTATATCCGGTATGGACGTCAGGAATTTTGAGAGGATCTACCCCTAGTACGAGAGGACCGGGGCGGACGTACCTCTGGTGTATCGATTGTGGCCACCTGCTGCATTGTCGAGTAGCTATGTACGGACTAGATAAGCGCTGAAAGCATATTAAGCGCGAAACTAACCTCAAGATTAGAATTCCCTATGAGGACACTGATAGACTAACAGTTTGATAGGCGCAAGGTGGAAGTGCAGTAATGTATGGAGCCGAAGCGTACTAATAGTCCCATCGCCTTTTTATGTCCTGATTTAGTGAATATTATCACTTGTGATGATGCACTAAATTGGGTAGACTTAACTAGTAATTGGTGCCTACCAGCACCAATCGTCAACATTACAATCTTACCCGATGCTAGCTGTCATTGACACTGAAGCAAGGCTTTTCCCCGGTTGCCTATTTGGAACCGCTGAGGAGCAAAGCCTTACTTCGGTGCCCATGGCGACGAGGAAATACCTGTTCCCATTCCGAACACAGAAGTCAAGCTCGTCAGCGGCGATTATACTGCCACAAGTGGGAAACTAGCACGGCGCCGAATTATGCAATAAACCACCCTGAAAGGGGTGGTTTTTACGTTATTTGAGGCTGTTTTAGCTCCACGTTGCTGGCAGGATAAACCCGGCGGCGAATATAAACCAACGAAGCGAGTGAAGAAGTTTTGCTTGCACAACTTTTTCCGAGCAAGGCAGGTTGTATATGGAACATATACTGCCACAAGTGGGAAACTAGCACGGCGCCGAATTATATAAAAGCCATCCGAACAGGGTGGCTTTTATCTTTGGGGAACTCGTAATTGACATTAATCATATATCGTGTTAATATAGAGTATACTAACATTGTAAAAATAAAAAAAAATGACAGATACCCATGAATTCACGCTAACAGTTAACGACAGTAATTTTAGCCAGTATCGTGATACGAGCGGTCGTGTTTCGAGTGCCCGTGCTGAGATGACACCCCAGCAGCAGCTGCAAACGGCTGGTTACTCTGAGCGAATTGCCGACAAGCCTCTTTTGGATGCATTGGATGCTAAAGGCATAAGCCTTAAGGAAGTGATTTTGCATACAAGCGAGTTTGAGCGCATTGCTTCACTCCTATTTGAGGGGAATCTCGAGCTGCCTAAGGGCTCTGGCGTGCATGAAGATGGTCGACCGTGGCGCGCTGAGTCGGGGCCAGTGCTAAACGCCGAAAGGATGAGCAGCATGGGGGTTGACCCAGAAAAGGTTCTAATGTTCCGAGTCACCCAGCCTGGTGGTCCAAAGCCGGAATATTACTGGACAACTGATTTTATGGAAGCACGTGGGAGCCTTGCATTAGAGCTTGGGGAAGCACAACGTAAAACAAGTATTATCCTTGTAGACACGCTGCTTTCTGTTGCCGAGAACGGCGGTCTTATACGCGACATGAATGATGATCAGGGGGTGGCCGTACGACAGATAGGTACCGCACCCTATGACCAGGAGTCTGCTATCGCGGCCGTACCCGGCTGCCACTAGGAATAAAGAAACCACCGCTGGGTGTAGTATTATGTAAGGCATTCCTGGGGTGGGGGGCAGATTTAAAAACAACCCATTTTTTAATGGGTTGTTTTAGTGTGGTGGATTACCGGATCTCGCAGAAAACGGGAATCCTACGTGGTGAACCGTTTTAGTTTTGTTTTAAAACAGGTGCATACCAATCATAACTCACCAAAAGCATAAGTGCAACAGTACTTTAAACATATTTATGGTTATTGTAACCATTGACATTTTGTTACGTTTGTGCTAATATTAAATCATACACATGCTGAATGTGAGATAAAAGCGAGGGTTTTGCAACTACCAACAGGGGTAGTGCGAGGCCCTTTTAATATTATTCGCCCCGAGGTGGGCAAAGGAGAGACACTACTATGGCTGGTACAAAAGCCGGTGGCCTTAAGGCTGCACAAAAAAACTTAGCAAAGGACCCAAACTTTTACGCCAAAATCGGCGCACGTGGTGGCCAAAATGGTCACACCGGTGGTTTTGCGGCAAACCCAAGCCTTGCCCGCGTAGCGGGTGCAAAGGGTGGTCGCATTAGCCGCCGTGGCAAAGCACAAAAAGTTGCCGCATAATTGGTAGCGATTTTGCTAAAAACGCCCCCATATGGGGGTGTTTTTAGTTAGGCCGCCTTGTATCGCCGGAGTGCGCACGTGCGCGCTTCGTTGACGCGCCAGGTAGTATTACAGTTGAAGCACTGGTAGGACTGGGCGCCGGCCTGTACCCCGGTTGCGCCGCAATGGGGGCACAATGACCGGGCATGCAGCCAATCGCGGTAAGTGTCAAGAGAATCTTGGACGATATCGCTTTGGGCGGCTATGCCATACTGGTGGCACAACTGCTTTGCACGTTCCCATGCGGCACGTTCCATACCAATTAGTTCAATATCGGTGTTGTACGCGCCATGCCCTAAAAGCGCGTGCCCGAGCTCGTGTAGCAAAAACAAGGATGCATTTTGGGCATTAGGGTTGTAAAATACAGTATTCGCGGCAGGATCCCAGTAAAAATTATCACTTTGTTGGAGCGAAATGGCAGCGCCGCCTGGCGTGGCAAACTTAGCCTTTTTTAGCTTTTTGCTGAGCGAGGTAATCGATTCCATAATAGTAGCATCCGTATACTACTGCTTCTTCGGGGTGTTTTGCTTGTACGAGCTGTGGGCACGGGATGTGATCGGGGAGGTGCCGGGTTAGGATTTCTGCGAGGTCTTCGCCGTAGCGCTCAAAGTACGTGCCAACGCTACCGCCAAACACAACCACATCTGGTTGGATAATAGGGATAAGGACCAGGAGCCCGCGGCTCATGCGGTCAGCAATTTGGTGCCAGGTACGCTTGCTGGTGATTTCGCGCGCGAATTTTTTGTACACTTGCACAATCGCCCGGCCGCTCGCAAACGCTTCGTATTGTTGCACGCGCCCGTCGTACTCAATAAGCATATGCCCGGCTTCGCTTTTGCGCATTGCTTGGTCAATTTTTCCATTTTCTATCACCCCAATGCCAATACCAGTACTAATGCTGATATACATCACGCTTGTTGGGGTGGTGCGCATAGCGCGTGCTTCGCCAAGACCGGCCAGTTTAACATCGTTTTCTAGCAGCACAGGGACGCCAGGGAGGAGGTTTTGGAGCATGTGCATAATTGGCACATTTTGCCAGCCGTGCCCAACATTGGGGGCCCAGCGCACGATACCGTCGACAATCACGCCTGGCATCGCAATAACTATTGCGTCAACATGGCTGCTGCCGTAGCGTTCACGAACGACTTTTTGCAGTGTTTTGGTGTATTCGGCCGGATCTCCGGGGGTAGGAAACTTAATCGATTCGCCCATTTTGCCATCGCGGCCGAACGATGAAATGAGTGTTTTTGTCCCACCAGTATCGATAGTAACTAACATACTACCAGTGTAGCACGAATTAATTACGGGCATGGCCTGGGTTGCATCTGTTTGATAAAATATGTATAATATTGTCATACTATAAGTTGCAGAGAGGACCGTGGAGATGGTACGGAGAGAGCAAGGTGGAGTAGTCAGTTATGTAGTTATTGGCGTGCTATTGCTTGCGCTGCTCGTTGGCGGCGTGGTGTTGTACAAAAATGACATTAGCAAGCTTATTGGCATTAGCAAAGGTAATACAACGGCTACACAGAACCAGCCTAGCACTCAAAGCACGGCAAATAATGATCAGGCGGCGCAAAACCAAGCTGCATTGCAGCAACAGCAGCAGGCCGAGAATCAGTCACAGCAACAGAGCCAGGGTCAAACGGCAACCGGCCAAACTAGCACCGCAACCCAAACGCCGAACACTAGTACGGCGCCAGCGCTCCCAACAACAGGCCCGGCAACCGACACAGTGGTTACGGCAGCCAGCCTTGGCCTAATGATTGGTGCCATAACCGCATACCTACGTTCGCGCACAGCGCTGTAGTGCTGGCAGCTAGACAGATGTGCACCACTAGTGTAAAATAGGTAAGAATCTATCTGCGTCTTTTGTATGTGCGCTCATAGACAGGACGCGCAGCTTTTGCGTGGACAATAATATTAACTTTAAAGAGGAGTTATAATGGCAAAAGCCACTGTAACCATGGATGATCTGTTAGCTGGTAGTAGCGTAAAGCAGATGACGAGCGGCGAAGTTATCACCGGTGTGGTGCTTAGCGTTCGCAAACATGAAGTATTAATTGATTTAGGCGCCCAAGGTGTTGGTTATGTCCCACGCCGCGAGGTTGGCTACAGCCGCCAGTTAAACGTTGGTGACGAGGTCACGGCGAGTGTGGTGGAGACCGAGTTAGACAACGGCTATAGCCTGTTGAGCCTCCGCAAGGCAGCGAAAGATCGCGGCTGGGAAGAGGTCCAGGACAAAATGGACGCGGGCGACATCATTGAAGTGCAACCGTACGATGCAAACCGTGGCGGTATGTTAATTGAGCACGAAGGCGTGCGCGGCTTTTTGCCGGTGTCACAGCTGAGCGCCGAACATTACCCGCGTGTGGGCAGTGCTGATAAAGACGAGATTTTGCAGCGCTTGAATAGCCTGGTTGGGCAGACCCTAAAGGTGCGCATTATTGACGCTGATCGCAAAACGAACAAGCTAATCTTTAGCGAAAAAGAGGCAGTTAAAGATGGCCTTGCCGCTCGCTTTGAAAAGCTCGCTGTCGGTGACACCGTAAAGGGTGTTATTACGGGCGTAGTTGATTTTGGCGCGTTTGTGAACGTTGAAGGTATCGAAGGTTTGGTGCACATCAGCGAAATTAGCTGGGAGCGTGTTAACAACCCTGGCGATTACGTAAAGGTTGGCGACACCATTGAGGCCAAGATTATTAGCATCGACAAGGACCGCCTGTCGCTCAGCATCAAGCAGCTTACCAAAGACCCATGGCTTGATGAAGTCGAAAAGTTCAAAAAAGGTGACAAGGTTGAAGGTACAGTGACGCGCATTACGCCGTTTGGCGCCTTTGTGCAAATTAGCCCAGCCGTTGAAGCCCTGGTGCACATTAGCGAACTTGGTGGCGGCAGCGATGTCGACCCAGAAAAGGTGTTCACCTTGAACGAGCGCAAAGAGTTTATTGTGCTTGAAATTGATAAAGACAACCGCAAGATCAGCCTGAGCCTTGCGGACAAGAAAAAGAAGTAATGCGTACTAACTAAATAGTTCGCCGCCTTGAGGGTGACGGACAGAAAGGAGCCGCCCCATGGCACAGCCAGAAAAAAAGATCCTGGTTATCGCTGATTCAATCACGGTGGGAGAGCTAGCCGAAACGCTCAACCTGCCCGTTACCCAACTAGTTGGCGAACTATTTAAAAACGGTATTGTCGCAACCATTAACCAGCGCATTGATTTTGAGACTGCTCAAATTATTATTGAGGAGCTTGGAATTGATGCCGAACTGCAACACACACAGGCAACTGCAGTAGCCGAAAACCATATTCACGCCCCAAGCGACAACGCGGTCGAACGGCCGCCGATTGTTGCGGTGATGGGTCACGTGGACCATGGTAAAACCACGCTTTTGGATGCCATTTTGGACACCAAGGTGGTCGAAGGCGAGGCGGGCGGTATTACACAGCACATTAGCGCCTACCAGACCAAGCGGGGCAATCGCATGATAACCTTGCTTGATACGCCGGGTCACGAAGCGTTCGCTGCGTTGCGTCAGCATGGCGCCGCTTTAACCGACGTAGTAATTATAGTGGTGGCTGCCGACGATGGCGTAAAGCCACAAACAGTTGAGGCAATTCGATTTGCGCGAAGCGCCAACGCAAAAATTGTGGTAGCGATTAATAAAATCGACAAAGAAGCCGCCAACCCTGACATGGTAAAAGCGCAGCTGGCGAGCGAGCATGGCTTAAACCCCGAAGAATGGGGTGGCGATACGATTATGGTGCCCGTGAGCGCAAAGCGTGGTGACAATATTGATAAGCTGCTTGATGCTGTGCTGCTTGTCGCTGACATGGAAGAACTAAAGGCCGACGTGGACACGCCAGCCGAAGGCCTAGTGATTGAATCACACATGGAAACAGGCAAGGGTAGCGTAGTGAGCCTGTTGGTTGAGCAAGGTACGTTGAATCCTGGCCACTTTTTGGTGGCAGGCACCAGCTACGCCAAGGTGCGTACCATGGTTGACTACACTGGCCGCGCCACTAAAAGTGCTGGGCCAAGTATGCCGGTGACCGTTACCGGTTTTAAACAGATTCCGCAATTTGGTGATTTTTTACAGCGGTTAAGAACGAGCGTGAAGCGCGCATGTTGGTCGAAAAGGCTAAAATTGAACGCGAACGCAATGCGGCGAGCACGAATGTGACGGGTGCTGACCTATTAAAGATGATGACGGAAAAGCATGATAGCCAAGAATTTAACGTGGTGGTGAAGGCAGATGTCCAAGGTTCGCTTACGTCGGTGGTTGATAGTTTGCGCCTTGTTGACACGGCTGGCGAGATTCGCCTCAGCGTTGTGCGAAGTGGGGTTGGCGATATCAAAGAAACCGACATCAACGCTGCGAGCGCATCAAACGCAATTATTTACGGCTTTAATGTGGCCATGCCACCTGCAGTGAAGCGCCTGGCTATGCGTGACAAGGTAGAAGTACGGCTGTTCCGGGTAATCTACGAACTGCTCGACGATGCGCGCACCAGCATGGAGCAAATGCTTGCGCCCGAAGTCGTGGAAACAGAAATCGGCAACCTAACAGTAAAGGGTGTGTTCCGTACCATGAAAGACGAGGTCATTTGTGGTGGCGAGGTGACGCACGGCAAAGTTGTGTCTGATGTGTTGGCGCGAGTCAAGCATGGCGACGAGGTGCTCGCTGAGGCCGAAGTGTCCCACGTGCAACGCCAACAAGTTGAGGCGAAAGAAGTATTCGAAGGCGAAATGTGCGGCCTGAGCCTTAAGACTAAGAAAAAACTCCAACTCGAAGTAGGCGACACGCTCGAGTTCTTTACGCGCGAATTAGTAAAACGCACGCTTAAGTAAAGCTTGGCGTTTAAACGCAAATAACCCCCATGGAAAACCAAGGGGGTTATTTGTTATATACGCATGTAGTGTGCGCGAGCGGTCAGACTCTTTTGCCAAGCCGGTTTAACCGCGGCGCGACATAATGTACGCGTAGGCTGCGTAGCCAAGGGCACCAGCGCCGGTAACGCTTGCAATATCGAGCAGCGCACCCGTGTGTGGGTAAACCGTAACAGTTGCAGGCGGGGTTGGCGTGGTGGGTGTGGTTGGTGTTGTGCAGGTTTTAGCAACCGTTACCACAGCAGTGTCGCTCTTTTGACCGTAGTCAGTTTCGACAGTTGCGCTGTTGGTGAGGCTGTTGTTGCCACACACTGTCAGGCTGTCGTTGGCGGCAACTTTGGCGCTATAGCGTACCCAAGCAGTAAGGCCGGGCGCATATGTGCCAATGTTAAGGCCGTTTGCCGTGACAATGTTGTCCGATACGGTTTTACCGGTTGGGTAGTTGCCGTTTGCGAGCACGGTCGAGCCTGGGATGTAGGTAACACCGGCAGGCAAGTTGTCTTTCACGACCACATTATTCATGGTAACTTGGCTGTCGTTTTTGTACTGGATTAAGTAGTCAACGGTATCGCCGGGTTGTGCGGCATAGCTTTTGGCCCAGCCACCTGTCGTGTCGCTGTGCTTACGCACTTCTTTACTCATGGTAAAGCTTGGTGTTGAGGCAAATTGTGGCGTAACCTTAAAGGTTACGTAGCCACTGTACTGGAAACAGCCGGGGATTTTACCATCGAGCTTTGTGTAGCCCAATAGCGCACCGGGTGACGTAAATAAGTCATTACCAAGTGCAAGCCCTTGCGGGTACAGGTTGTTCGTGTACTTGGCAGAGCCTGGCACATAGGCCAAATTAAAGGCTTGGTCGCTTGTTAATGTCACTTGGTCCCATATTTTCTGTGGGTTGGCATTATCGGCGCTAATAAAGCTGTTAATTTGGAGGCTTTTTGCGGTTGTGGTTGGCAAGTTAACACTTGCGCGGGTGTTGGTCGCAATAAGGTTTAGGTTGCTAGCGGCATTGTTGTGCACATAAATGCGCACCATGTACTCTTTGCCGGGTTGTACCGTAAGGGTGTCGCGCCAGTCAGTTGGTGACGTGCTTGCGGCATCTTTGACGAGTGAGAAATTACGCTCATCGCCGTAGTTTGGGTTGTTGGTAATCGAATCAAAAGTGACATATGGCGCGGGCTTTTCAACCGTGAACGTGGCACGATCGGTAGGGCCCCATGCGAAAATCACACCCGAAAAGATACCAACACTTGCAATAATTGCTGCCACGCCGGTAATAATCGGGTGAGCGCGCAATGATTTTAGTAACTTCATAGTGTTCTCCTAATGTTAATAATTAAAAAATGTATGCACATGCGTATAAGTTGTTAACGTTCCTCACGGAGGGGGCGGTTTTTACCTGGTATGTAGTGTCAAATCATAGTATTTCATGGGGGTTGCCCCGCGCACCGAAATGAGGGTGCGCGGGGCGGTAGTAGGGATTGATCACGGATTGACGGGCTGGCTCGTCGGTGTTCCGCCCTCGTTGGGCGGTACCGACGAGCGAGTCGTCGTGGTCGTCGGCGGCGGCGGCGACGGCTGCGTTGGCTGCGCCTGTCCGGGGTCGGCCGACTGGGTCGGCGCGACCCGCTCGCCCACCGGGATGCTCGGATTGACATTGATGTCCTTCCGAGGGTCCTTTGGCGCGAGTGTGGTCGTGGTCGTCGGCGCGGTGGGCGGCGGTGTTGTTGCCGTCGTCGTCGTCGTCGTGGTGGTCGTGGTCGTCGGCTTTGTGGGCGGTGCGCTGGGCGGTGTGTTGCCACACGAGCCCTGCGCACTGCGCACATTACCATTCACGCACGGTGGTGCCGGCGTGTATGGCGTACCGTGGATTGGCTGCAAGCCGACCCACTGGAACCCGCACTCCAGGCGGAAGGAGAGCGTCCTTCCGTCGTTGGTGACGACCACCAGCACCTTGTAGGGTGCTGTGTACGGCACCCGCGGGTCACTAATGATCCGCGGGATGCCGTTGACATCGACCATAAAGACGCCCGGCACCGTACTGGCACCGACCGTCTTGACGCTCATTGTCTTGATGTTCTTGAACACCAAGCCAATGAATGTGTCCCTCGCCTTCACGGACTTGAGCAGCGCCTGCACGCAGGTGATGCCACCGTCCTTGTCGGCGAGGATAAGCCCGCCGTCACCGCAGGCGAGTGAAGGGTCAACCGTCAGCCGCTTGCGGAACTCCTTGGCGGCGGTGCCGGGGTTCACCGCGGGCCCGAAGGTCTGCGGCGACTCCTTGCCGCTGTCAAAGAAGTAGTAGTGCGGCTTCCAGGCCCCCTTGGGGGCGGGCGTGGAGGCGCTGGCGGATGGGGTTGGGGCGCTGGCCGCGCACGCCTTGTCCTGCGCCTGCTGGCGCTGGATGTCGGCGATCTGTGTGTCGAGCGCATCGCGCGCCGCAGCCCTTGCGGACATAGTCCGCTCGGACTTTAGCGACGCGATGGCCTTGTCGTACCGGGCGCAGCCCTGGTACGACGACGGATTGTCCATCTGGCGGAGTGCAACCCCCACCAGAAGGACGAGCACGACCACCGCCACAATGGCGGTGATCGTGCGTGCGATGGCTCGCATGGTACTCCTTTCAGTGGTTGTTGCGGTTGTGGACGCCGGCCATGATGAGCCCAAACGCCCCTCCGGCCGCGATGGCCATCAGGACGCTCCAGAAGAGCGCCTTACTGAGCGTCGTGCCGACGCCCACGTCGAACATGAACGTCGACGCGATGAACGCGACGACGAACACGATCCCGGCCCACAGGGGGTCGAAGGTGCGGTTCTCGCCAACGCGATGAGCAGGCAGGTGGAGGTTTCCCTCGTCGTCCCGTCCACCACCCAGGTGGGTGGCGACGATTGTGAGCTCACCATCCTGACGCGTATTGGCGGCAGTGTTGGCGTCAACCTGCTGCTGGATGCCGTCCCAGGCATCCTGGTCGAAACCAGTCGGCGGGGTGTAGGTACCCGGGGCCGGAGTGGTCGGTGCGGGCCTGGGTGCCGGCTGGGGAGCCGGTGCGGGCCTGGGCGCCGGTGCGGGCCTGGGCGCCGGAGCCGGCGCGGGGGCCGGCTGAGGCGTGGTGGGCGCCGGGCCGTTGTTTCGGGACAAAAAGTCCCTCAGGCGCTGGCGCACTGTGGGGTTGGTGGTCTGGCTCGCCTCGTCGGCAACGGCCTCCACCGTCTCGGCCTGGTCGAATAGCCTCATGAGCTCCTCGTTGGTCATGGCCGGGTTGTCGAGCCCCGCCCGGATCATTCCGGGGAGCGCACGTCGCCAAGCCGCGAGGTCATAGTCGAGCTCATCGAGGGCCTGGCTGGTGTCGTCACGAGTGGTCTCGACCTCGTCGAGCGCAACCTCGAGGAGGTTGCGGACCCTGTCGAGGCCGGCGTTGAGCGCCGTGCGGGCACTATTGGTGTTTGGGATGCGAGGGAAAGCGGTGGTGGTCATGCTGGTTCCTTCCTTTGGGCGGCTACCTGCCGCCGATGAACGGGGTAGGTTGCCGCCAAGATTAGCGGGCAGTAAAGCGGCAAAAACGGTTTGTCACCTTGCTGCCCGCTAACCCTAAAAGGATAGCCAAGTTGCTTTAACAAATAATCAATCACTCTACTACTACTGCATGCGCGAGCTAATGGGGCCGCATAAGTGGCCCGGTAACGCTCAAACGCAGCATAATGGTGTAATATAAACAACAATACGCCATTATGCTGCATTCAAGCTGTAAAATAGCCCGCGATTGCAATGAAATAGCATGAATTGACACTAAATTCCAAGTTTTTAACGTGCCTCACGCCAACGTGTAAGGTTTACTTGCTGTTCCACCTCAATACTCACACACTGTTGATGTTTACTAAATTACCACAAAAAGCTTAAAAAGTCAATGGTATAAGCATAAAACAAGCATTAGCGCAACAGTAACCTGTGAAAATTATTACATATAGCTTGTGTTTTTATTTACGGTTTGCTACTATGCGGTCATAAACTACACAAAATAAATAGAAAGAACATATGAGCGAGGGAACACCAAAATCACCCGTCTACACCGAAAATCCGCTACTGGCACAAGTAGAAGAGCTAAGGGCGCAAGAGCGGCTAAAAACGTTTGTTGACCACACGGACAACCAGTCTGTGCAAGATTTTAAGGAGACCCAAGACCACTTGGGCCAGACTCCACGTATAGAGGAAGCCGAGGTGGAAGACCCGTTAAATAGCGGTCTATTTGAAGGCGACGTGTTTTATGCTGATGGGACGCAAAAGGTTATTGCGATAGTAGGATCGCGACGGGTAGGCGATGTCGATATGGTGCAGGTCGCGACAGACAACGTAGCCCCTAATATAAGGGGTGGTGCGCACCATGCCGTTCGTGAGATGACTCCTGCACAGGCAAAGGCATATATTGCGGCAAGTGGCGCGACACTGTTGGATGCTGGCCACGACCGCGCGTTGGGCCATTCACCATATACTACAGGGACTAATAACGAAGCGCCCGTTGGCCCTAGTGGCCAGAGTGATGGGCAGCCAGAGCGGGCGGCGGGCACACCTGAAGCTGGCGCTGGTACGCCAGTCAGCCCAGATGAAGACACGCCAATTTCTGACATATTTAACCAAGCCCAACAAGAGGCACGCCAACAGTCCGAACAAGGTGCGGAAGGCGAGCAAGCTGGCGGGCCAACTAGCGCGTACTTGCGCCAGCAGTTAGAAGAGGCTGCCCGACGAATTGAGGCAAGGAATGCGCAAGCTAATGCGGGCGGTGCGGGCACACCAGAAGGTGCTGATGGTGCACTGGGCGAATCTGACGAAGACACGCCAATCTCGGACATTTTTAACGAAGCGCAACAAGAAGAGCGCCAACGCCAGCTAGCGGAAACCTTAGCCCAGATTGAAAATGAGGCCAACGCGGGTGAGCTTGGTGAAAAATACAGGGCCGCCTTGGCTGCGTACGCGGAGCTTAAGGCAGACGGTGAGACTAAGGGGCGCTGGGGTCGCACAAAGCGCGAAAAAAAGCTTAAGTCGGCTGAGGACACGCTGCGAGAGGCAAGACTAGCACTCGAAAAGGATAAGGTGGGCCGCCGGACCGCCGCGGGCCTGTACGAAGGTAATCGCGAAGAGATTATGAGGCACCAGTCGAATGACATATTCGGTGGTATCCGTGCCCTTGATGGCGAAACGCGGCACGCAGTTAATACATTGCTTGACGAACGCATGGAAAATCGTAACCTATTTAAAAAGGCGGCGGCGGCAGTCGGTAGGTTCTTTACCAAGGGTGGCAAGGTGAGCCAATGGGCGCGCGGCGCGGGCACCGGTGCCCTAGCTGGCTTTGGTGTGGCAATAACAGGGGCTGGGATACCTATCACCAGTATTGCGGGCATTGGCTTGGGCCTTAGTGTGCGCGGGGCTGCAGCTATGGCAAACCTAGACCGCATACGAGCGGAAAATAAGGACGAAGATGGCAACGCGGTTACCCTAATGAGCGACCAGTACTATACCAACCTTGTGCGCGCAATGGGACAGGATGGCGCAACAAATAAGGAAACGGTGGACCGAATTGCGCGTGAGATATTTGAAACATCAAGGGCGCGTGGTTACGAACAGGCCGACCGTGCCCGCAGACAAGCTAACCAGACGATGGGCAAGTTCGCACTTGGCTTTGCCGCCGGTGCCGCTGGGGGCACACTGCTGCACAGCGCCATTAATCACCCTGCGGCCCATGGCCAGCACCCAGCTAAGTCTGCCAACTCGGCAAAGTCAGCAGCTCCTAGCGGCGGTGCAAGCGGCGGTCATAATGCTCTGGGACTTAACCACAATCTTCCGCCAAACGCAAATAATGTACACCTCGGGGAGGGCTTTGACGAATTCTTTGGTCACTTGGGCATAAATCAGAATCAAGTTGCACAGATGCTTGGCGACCATCATTTAATGGAGGGGCTTGTACATACGGGAGATGCATACCCGAGCAATAGCGCAATCGTTGGCCCATATGGGATTCTAATGCCAAAAGGTGGCCATTTCTCGGCTGCTGGAATGCAATTAATTGAAGCGGCAATGAAAGCGAAAGGGTTTTAGGGGGTAGGCTATGTTTGATATAAACGATGACTTTTTGGAAAGTATTGGCTACGATGTAGCTGCGCTAACAGATGACGAAAAAGAGAAATACGAACAGGAAATCACCGAAGAGTTGCAGGCGCGGCTTTCGGAGCGGCTTGGTTCGGAGCTCGAAGAGGACCAGGTGGATGATTTTGAAAGTATCCAAAACAGCAGCGAACGAGCAGATCAGTGGCTGCATGAGTTCCATGGTGATTTTGAGCAACACGATGATTACAAAACACTGGTGACTGCCCTTGGCGAACCAGATGCAAAGATATTTTATGCCAGCTCGCTATGGATGCAAGATGCCGTGCCAGAGTACGGCTTAATTGTGCGTGAAGAGTTTGATAAATATCAACAAGAGCTTGTGAAAAAGCGCGAAATGGTAGACAAGGCGCTTGGGCTATAAAAAATTGCACCAGCTACCATAAGCAGCTATACTAAGGGTAAGGGAAACAACGGGAGGTACTATGTTTCAGTTAGACGATAACTTTTTACAGCAAGTGGGCCTTGGCGACTTGCCCGAAGACCAAAAACAGGCGTTTTTGGCATATTTTAGGGAGCAACTAGAGCTCCGTGTTGGCACAAAACTGAGCGAGGGCTTAAGCGATGCTCAGCTGAGCGAGTTTGAAGGCTTTATTGACCGCAATATGGATGTTACCAACCAATGGATTGCTGCGCATGCTGCCGATTACCAAAATGATCAGGTGTACCAAAAGCTCAAAGCCGGCGCCCCTGATAGCGCGAGCAGTGACGATATATTAGCTGAATACGCCAGCTTGCGCTGGTTGAGCTTAAACCGGCCAGATTACCGTGACGTTGTGGCCGCTACGATGGAAGAACTACGCCAAGAGGTGCTTAAAAATAAAGACGCAATTTTAGCAGACGACCAAGCGGCCGCGTAAGCTATAAATATTTTGCGTAACCAGCAAGGAATGCCGCAACCGGCATTTCTTTTTTACCAGCTGGTTTTAGGCTGGTAAGCGATAGTGCTTTTTTGCCGGTGTAGATAATGAGTTGCTTGCCGTCAATTACGTACGAGCCGGGTTTACCACTGCCTGTAACAACGTTGGCACCGGTAATAATAACATTGAGCGAGCCGAGTGTGGTGCGGCTTTGCGGCCATTCAATAAAGCCACGTATATTGCGTTCAATTTGTTCTGCTGGCAGTAACCAGTCGATGGTACCATCGGTTTTTGTGAGCTTGCGCGAGTAAGTTACGCGGCTAGGGTGAGGCTGACTTTTAGGTTTTATATCGCCTGCGATATATTTTGGTATAAATTCTGCCAATAATTCATTGCTCAGTGCAATGAGCTGGGCTGTGAGTGTGACCGATGTTTCGCCGTCGCCCATATGTAGGGTGTGATAGGTGAGTAGCTTGCCGGTGTCCATGCCCTTGTCAACTATCATCAGGCTCACGCCAGTCTTTTTATCGCCACTAATAATGGCAAACGTAATGGGGTCGGCACCGCGCCAGCGTGGCAGCAGGCTAAAGTGGCTGTTAATGATGCCAAGCGGGAACGCCTCAATAACCGCAGGGCTGACAATAATGCCAAAATCAATCAAAATTGCGAGGGTGCTCGTAAACTGGTGGCTACCAATAACCGTGTCGAGTTCGGCTTTATTGTTGGCAGTTATGATAGGGAGCCCAAGTTGTTCAGTAAGTGCCAGCACGGGGGCATCGTGTTTGTGGTACGGCGGCTTGGGTTTTGTAATGACGGCTTCGACACTAAAATGTTGCAACAAAAGCTCAAGGCTCCGTGCTGCAACGGGGCCGCTGCCAAAAAATACGACGTTAATCTTGCCAGAGGGTTGCATTGTGTTTAACGTGCACCTCGTAGTCGAGCGGTTCAAGCTCGCCATCTTTATCTAATTTATAAAAACCGTCGGCATTATCTTTAATGTGGTCGATAAAGACAATACCGTTGGTGTGGTCGATTTCGTGTTGGATTACGCGCGCCAAAAAGCCTTCGGCTTTAAAGCGGACCTCATTGCCACTGGTGTCGAGCGCCTTGACCCGCACTTTGCTGTGGCGGGGCACCTTGCCATAAATGTCACTGACGCTTAGGCAGCCTTCGTAATCGGCAACAATTTTGCCTTCGTATTTGACAATTTCTGGGTTAATAAGGGCAGTAAAGCTATTATCGGCCTTGTCATCAAAGCTGTTGCGGATGATGACTACGCGATCAAGCCTGTCTACCTGCACTGCGGCGAGGGCGGCGCTAATTTCGTGCGGCCGGCTTTGCTCCCAGTCGATACTCGCGCTTACCATGTCGTCAACGAGCTCGCGCGTGGTGTTGTCAACGACAAACACACGCTGCGATTTTTGGCGCAAATGAGAATTTGGCAGGGTAATAATCGATTCTTTTTTCACTCCCCAAAGTATAACAGATGTAAAAAATTATAGTAAGCTTGCCGGGTCGAGGTCATATTGCCAATGTGCCGGCAGATTATTCGCGATTGTGACAAGCGCGGCGCGGCTGGGCGACTTTACGACGATTTGCCACCGATATGTATCGTGTTGGCGTTCATAAAATGCGGGTGCCGGACCTAAAATTTGTACGCCGGTGTGTTGCGCGCGGAGATCATTGGCGAGCTGCTTGGCATTACGGATTGCGGCTGATTCTGTTTTATAAATGCAAGTGAGCTTAAGTAGGTAAGTAAAAGGTGGGAATAGGGCGCGCTTACGCTCGGCAATGGTCGCGGCATAAAATTCGGCATAATTTTGCGTAATACCAAGCTGCACGGCCGGGGCGCTCGGCTGGTAGCTCTGAATGATGATTGTGCTTTGCTGCGGTGAGCGCCCAACGCGCCCAACGACCTGTGCGAGTAACTGGAACGTTCGCTCGCTGGCGGCGTAGTCGGGCATACTGAGGCCGGCGTCTGCTTGCACAACGCCAACAGTACTGAGCTTTGGGAGGTCGAGGCCTTTTGCAATCACCTGCGTGCCGATAATGATGTCGATTGCCCCAGAATACAGGTCGCCGTAGCGGCTTTCGACCGTATCGGTGTTCGCGTTGTCGCCGTCAAAGCGAGCAATATTTGCTGTGGGAAATAGTTTTTTGAGCTCTGATTCTATCAGTTTTGTGCCAATTCCCTTATGGATAATGTCAGTTGACCCGCATTCTGGACAGCTGGTCGGCACTCGCTCGTGTCCCCCACAGATATGGCACCGGAGCGTAAATGTGTCGGCATGGAGTGTATAGGGCACAAAGCAACGAGGACACAGTGCACTCCACCCACACTGGTCACATAGGGTGGTTGTGGCGCTTCCGCGACGATTATGAAAAATGAGCGCCTGGCGTTCGTCGGCAAGGCTCGCTTGAATGTTTTGGAGCAATTCATCAGAGAACAGGCGGTGTTTGGTGAAATGTGTCTTTTTTGTCATATCGACAATTGTTATTTTTGGTGTGGCCGTGCCACTGTGTGCCTTTTCGGCCATGGTGATAATGGGGCGGCGCGCTTGCTGAGCTAAGTAATACTCAGCAATAAGCGGCGTTGCAGAGCCCTGCACGACTTTGCCGCCCAAGCTCGTAGCGAGAACAGAGGCGACGCGGAGCGCTGAATAACGGGGTGATTGGTCCTGCTTGTACGATGGCTCATGGGCTTCGTCGATAATAATGAGTTTTAGGTTTGGCAGTGGCATAAAGAGCGCCGAGCGCGGACCAATGACAAGACGAGGAGAGGCGCTTACGCGTGCCTGAAGCCATACCGCATGGCGCTCGGCCTCGGTTTGACGGGAATGGGTAATAAGCAGGTCGTTAAAGTGGTGTTGAAATTCGGCAACAAGCTGGGAGGTGAGGGCAATTTCGGGCACAAGTACAATGGTGGATTCGCCCCGAGCTGCTGCTTGTTTTGCAAGCTCAATATACACTGCGGTTTTGCCGCTGCCGGTAATGCCGTGGAGTATGGCAGTCCCAGACCCCATGCTAGTAACAGAGGACAGTGCGGCCATTTGGTCTTTGTTGAGTAAAAAATGTGTTCGGTCACGATAGTGTGTTGATGTACTAGTTTTGCGTGTGCGGCGTGTTTTGGTGATGCCCCGAGGTAGTATGGTTTGGAGCACTGTTGCCAAGTGCGTTGCATAATACTCGCTCATCCACTGCGCAAGTGATAGCAAATGGCTCGGCACGGGCGGAACGCCAAAAGCCGTGGCTACGGGCTTTGTTTCGTATGCTGGCTTTTTTGTGGTTTGCATGACGACTCCGAGTTGCTGTGTGGCGCCAATTGGCACATGTACGAGCTGGCCAATAGAAAGCGTGTCGGCAGAGGAGTACGTAAATGTGTGCTGTTGTGCCCGAACAATTTTTAGCGGGGCTACCTCGTAGTAATGCATGATTCTTTATTATACGCTGTTAGGCTGGGCGCGGTTTTGCTAAAATAAGCATATGTATTTTGAAAATCGGTCGCAGGCAGGCCAGCACTTAGCAAACGCCCTTGTGGCGCGGTATAGATACGAAAACTGTGCGGTACTTGCCCTAAGCCCCGGGGGCGTACTGGTAGGGGAGCAAATTGCGGCCGTGTTGCACTGCCCGCTTATGATGCTTTTAAGTGAAAGTATTGATATCCCCGGCGAAAGCGCCACCATTGGCGCCGTAACTGATGGTGGGGGGTTTACCTATAATAGCGACATATCGCAAACGGAGCTCGACGAATACACGAGCGAGTTCCATTCATACATTGACGATAAACGGCGTGAGGCCATGGCGCATATCGATAGCCTGATCGGCGATGGTGGCGTTGTAGACACAAACCTGCTAAAAGACAGGCATATTATATTGGTATCAGATGCGTTTTATGATTTGTCTACCATTGATATGGCGCTCGCATTTTTAAAACCTATCCGTACCGGCAAGCTTATTTTTGTTGCTCCAATTGCAACTGTACCGACCGTTGACCGGTTGCACGTTGCCGCCGACGAACTCCATATTTTAGATGTGAAAGAAAACTTTTTAGGCGTTGACCATTATTACGAAGACAATACAGTGCCGCCTGTCGAGGTAATTGTGAGCAAGATTAGCCAAATTGTACTAAACTGGCGCTAATTAGGGCTTGCAAAGCCGTGTTTAAAAAGTGTAGAATAAAAAGCAACACACAGGAACTAATGGAGTAAAGGGAGAGCAGTGTTAGACGTTTTTATTACATCTCGCGTTCGGCGCAAAATCGTCGTGGTGTACGCTAAGTACCCTGATTTCCATACACACGTTCGCGGTCTCGCCAAGCTTATTAAAGAAGATCCGGGTAACATTCAGCGCGAGCTGAAAAAGCTCGAAAAGGTGGGTTTTTTGCTGAGCGAGAAGCAAGGCAACACCAAAATTTACGCAACGAATAAACAGTTCCCGATTTTTAAAGAGCTACAAAGTATTGTGATTAAAAGCCAGCAGCAGGCGAGTGCCGGTCGGCCAAAACGCACCAACCCCGACAGTTTGTAGGGTATACTAAAACTACATGAGCTTATTTGAGGACATTTTGCGCGCGCGAGGCTTGGTGGGCGAAAAACGGGAAAGTTTTTTGCACCCTAATTATGCAAATAGCCACGACCCGTTCACACTGCCAGACATGGCGAAAGCGGTTGAGCGACTAGTCGAGGCGCGTAAGCGGCAGGATCACATTACCATTTACGGTGATTACGATATCGACGGCCTGACTGCAACAACGCTGCTACTTGATGCGTTTGAAAAATTCGGGTTTAAATATGTTGAGGCGTACATTCCTAACCGATTTGTCGAAGGGTATGGTTTAACCGTCGACGCGGTCGAGACCATTGCGGCGGCAGGTGCCAATATGATTGTAACGGTTGACTGTGGGAGCCTGAGCACCACCGAAATTGAGCGTGCCAATGAGCTTGGGGTTGAGGTAATTGTGACCGACCACCACAACGTGTTAAAAATCCAACCGCCTGCCGTAGCGGTTATTAATCCGAAACGGCTTTTGGATGAACACCCAAAACTATACGAAAATTATGTGCTGAAAAATCCACAAAAATACCCTAGTTTTTACCCATTTTTGGACTTACCTGGGGTTGGCGTGGCGTTTAAATTAGTTCAGGCGCTGCAAACACGGCTTGACGGCCTGCCGATTAGCCAAGAAAAGTGGCTACTGGACTTGGTGGGGCTTGGTACGGTGTGCGACGTGGTAACGCTGCAAGACGAAAACCGAACACACGTATATTATGGTTTGCAGGTGTTAAAAAAGACCCGCCGGCCGGGCCTTACTGCGCTTATGGCGGTTTCGGGTGTTGAGCAACAGGCCGTAAACGCCCGAAATTGCGGGTTCCAACTTGGCCCGCGCATGAACGCTTCGGGGCGCTTAGACACCGCTTTGTATAGCCTTGAAATGTTACGAGCAACGGATAGCATGACAGCGCTTGATAAGGCTCAGCAACTCGATGCGATGAACCTTGAGCGTCGCAAGGAGCAAGATAGGATTTTTAAGGCTGCCATTGAAAAAGCTGAAGCAATGCAAAAAGACCATGTGCTGGTTGTGAGCGGCAAAGGTTGGAGCCATGGCATTATTGGCATTGTGGCTGCTAAATTATTAGAAAAATATAAAAAGCCAGCCTTTGTACTTGAAGAACTTGGCGAAGAATCAAAGGGTAGCGCCCGAAGTTTTGGCGACTTTAGCGCCGCAGATGCTATCCGGGCAAGCGACGATATTATTGCGAAAGGCGGTGGCCACAAACTGGCAGCGGGCGTCACTCTGCCAACCAACAATATTGCTGCATTTCGCACGCGTGTAAATCAATTTTATGAATCGTTGCACCTACAGGATCAAGCGCAAAAGCTGCTCCCCAATGCTGATGTAACCATTACTGACTTGCATGAAATCGACGAGGCACTTGTGAGCCAATTGGCGCAACTAGAGCCATTTGGGAACGGGAACCCAGAGCCGGTTTTGCGGCTTGACCATGCCGTTGTAGCCAATGTTCGGCGCATGGGGGGCGACGGCCAACACATTAAGATTCGGATTCAGGATGCAAACCATAAAACAATTGAGCTATTAGCATTCAGCGCGCCCATGCAGTGGTTTATCGAGCCTGGGGAGTATGTGAACGTATGGTTTGAGCCGACAATTAACCGGTGGAATGGCACCACGTCTGTTGAGGGCCGGCTTGTGCGGCTTGAAGTAGTTGCATAGCCGGTTTTAATCTGTTACAATAAAGCGGATATGGTACAAGTTACACGTAAAGATGAACGCGAAGCGAACGAAAACATCATTCGTCGCTTTAACCGCAAAGTTTTGCAGAGCGGTGTTTTGGCAGAGGCCAAATCGAAAATGCGCTTTGAAAAGCCATTAAGCAAGACAGAGCGTCGCCAAAAGGCGATTATTCGCAAAGAGCGTAAAGCCGACAAAATGGCAAAAATGCGCCTAGGAGTCCGTTAGTTAATGGCGCTGAAAGAGCGCATACACGACGAAATGAAAGCCGCCTTATTGGGCGGCAATCGTTTTGTTGGTGAGACCCTCCGCAACCTAAAGGCCGCTATCCTCAACGAAGAAGTGGCGACTGGTAAGCGCGAGCAGGGACTAAGCGATGACGAAATTGAACGTGTCATTGCAAAAGAAGTCAAAAAACGCAACGAAAGCGCAAAACTATACCGCGACAATGGGCGCGATGATTTGGCTGAGTCCGAAGAAAAAGAGCTTGCAGTTTTGAGCACCTACCTGCCACAGCAAATGAGCGAAGCTGAGCTACGCAGCTTGGTGTATAAAAAGGTTGCCGATCTTGGCGCGAGCGGTCCGCAGATGATGGGCCAGGTGATCGGCGCTGTGAAAAAAGACGCCGGTAATACTGCCGACGGCGCATTAATTGCGACACTCGTGAAAGAAGCATTAAACAAATAACAAAGGAAAATGAAATGATTTTATTATTTGGTCCGACTGGCGCTGGTAAAAGCATGCAGGGGCAAATGCTGGCTGTACGCCAGGGTTGGAAATGGCTGAGCACCGGTGAAATGTTACGCCAAAGTACCGACCCGGCAGTGGCTGACACGCTCCGCCGCGGTGAGCTAGTGAGCGACGAGCTCACCTACGATGTCTTTGAAAAGGCGGTCCAGGGAGCTCGCAACAAAAACTACCCTAATATTATTGTCGATGGGTTTCCGCGCACCAAAGAACAGGCTGCATGGCTTGATGATTACTTGCAGGTACATCACGAAGTAATAGACCTGGTTGTGGTGCTAGAGGTGCCGGAAAGCGAAATTATGGTGCGCCTGGCAAAGCGCCAGCGCATGGAAGACACGCCCGAGACAATTGAACGCCGCATGGCGATTTATCGTCAAAAAATGTATCCGGTACTTGGGATTTTTGCCGAAGCGGGTATAAAAATTATCCACCTTGATGGCACGGGGACGGCTGGCGAAGTGCACGATCGTATTTATGCAGAGGTCGAAAAGGTATGTCCAGCACATTAATTACCGGCCGCAAAACGCCAGAACAGCTACAGGCAATGCGTGAAGGCGGTAAAATTATCGCACGGATTTTTGAAGACATTAAAAAATTTGCTCATGCGGGTATTTCTGAAAAGATGGTCGACGAGTTTGTAGATAAAAAAATTATCGAGTATGGTGCGCAGGCGACATATAAAACCGACGAGGTTAAGTTCCCTGGTGCAATTTGTATCAGTACGAATGAGGAGATTGTCCACGGGATTCCTACGGACTACATTTTTGAAAAAGGTGACATTGTCAGCTTTGACCTTGTGGTTACCTATAAATCAATGAAAACCGATGCGGCGTTTACCATGGTGATTGATGATGAGCCAAAGGGCGCCGTAAAGCTATTGCTTCGTGCGACTGAACAAAGCTTGTACGCGGGTATCGCGGCAATTAAAGGGCCGGTCAAAACCGGTGATATTGGTGAAGCGGTCGAACACGTGCTGGCAGGGGCGCGGCTGGGTATTGTGCGTGATTTGGTTGGACATGGTGTCGGCCTTAAGATGCACATGCCACCAGATATTCCTAACTATGGCCGCAAGGGCACGGGTGTGTTGCTGCAGCCGGGCGATACAATCGCGATTGAGCCAATGGCCACCCTTGGCAAAGGATCGATTGCGTATGTGGGTAATGGCGATGAATGGACGATTGCGACCCGCGACGGCAGTTTGGCGGCACATTTTGAACATACGGTGCTGATTACAGATGGCGGTGCCGAGATTTTAACCCTGGCGTAAGTGATACTTATGCTATACTAAAGTCATGCAAGATTCTTCTAGGTACGCAGTCGGTATTGACGTGGGGACAACGACAGTTCGTGCAGTCGTCGGCCATGTTGACCCGGTGAATGGTACACCCACTATTGTGGGCGTTGGCGTTGCCCCAAATGGGGGCATGCGCAAAGGAATTATTACAAACTTACATGGCCCCGCACAGGCTATCGACGCGGCGCTTGGCGAAGCAGAACGCATGAGCGGCTACGAAGTCAACGAGGCGACCGTCAGCGTGAATGGTTCGCACATACTCAGCACAAAGGCTGATGGCATGATTGCCGTTGGTATGATGGACCACGAAATTAATGCCGATGACCTTGCCCGGGTTGAGGGTGTTGCCACAGTTGGCAAGATTCCCCCGAACCGCGAAGTACTGCAGGTGGTGCCCCATAGCTATATTTTGGATGGTCAACAGGGGATCAAAGAGCCTTTAGGCATGAGCGGCAGCCGGCTTGAAATTGATGCCAATGTGGTGTCCGCGCTGACGCCGTATGTGCAAAACGTTGAAAAAGTCGCCGAAATGGCAACGGTTCGCTCGCATGGCATTGTCGCCGCCGGCCTAGGCGCAGCGAAAGCAGTGCTTAAGGAGGCCCAGCTTGAGAGTGGCGTTGCGGTAGTTGACCTTGGTGGCGCTACCACCACCGTATCGGTATTTGAAGAGGGTGACCTGCAATATGTTGGGGTTGTCCCAGTTGGCGGCATGAACATTACAAATGATCTTGCAATTGGCCTTAAAACAGACCCTGAGGTCGCCGAAGAAGTAAAGTTGAAACATGCAAGCCTTGTTAAGCGTGAGAATCACGAGCCTGTGCACATAAAAGTCAACACCGAATCGTATGAGTTCGATATGCAAGATATCGATGAAATTGTTGAGGCGCGCCTTGAAGAAATTTTTGAATCAGTGCAAAAAGAGCTCAAAAAAGCAGGGAGTGCCGGGAAATTACCGAGTGGTGTTGTGCTGACTGGTGGCACTGCGAATATGAAAGGCATAGCCGATTTTGCGAAAGATCGCTTAGGCCTTGCGGCCCGGGTTGGAAAACCGTCGGGTTTTGGCGGGGTGGCTGACAGCGTGACAAACCCTGAATTTGCCACTGCGGTTGGCCTGATGTTATTGGATGCGGAGTCTGATTCTGTTGGTCACAAGCATGTTGCAAAACATAGCAGCGTAGACTTTAAGGACGCCGCCAAAAAGACCACTGGAATGCTCAATAAGTTCTTGTCACGGTTTAAAGCCTAACTTTTGTGTTCAATCAGTGGTATACTTTTATAAAAGATAGATTGTAGCAGATAGGGAGTAGAGATGCCTGAGTTAAAAGCAGATGACATACAGACCTTTGCCAGCATAAAAGTGGTTGGCGTTGGTGGCGCGGGTGGTTCGGCCGTTAACCGCATGAAAGATGCCGGTTTATCGGGTGTGCAATTTATTGCCATGAACACCGATGCCCAGGCGCTCCATAACTCAAGGGCGGATGTAAAAATTCATTTGGGCCATAATACGACCAACGGCCTTGGCGCCGGTGCGGACCCAAGCGTGGGCGAAGCGGCCGCGCGCGAAAGCGCTGACGAAATTCGAGAGGCACTTATGGGGGCCGACATGGTTTTTGTCACAATCGGTGCCGGTGGCGGTACTGGTAGTGGTGCGGGCCATGTGGTCGCCGAGCAAGCACGCGATCTTGGTATCCTAGTGGTTGGCGTTGCGACCAAGCCGTTTAGCTTTGAGGGCGAAAAGCGTCGTACCAATGCTGAATGGGCAATCGCCCAGCTTGGCAAGCAAGTAGACACCTTAATTACTATTCCTAACGATCGCTTGTTGCAAACCATTGACCGCCGAACGCCCCTCCTTGAAACGTTCAAAATTGCCGATGATGTACTGCGCCAGGGTGTTCAAGGGATTAGCGAGCTAATTACCGAACATGGCTTGATTAACCTAGACTTTGCCGATGTAAAGGCAATTATGAGCAATGCCGGGAGCGCCCTTATGGGTATTGGCCGCGCGAGTGGCGATAACCGTGCCGCCCAGGCTGCGCAGCAGGCCATCGAAAGTCCTTTGATTGAGGTCTCGATTGATGGTGCTCGTGGCGTGCTGTTTAACGTAACCGGTGGTTACGACATGAGCATGAGTGAAATCCAAGAAGCGGCCGAGATTATCACGAGCGCGGTAAGCCCAGATGCGAACATAATTTTTGGTGCGACCTTAAAGCCCGATCTCGAAGACGAGCTGATTATTACCGTTATTGCGACTGGCTTTGATAGCGAATACTTTAAAGAGCAAGCCGATAAAGTGGGCATGCCAGCACAGGTAGTTCAGGGTGCCCCGAGCCTCGACGAGGCAGTGGCGCAAATTGACGCCGAAAAGCCGAATACGGATGTGGCAGAACACTTTGCGGCCGAGCCTGTCCATAATATCTGGGATGAGCCGAAAGAAGACGAAGAGGACGATACGCCTGCGTTTTTGCGTCGCCGCAAAAAGCGTCAGCAGGGTGAGGAATAGGCATGCCCGGATCGATGCGGAGTATTAAAATCGGTGATAGCCGTGTGCTTGAAAGCCGCGAATCGGCAGATGGTATCACGATTCGCCGTCGCCGCGAAGCGCCAGATGGTCGGCGCTTTACCACCTACGAACGGATTGAGTACCCAAACCTCGCCGTGATTAAAAAAGACGGGGTGCGCGAGTTGTTTGACCGCGAAAAGCTGGCGAATTCAACACACAAGTCAGTCGGAAAATTTTTTGCGAGTGAACTTGAAGTTGAAGAAATCATCAATAATGTTGAGTCGGCCTTATATGAGCTAGGCGAAAATGAAATTCAGTCCAGGAAAATTGGCGAACTTGTGCTTGACGAACTTGCAAAAAAGAACGAGGTTGCGTATGTCCGCTTTGCGAGTGTGTTTTATAAGTTTGAGACCCTAAACGATTTTGTGAATATTCTTGAACAACGCCAGCGAAAGGCGCCAAACTAAGGGGCGCCATGAAGGTTATTGTCCTCGCGCGTGAAGCAACCGATTATGCGCGGGCAGTCGATACTTTTGTGAGCGACTTTGCTCGACAAACTGGTCGGCAGCTCACAGTTATCGATGCTGATTCTAAAGAGGCGGATTCGTATATTCAAACCTATGATATCCTTGAGTTCCCGGCCATTATCGCGCTTTCTAATGATGGTCAGATGCAAAACATGTGGGTTGGCGCAACGTTACCAACAATAAGCGAGGTAAGCTACTATGCTGGGCAAAATTAAATCATTATTCGTGCATGATTACACGCGACTCTTTGCGGTGATGACTATTGGTGCTGTTTTGGGGCTTGTCGCTTCCTTTACGCTTTCGGTCGAGGCGATTCAAATCGCAAAAAATGCTAATACGGTGTTGTCGTGCGACATTAATGCCGCCATAAGCTGTGGCGCCGTAGGCCGCACGCCCCAGGCGAGCCTACTGGGTTTCCCGAATGCCTTTATTGGTGTCGTTAGCTTTTCAGTGATGTTGACGGTTGCGGTGGCGGGTTTAATGGGAACTCGGTTCCCAAAGCTCTTTATGTATCTTGGTTGGCTGGGCGCAATTGCCGGTTTTATATTCGCCGCGTGGATGTTTTTGAACAGTGTGTTTGTGATTGGCGTGCTATGTCCGTGGTGCCTGACAACGGATGTTGCGACACTGACCGTATTATGGGCGCTGACCCGGTACAACATTCGTGAGCATAATTTGTACGTATTTAAGCGTATGCAAAAAGCAGCAACGAGCTGTGTGCAAAAAAACTACGACACGCTGTCGTTTGTTGCTATCGCTGTTTTGGCGGTGCTAATTGTGATAGTTGCCCTTGGCAAGCAACTTTAACGTATAGCCTGGAATGTTTAGCAAAACGGCGTTATAATAGGCGTTATACAGCGTTTTGCCTTTTGGCAAATGAGTGGTTATCACCCACGAATGCTAGTGGAAAGAACGGCACCAGCCCAGTAGACTCCACCGTGAACGCGGCGATACAGCGGCAAAGCAAGCGCTAAAAGAACTGTTTCTTTTGGAAGCGAGATGGCACCATCCGTTATGACGGATTCTCGCAGGCAAAGGAAGCGGTTTTTTAATTATCAAATTTAAGGAGGCACACATGAAATTTAAAGCAGGGACACGCCGTCGCGCGGTAGAATATGAAAAGGACTGGGTTTTAGCATGGAAGCAGAATAAAACCTTTGAAAAATCAGTTGATCAGCGCCCCGACAACAATCACTATGTATTTTATGACGGGCCGCCCTTTATCACGGGTGTTCCGCACCACGGCACATTGTTAAGTAGTATCGTAAAGGACGCGGTGCCGCGTTACCAGACTATGAAAGGGAAGCGCGTGGAACGCGTGTGGGGCTGGGACTGCCATGGGCTGCCCGCCGAAGTTTTTACCGAAAAAAAGCTTGGTATTAAGGACCGCCGCGACATTGGCGCGAAAGTCAGCCTGGAAACCTACATCACGACCGCCCGCGAAAACATGGTGCAAACCAGCAGTTTGTGGAATGACACCATTGACCGCATTGGCCGTTGGGTCGATATGGAGCACGCCTACAAAACCATGGACAAAGATTACATGGAAAGTATTTGGTGGGCATTTAAAACCCTATATGGCAAGGGAAAGATCTATGAAGGCGAGCGGGTACTGATGTATTGTACGCGTGACGCCACGCCGCTCAGCAAGGCCGAGGTGACGATGGACGCGGGGGCCTACCAAGATATCACTGACCCGAGCGTCTACGTCAAGTTCAACCTCGAAGATGGTCGTACGCTCTTGGCCTGGACAACGACGCCATGGACGCTGCCCGCCAACACGGCGACGGCGGTGAATAAAGATTTTACCTATGTGGAAGTGAAAGTCGGCGAGGAGCAATTTATCATTGCAAAAGATTTACTCAGCAAAGTGCTACAAGATGAAAAGCACCAGCCACTTGAGCACACAATTGTGCAAGAACTGAAAGGTGAGGAGTTGGTTGGGCTACGATACGAGCCATTGTTTGGTGTTAACCGTGGTAAAAATGCCCACAAAGTTTGGCATGCCGATTACGTGAGCGCCGAAGACGGCACGGGGATTGTGCACCTTGCGCCTGCCTATGGCGAAGAAGATTTTGTGTTGGCGCAGGAGAATACTATTCCGGTTGTTCATACCATTGACGCCAACGGAATGTTTACAGAAAGCCAGTGGAAGGGCGAGAATGTGTGGGATATTAACAAAACCATTGCAAAAGCGCTTTACGAGCAGGGCGTGGTATGGAAAATCGAGTACATTCGCCACAGCTACCCGCATTGTCACCGCTGCGGTACGCGTTTGATGTACCGGGCGCACCCGAGTTGGTTTTTTGATGTCAAGGGGCAAAAGCAACTCATGCTCGAAAAGAACACCGAGCAAATGAATTGGTTCCCGCCGCACCTTAAGCATGGTCGCTGGGCCAATAATATTGAACAGGCGCCCGATTGGAACTTAAGCCGTGATCGTTTTTGGGCAACCGCGATGCCGGTGTGGGAGGGCACGGACGCCGATGGGAAAAAGCACCAGATTGTCGTGGGTAGTTATGCCGAGCTAAAGAACTTAAGCGGCGTAGAGCTCGAGGATTACCACCGACCCTGGGTTGATGCAATTGAGTTCGACAAAGATGGAGTGCATTATACACGGATTGATAAGGTATTGGATGGCTGGTTCGAAAGTGGCAGTATGCCGTTTGCCCAGTTCCATTACCCATTTGAAAACAAAGAAAAGTTTGAGGCGAACTTTCCGGGCGATTTTGTTGCAGAATATATTGGCCAGGTGCGTGCTTGGTTTTACTACCTGCACGTGATAAGTGTGGGTCTGTTCGAACAGAGCCCATTTAGAAATGTGGTTACAACCGGGGTCCTTGCCGGTAATGACGGCCGTAAAATGAGCAAAAGCTACGGTAACTACACCGACCCGAACGAGTTGATGGATAAGTATAGCGCCGACAGTTTGCGGTTTTTGCTTTTAAGCAGCCCGCTGCTAAGCGGTGAAGATTTTAGTTTGCAAGACAAGGACGTGAGCGACGTTGCACGCAAGCTGAGTATGGTGTGGAACATGTATGACTTTTTCACCATGTACGCCGAAGTTGACGGTTGGGAGTATGACCCCGCGCAGCCACTGGCATTAAGCCCGGCCGATGTCGCGAACCCACTCGATAAATGGATTGTGTCGCGCTTGCACCAGCTTAATACGCAAATCACGCACTACATGGACGAATATAATATCCCCGATGCCATGAGCCCTATTTTGCCGTTTATCGAA
Organism: bacterium; assembly: GCA_021781475.1. GTDB lineage: Bacteria > Patescibacteriota > Saccharimonadia > Saccharimonadales > Saccharimonadaceae > Saccharimonas. The sequence continues at coordinate 28,749 of JAJXWT010000001.1, forward strand.
GACGCGAGTAACTGGTATGTGCGCCGCAGCCGCCGCCGCTTTTGGAAAAGCGAAGACGACACTGATAAAAATGATGCATATCGAACGCTTCACTATGTGCTCACAAAATTGGCGGTGCTGCTTGCGCCATTCACGCCATTTTTAGCCGAAGAGCTGTACCAAAAAATGGGTGGTGCAGGCGAGTCGGTGCACCTACTCGATTGGCCGACAGATACCGTTGTCGACGAGCTGGTGATGGGCGAAATGGACACGGTGCGGGATTATGTGAATCAGGGCCTGAGCTTACGTGCCAAGTCCGGGCTAAAGGTGCGCCAGCCGCTCGCAAGTGTAACGGTGCCAAAGCTTGGCGCGACGTTTGAATGGGAGCCTATTTTGCTCGACGAGCTTAACGTTAAGGCGGTGCGGCTTGGTAGCGAAGTGGCAATTGATGAGACGCTAACTCCGGAGCTAAAACGCGAAGGCTTAATGCGCGAAGTAGTTCGGTTTGTACAGAACGCGCGCAAAGACGCGGGCCTGAATGTAGATGACCGGATTGTGCTGGCGCTCATGGTCAAAGAAGGCGATGCGCCAGAGCTCAAAAAGGCAATTGATGGGTTTAGCGATGTTATTAAAAATGAAGTCCTAGCGACGGCATTTGAAGATGTACAGGGCGGCTACGATACAACGGTCAAGGTAGATGGGTACGAGCTGCGAATTTGCCTGAAAAAGGCGTAAAATTTCACAGCGCGAGCAGCGGCCCACGGGTACAATAGCGACATGAACATGATGATTGTCGATACGCGCGAGCCATATGAATATGAAAGAGGCCACGTTGAAGGCGCGATTAATGTTTCACCGGCGGAATTCTTGAGCGGTGCGCTGCCCGTAGCGTTTGAGGGCGTGCCAAAAGACACACCAATTATGATGTATTGCCAAACCGGGCACCGCGCGAACATGTGCAGTATGGTTTTGTATAAGTTTGGGTATGCTGATATTACGAATGGAACAAATGCAGCGCGCGTGCGGCAACTACTGGGGTATCAAGACGTCGTGACGCCGGTTGTCTAGCTCGTTGCTATTGACTTTTTGACGCGTTTGTGCTTATATAGTAGCGTAAAGGATAAACACAAACATGTTAAAAATCCATAACCGTCCAAGCAATACATCGCTCCAGCAGCCAGCCCTTAGCGCAGCTCAAGATGAAGACGATGAGCTGATCCAATCAATTGATAGCGACCACAAGGGCGCCGATGACGTGTGGGAGCTGAAGAACGACCCAGACGTACAGGGGATTGACCGGTTTTGGAATGGTGTCAAACAAGACCTTGAAAATGACCCAAACTGGTACGCGTTCAACGACGATTAGTCGGTCGGTGAACGCCCCTTGAAACATGCGCCGTTCTCTGTTACAATGTACAGCTGTTACTTAATGAAAAAAGGAATTAAATGAAAGCAGTCGTGAAAATCGCGGGCAAACAGTATGTTGCAAGCGAAAAAGAGACCCTCACGGTGGACCTCCTCCCTGAAGGAACAAAAGAGCTCGAGCTCGACGCCCTCATGGTGATTGATGGTGACAAAACAACTGTTGGCACACCGTTAGTCAAAGGTGTAAAGGTTGTGGCAAAAGTGGTTGAAGGCCGCTCGCTTGGTGATAAAATCCGAGTGATTCGTTACAAAGCGAAAAAGCGCGTTCACACAGAAATTGGTCACCGCCAAAAATACACGAAACTTGAAGTCGTATCGATCAAGTAATAAGATTCCCGGCAACGCCGGGATTTTTATTTGGCCTGCCGTTTGTGGTGCGGCCATGGTGTAATCATAAGCGTGTAGTGTATAATAGGGGTATTAAGGTAGAGATAAACAGTGGCGACGATTATATCAGTAACAAATCAAAAGGGCGGAGTCGGTAAGACAACAAGTGCCATTAACGTGGCCTATTATTTGGCAAAGAGTGGCAAAAAAACCTTGCTACTTGACTTTGACCCCCAGGGCAATGCCACGAGCGGGCTTGGAATCGACAAGCAGAGCCTGACTGGCACCATGAATGATGTCGTTCTGGAACAAAAGATGTTACATGAGGTTATTTTACAGACGGAATTTGAGAACCTGTACGTGGCGCCAAGTACCCCGGAGCTTGCCAACGGCGAGGTAAAGATAGCCGGGCTAGACCGTAAGTTCACCCGCCTGCGTAATGCCATACAAAATGGCCCAGTGTTCGATTACGTGATTATTGATAGCCCGCCCAGCCTAAGCTTGCTGACGGTGAATGGCCTGGTGGCCGCACGCTACGTATTGCTGCCGGTACAGGCGGAGTTTTACGCGCTTGAGGGCTTAGGGCAGCTGCTCGAGACAATGAAGTTGATCCGTCAGGGGTTGAACCCAACCGTTGACCTTATAGGAGTGTTGCCAACCATGGTTGATAGCCGCACGTCGCTGAGCCAGCAGGTGCTTGCTGAAATTGCCAAGCATTTTCCTGCAAAAATATTTAAGGCGGCGATTCCACGGAACGTACGCCTAGCCGAGGCGCCAAGCCACGGTGTACCAATTGGCGTGTATGATCGGTTTAGCAAGGGGGCGCGGGCCTATAAAGCCGTGACAAAAGAAATTATAGAAAGGGTGCAATAATATGGCGATGAAAAAAGGGCTTGGCCGTTCTTTTGATTCTTTGATTCCAACTGATTTACTAGACGAATCATTTGACCCAACCGCTGATCAAGACGAAAAAGTGAGCGACTTGCGCTCGATTAAGATCGACGAGATTAACCCCGACCCAGACCAGCCGCGCCGTCGTTTCGAAGAAGTCGCGCTTAATGAGCTCGCTAAATCGATACAAATTCACGGGGTGTTACAGCCAATTGTCGTTACGCCCAAAGAAGGCGGCTACATGATTGTGGCGGGCGAGCGCCGCTGGCGTGCCGCAAAGATTGCTGGGCTCGACAAGGTACCGGCGTTGGTACGTACACTTAGTAATCAGCACCGGCTTGAACTGTCGTTGATCGAGAACTTGCAGCGCGCCGACTTAAACCCGCTTGAAACAGCCACCGCTTACCTAAAGCTGCGCGATCAGTTTAACCTGACACTTGAACAAGTGGGCGAGCGCGTGGGCGGGCGCTCAGTAAGTGGTATCAGCAATACCATGCGCCTCCTTAAGCTGCCGGATTCTGCCCGCCAAGCGATTGCCGACGGTAAGATATCGGAAGGCACGGCGCGACCGCTCATTGGCTTGGCGCCAGAGTTAGTTGACCAAGTTGTGCCACGCATTATTAAAGAGGGTTGGAGTTCGCGCATGGTAGAGCAATACCTGGTGAACCTTAAAAAGAATGATCAAGTAAACGCTACCCATGTTGAAAAAATAGAAAACCGGGCGTACGAACAAGAGGTAAAACGCCTCAACAAGCGCTTCCGTACCAATATCAAGGTACAAACTTCGTCGAAAGGGAACGGCGTCATATCAATCAAGTTTCGGAGCGACGCTGAGTTCCGCCGGTTACTTGCCTTGCTCGAGCGCTAGCCGCACTTGGGCACAGTAGTAAAAAGTAGCGCGGGCCAGCTGGGGCCTGCGTTGCGCTGGGGTGGGGTAAAAACTCTAGTTAAAAATCGTGAATGCGTTAAATGGATAAATACGGAGCTTGACAGGGCCGACGATGTCATAAAGCGGAATAGTGCCGAGTCCATCGCGCGAGTCATATGAATTGCCACCGATACGGTTGTCGCCTGCGACAAAAACTGTATCTGGTGCGACGTTCATGTCTTCGTCGCCACTGGATGGCGACTGCGGACCAGTGCCGTTCTTTTGGAACTCTGTATCGTAGACGTGCCCGTTCGGGTACTTGCTGTTATATACGGTGACTACCCCGTCTTTGACGACCACGCGCTCACCAGGCAGGCCGATAACGCGCTTAACTAAATAGGCGTCTTGCATCCCCTGAACGAAGTGGGGGTTTTTAAACACTATAATCTGACCGCGTTGCGGCACGTACTGCTTGTTTTCGAGTTGTGCGATAGTAACAGGAATACGGTCAACAATTAGGCGATCGCCGTCATGCAGGGTATTTTCCATGCTATACCCGGACACGTTAAAGCTGCGGAAAATAAATGTGTTGATAAGCGCGGTGCCAACAATGACCAAAGCAACAAAAATTGCAAAATGAATAGCATCACGAACATGAGGGTGACGTTCTAAATAACTGACTTCCATTACACTTACTATACACCACGCGGCTGTAAAAAAGCTAAAAAAGCATATGCAAAATCAGGTTGGAAAATCATCTGAAATCGTCTAGAATAGATAAAGTTTATGGCAGAAAGACCAAAATTAGACGGCTTTTACCCACGCCGCCCAAACACTCGTGGAGACGCGACAAATGGGGGGATAGGCTTTGATGGCATACGTAACGGGCGGCCGCGCATGTTTGCAGACGAAATGGTAAAAAAGCCAGCTGACGCTTATGCGGTGCCCACCAATATGACCCAAACGACGGCGCGTACTACAGCTGCCGCGGCACGGCCACAAGCTGGCTTAACGCGGCCCGAGCTTGAAGAATCGCTTCGCCAAATTGATGAAGAAGAACACCAGGAGATACCGCGTAAATTACGGCGACATAAGAACAAAAAGAACAAACGGCCAAAGCCGCTTTATAAAAAGATTATAGGCTGGGTGATGGTTTTGTTGGTGGTGATTGGGCTTGGCGCCGCTGGCTTTCTTGCCTATAAGGCCCTTTCGGTAGGCGGGGAAATATTTAATGGTAACGTGCTGGGGCTGATAGAACAAAAGCCATTGAAGCAAGATGCGAATGGGCGCACGAATATTTTGGTCCTTGGAACGTCTCAGGATGACCCCGGTCACCAGGGTGCAAACTTGACCGATACTATTTTAGTGCTAAGCATTGATCAGCACGCTAAAAATGCCTATATGTTTAGCGTGCCGCGTGACCTGCGCGTGGAGTATGGCATGCCGTGTGTGTCGGGCAGCTGGGGCAAGGTGAACGTCTATTATAGCTGTGTTTCGAACGGTACCACTAAGCAGTCAGAGCAGCAACGCCTGACCGCTACGCGGGCCTTCATTGGGAAAATCGTCGGGCTTGATATTCAGTACGCAGTAAACGTTGACTATACCGTTGTCCGCGACGTGGTTGGCGCGCTGGGTACGATTACCGTGAATATTAAGGGGAGCGGCGGTGCACCGGGTGTAATGGACAGCAACTTTGACTGGAAATGTAAAGCCGGTAATCCGTATGCCAGCCTTGCAACTATGAAAAAGAATTGCCCACCGAATGGCCACTTTATCGATTACCCGAACGGTCCTGCGACGCTTGATGCTGAGCATGCCCTTTATTTGGCACAGGCGCGGGGTGACTCTATTCCAACTTATGGCTTGGGGCGCTCAAACTTTGACCGCGAGCTGAACCAGCAAAAAATTATTAAAGCAATTAAGGAAAAGGCGACTAGCACAGGTACGCTGACCAACCCCGTGACTGTAACAAAACTGCTGGACGCGATGGGGAACAACCTGCGCACGAATTTTGATACCAGTGAGGTTGGAACGCTCGTATCACTGGTGAAAGAGATTCCGAACAGCGCCGTGCAAAGCATTAGCCTGATTGATGCCGTGCCTGCTCTCTTTGGTGATGATGGACAGGGCAATGTGATTCCGCTTGCCGGCATGTATGACTATTCTGCCATGCAGGCCTATATCCAAAAACGTATTAACGCGACGCCTGTTTCGAAAGAAGACGCCCACGTGATTGTGCTAAACGCGTCAGGCGTTGCCGGGGCGGCGAAAACCGAAGGTGACAAGCTGACTGCGCTTGGGATGAATGTGGACGCTATCGACAACGCACCGCAAGGCAACTACCCCTCAAACGTGATATATCAGCTAAAGCCGGGTGATAGCACGAGCGAACCGAATACAATCAAGAAACTTCAAGAACTCTATGGTGTGGCGCCAACAACAGCCCCGCTACCTGCGGGTATTACCCCGGGGCCAGATACCGATTTTGTGATTATTATGCTTACGCCCTCGCAAAATGCGACAACAGCCGCGACAACTACCACTGGCCCATAAATAGGTGGTAAAATAGGTTAGGCATGGATTTACTAAAATCACACCGACGCCGCTCGCGCCTGAGTGACGTCATATACATTATTTTGAATATTGCCCTTGCGGTGTCGTTAATGGTCATTATTCGTTATGGCCAATCACCGTGGCTTGCGATCGCAATTGTGTTACTAAGCAAATGGCGCACGCTGGCGGTTAAGCCGCGGTTTTGGTTCGCGAATATTATTGCGAATATGGTTGACGTCATTGTTGGCATTAGCTATGTCGTGCTATTAAGCGCCACGGGTAACTCGCTGGCTCCACAGGCCGCACTTGCGGGGCTGTATATTATTTGGCTGCTATTCATAAAGCCACGGTCAAAAAAGCAATTTGTTGCCTTGCAAGCGGGAATTGCGATATTTGTTGGGGTGACATCGCTTTCGATTGTGTCATATTCATGGGATTCCTTTATGTTTGTCGCGATTTTGTGGGTCATTGGCTATGCCGCAGCCCGGCATGTTTTGGGCGGTTACGACGAACCGATGACGACAATCTACAGCCTGATTACGGGGCTTGTGTTCGCCGAAGTTGGCTGGGCATCGTACCACTGGCTGTTTGCCTATAGTATCGCAGGTATTGGGAGCATTAAGGTGCCGCAGATTGCAATCTTGTTAACCCTTTTGGGGTTTGTCGCCGAGCGTTCCTACGTGAGCTATCATAAACACGGGGTAATTAAACGATATGATATTATATTACCAGTACTGCTTACGGTTTCTGTAATTTTAGTTTTGTTTATTTTTTACGACCGTATAGCACTCAACACAACCCTTTAAATTATGGAGGTATAGTATGCAAGAACAAACGACCAAGCCTGAGACCGAAACAACTACAAAAGACGCGGCACCTGACATACCGACTACGGCAGAACCGGGCGTACATGCACGCCGGCCAATGCCAAAGCGAAAGTTAGCTATTCTCGTCACACTGCTCGTGGTCGCATTTGCTGGTGCGCTTGCCTATGATCGCACGCATATGCCACAAGACACGCCGCAGCCAAGCACATCTTTTGATGGTAATACAGTGACAACGGCGGCGCAGGAATCTGTCACCGCAGTGGCTGCAAAAGTGTCGCCGAGCGTGGTGTCGATTGTCACAAACATCACTCAGCAGTCATATTTTGGTGGTACGTACAGTAGCCAGGCAGCGGGTACCGGCATTATTGTGAGTAGCGACGGTTATATACTCACCAATAAACACGTGATTAGCGGCGCAAAATCGGTGCAGGTTGTCACATCTGACGGTACAACGTACGATAACGTGACTGTTCTTGGCACGGACCCCCTAAACGACATCGCCTTTTTGAAGATTAATGGCGCGAGTGGCCTTACGCCGGCCGTGTTAGGCAACTCGTCAACGGTGCGTGTGGGCCAAAGCGTAGTTGCGATTGGTAATGCGCTGGGTCAGTACCAAAACACTGTAACGAGCGGCATTATTAGCGGCCTTGGTCGCCCCGTGCAGGCGGGTGATGCGACCGGTACGTCAACAGAGTCACTGACCGATCTGTTCCAGACCGACGCCTCAATCAACCCAGGTAACTCTGGTGGCCCGCTCCTGAACATGGCCGGTCAGGTGATTGGGATTAACACGGCAATTGCGCAAAATGCTCAGGGGATTGGGTTCAGTATCCCGATTGATGCGACCAAAGGCATGTTGAAATCTGTTCTCGCGGGCAAGGGTGTGCAACGTGCGTACCTAGGGGTCCACTATATCGAGATTACTCCGGCAGTTGCCAAGCAGTACAATTTGCCAGTTAAGCGCGGTGCGTATGTCTATGATAGTAGCAGCACGCCTGCCGTTGTGAGTGGCGGTCCGGCAGATATAGCAGGTGTCCAACAAAAAGACATTATCACTAAGGTGAACGGTGAGACTGTTGGCGCAAGCGCTGGTGTATCAAGCCTTATCGGCGAATACGCGCCAGGCGATACAATATCTTTGACTGTCCTAAGGGGCGGCCACGAGCAAACTCTGCAAGTGACCCTTGGCGTCTATAAAGCTTAGCTTTTTGTAAACGCAAGGCAATATCCGCTGGTTTCAATTATGGAAAGCCGGCGGTTTTTTGCATGGGCGATAATGGCGGCGTGCTGGGTTGGGTCGGCCTCAAGCAAAAGCAGGCCGGCCTTTTTGAGGTATAGACCGGTTTGGTCGATAAGCTGATAGATAAGCGCGAGGCCGCCGTTTTCGGCGAATAGGGCGAGCGCTGGCTCGTGGTTTGTCTCGGGCGATCGCTCCCAGCTTGTATCGACATAGGGCAGGTTTGCCAGAATAATATCAAAGGTGCCAGTGATATTAGTAAGGAGATCTGATCTTTGGATGGTGACCGTAGCCCCTAGCGACCGCGCGTTGTCTTCGGCGATGGTTAAGGCGTGATTGCTGGTATCACATAAAGTGACGTCGAGCGGCAGTTCAAGTTTCGCCGTAATGCCAAGGCAGCCGCTGCCTGTACCGACATCAACGAGCCGACCTGGTTTTTCGCCCCAGTGTTTTTTTAGGCACTCAATAAGCGCTTCACTGTCGGGGCGGGGAATTAAGACGCTTGGTGTGACTTTAAAGCTGCGCCCATAAAACTCTTTATGCCCAATAATATAAGCGACAGGTACGCGATCTTTGCGCAAATCAAGCCGCGCATTGGCAATTTCGAGCCGGTGGGGGTCGAGGGTGTCGTCGCCGTGCGCATGCAAGTAGGTGCGGCTTTTGTGCAATGTGTGGGCGAGTATTAACTCGGCATCAAGGAGCGCTGTCGGGATGTTGGCCATGGCGAGCTCTTCGGCAGCGTCTCGCAGCCAAGTGCTAATTGTTGTCTGTGGCACCGCTGGCTTTAAGCTCGCGTTCATAAGCCATCAACCTTTCGATGATGTCGTCGATGTCACCGTTCATGGCCGCGGGGATATTGCTGCGGCTGTAGCCAATGCGGTGGTCGGTAATGCGGTCTTGCGGGAAGTTATAGGTACGGATTTTTTCGCTGCGGTCGCCTGTACCCACAAGGGCCCGGCGGTCGGCGGTCAATTTGGCATTGTCTTTGTCGATTTTAATTTGCAGTAAACGCGAGCGTAAAATACTCATCGCTTTTTCTTTATTTTTAATCTGCGATTTTTCATCTTGGTTGGTCACAATCATGCCGGTGGGCAGGTAGGTGATGCGTACGGCGCTGTCGGTGGTATTGACGCTTTGGCCACCGTGGCCGCTACTGCGGTAAATATCAATACGCAGGTCTTTTGGGTCAAGCTGAATGTCGGTTTCTTCGGCTTCGGGCAGCACGGCAACGGTCACGGTGCTGGTGTGAATGCGCCCTTGGCTTTCGGTTGCTGGCACGCGCTGCACACGGTGCACGCCACCTTCGAACTTTAATTTGCTGTAGGCGGAATCACCCTTGACCATAAACACGACTTCTTTGTAGCCGCCGGTGTCGTTGGCACTTTCGTTCATCAGCTCGGTTTTGTAACCATGTGTTTCGCACCAGCGCAGGTACATGCGGTACAGCTCGGCGGCAAATAGGCTGGCTTCGTCACCACCGGCACCGGCGCGGATTTCAATAATCACGTTTTTTTCGTCGTTTGGGTCTTTGGGGGTGAGCATAACAAACAGCTGGTCATTGATGCGCTCGAGCTCTTGCTCGAGTTCGGGCAGTTCTTCTTTGGCGAGCGCGGCCAGTTCGTCGCCGCCGGTTGAAAGTTCGCGGGCCTGTGCAATTTGGCTTTCGAGTGACGTCAGGCGCTCACCAGCAGTAATCAGTTCGTCGAGCACCATTAGGCGCCGGTTCTTTATGGCAAAATCGGGGTCGTTAAAGGCATCGGGGCGGGCTAAAAATGCCGTTAGTTCGGCTTTTTCGCTTTTTAGATCGCTCGTATTTAAGTTAATCTTTGGCATAACTGCACGTAGTATAGCATATTACAGGGGTGATAAGCACATGGGCAACCAAAATACCGCCCATGTGGGCGGTATTTTGGTGCGACGGGGCCTACTCGGCTTTTGCAGCTTTTTTAGCGTTGGCTTTTTTAGCCTTAGCGGCTAAGGCGCTGCGGCGGTCTTCGGCGGCCTTGGCGCGTGCCTTAAAGCGGTCAACCCGGCCTTCGGTGTCGATGATCTTTTCTTCGCCAGTAAAGAACGGGTGGCTGGCAGAGCTAATATGAACCTTAATCAATGGGTATTCGTTGCCGTCTTCCCATTTTATGGTTTCGGTGGTTGGTGCGCTTGACTTAGTCAAGAACGCGAAGCCTGCTTGTTCGTCGCTAAATACGACCAGGCGGTAGTCTTGTGGGTGAATACTGCTTTTCATAACTCGACCAATTGTACACCATGGCGCCACTATTGTCAAAGGGTTAAAAATGCGCTACAATAGTTTGGTAATCAATTTTAATGACACAACCTACCGGCATACTCCTGAATTTCGGGGCTGGTGGGTGAGGATAAAGGAGTAACTAATGTCTAACGTAGACATCAAAGACCTTTTTGAGGCCGGCGTTCACTTTGGTCATAAGACCAGCCGTTGGCACCCAAAAATGGCGCCATACATTCACAGCAAGCGCCAAGACAGCCATATTATTAACCTTGAAGAGACAGTCAAGGCCCTTGATACGGCGTTGCCGTTTCTTACAAGTGTTGCCGGCACAGGCAAGCAGATTTTGTTTGTGGGCACTAAAAAGCAGGCCAAAGAAATCGTCAAAGCAGCGGCCGAAAAGGTTGAAATGCCGTTTGTGACTGAGCGTTGGATTGGTGGCATGCTAACAAATGTTGCTACCGTGAACGCGCAGATTAAAAAGCTCAAGGATCTTGAGCGCCGCATGGAAAGTGGCGAGCTTGAAAAGCGTTATAACAAGCTTGAGGTGCAACGGTTCCAGGAAGAAATCGATGCGCTCAATGTAAAGTACGGTGGCATCAAAGATTTGAACGGTCACCCAGGTGCAATGATCGTGATCGACTCAATTGTCGATGACAACGCGATTAAAGAAGCAGCCACCTTGAACATCCCAGTTGTGGCCGTTGTTGATAGCAATGCCGACCCAAGCAAGGTAGCGTACGCCATTCCTGGCAACGACGATTCACTAAAGGGTATCGAGTTATTGCTCAGCTACTTTGCTGATGCCGTGCAGGCGGGCAAGGTGAGCGCGAGCAAAGCCGAAAAAGTACCTGCAAAAGAAGCAAAATAGGGGGAAATATGGCAGTTACGATTGATGACATCAAAAAACTAAAGGAACTGACCGGTATCGGCTTGACTGACGCTAAAAAAGCGTTAGTTGAGGCCGAAGGCAATTTTGAAAAGGCGCTCGGGGAACTCCGTAAAAAAGGGTTAACCAAAGCTGAAAAGAAAGGCGACCGTGAAACACGCGAGGGCCTGATTGAAAGCTATGTGCACAGTGGCCGCATTGGTGTGGTTGCTGAAATCAACTGCGAAACTGACTTTGTGGCACGCTTGCCAGAGTTTAAGGAATTTGCACACCAAATTACCATGCAGATTGCGGCGATGAGCCCGCGTTATAGCACCATGGAAGATATTCCTGCTGAGGTGTACCAAGCGAAAAAGAGCGAATTGCTTGCGAGTGAAGACTTGCAAAAGAAACCCGAAAACATGCGCGAGCAAATTATTGAAGGCCAGTTAAAAAAGTATTTTGCCGAGCAGGTTTTGAGCGAACAGCCATTTGTGCTCGACGACACCAAAACAGTCGGCCAGCTTATAAAGGAGCAAATCGCGCTCCGTGGCGAAAATGTCCGGGTCAGCCAGTTTAAACGTATCGAACTTGGCGTTACCGAGTAAAGCCAGATTTTTGTGAACATAAAAACGAGCCCGAACATGGGCTCATTTTTATGATGTCAGCGTAATGATGCTCGCGTTAATTTTGAGCTCATCACGTAAATCGGTGGCGGTAATGATGGTCTGGTGGTCCTTAAGGGCCGCCATGAGCTGCTGTTCGCGGGTGCTGTCGAGCTCGCTAAAAACATCATCCATTAATATGACGGGGTTGCTGCCGTACACGCGCCTTTGCAGCTCAACCTCTAGGAGCTTATACGCGAGCATGATAGTGCGCATTTCGCCGCGGCTGGCACTTTCGCTGGCCGGGTGTCCGTCGAGGCTTACCAAAAAGTCGTCGCGGTGCGGGCCAATACTGGTGTAGCCGTGCATAGCATCGGCGTGGCGGCGTTGTTCTAGGTGGCGCAGTAATGTTTGCGCATAGGTATTGCTTGATGGGGAAGATTGGTAGGTAGTCGCCACCGAATGCCGGCTACCAGCCATGCTGCTATATAGCTCCGAAAGCCGTCCGTTGCTGGTACGTACGATTTCGTTGCGGAGCTTGGTAATAACATCGGCGAGCTCGGTAAATTTGATATCCCAGGCAAACAGCTGCGCGTCCCAGCTTGCGGGCTGCATAGCCTGCTGCTGCTTTAAGAGTTCGTTGCGTTGCAGGACAACCCGCTGGTAGCGGCTTAAAGCGGTGGCATATTGGGGGTACAGCCGGCTTAATATGCCATCAAAAAATTGCCGCCGCCGCTGGGGGCTACTGCTTAACAGGCGGAGTTCATCGGGCTCAAATAGCACGACAGGCGCGCGGTACTTGGCGGGTAAGCGAGCGGTTGTTTTTTGCTCGACAGTGAACACCTTTTTTAATTTGTCGTCGGGTAATATTTCTAGGCTGGCACGGCGCTCGACACCAGCGGCATCGGTTAGTAGTAGGTTGGCGCGTGCTGCGGTGTGGGCAATCATGTCACGGTCACGGCCCTTAAAGCTGGTACCCTGCAGCAAATAGTGGATGCTTTCCAGCAGGGTTGTCTTGCCGGTGCCGTTACGCCCCAAAATTAACGTGACGCCAGGGTTAAGCGGCGCTGTGTAGATAGTGTATGGGCGTATGTTGTTGACCCGCAACTCCCTAATAATCATGCTCCCTTTAGTATATAATAAGGGCAAAGAAAGCGAGGACTTATGTTTAACACAGACCCATATGAGCAAAAGATGACAACAGCCCTGGACCACTTTGAAGAGGACCTGAAAAAAATCCGGACTGGGCGGGCGCACCCTGGTATGCTTGATGGCATTAAGGTGGAGGCATACGGCACGATCATGCCGTTAAACCAGGTGGCAAACGTGACTGCGCCAGAAGGCCAATTGCTGCAGGTGACGCCATTTGACCCAAGTACGCTGCAAAAGATTGCTGCCGCTATTCGTGAAGACCAAACGCTCGGCTTTAATCCAAGCGATGACGGCCGGGTGATTCGCGTACCAGTACCGGCGCTGACCGAAGAGCGGCGCAAGCAACTGGTAAAGCTTGCGAGCGAAAAGGTCGAAGACGCACGGATTGTCATGCGGGCAGTTCGCCAAGACGGTATCAAAGACGCAAAACGCATGAAAGACGCCAAGGAAATCGGCGAAGACGACCTAAAGGCGGTGGAAAAAGAGTTTGATCGCCTAATGCAGGAGTTCCAGGGCAAGATTGAGGCCGCATTTAAGGCGAAAGAACAGGATATCCTTACAATCTAATGAACGATCATCTGGTCCCGCGGCATATCGGGTTTATTATTGACGGCAATCGCCGCTGGGCGAAAGAGCGTGGCCTGAAGGCATACGAAGGCCACTATGCTGGCTATGAGCGTGTCAAGGAGGTACTAATTGAGACAATCCGCCAAGGCGTCAAATATGTCAGCTGTTTTGTATTTAGCACGGAAAACTGGGCGCGTCCAAAAATAGAAGTGAATAAAATTATGGATTTATTCATGAAAGCGATGGTCGACGATATCCCCATATTTAATACTGAGGATGTGCGGGTTAAGATTATTGGCACGCGCGAACGGCTAAGCGCTAAGGTGCTGGACGCCATTGCGCATGTTGAACGCGAAACCGCTAATAATAGTACTGGCGAGCTGCTGATTTGCTTTAATTACGGCGGTTACCAAGAAATCGCTGATGCAGTTGTTGCTATTGTCGAATCAGGCGTGAGTGCCGGTGATATTACGCCAGATCTTATTAGCCAACATTTATACGCGCCAGAGGTGCCGGCATGCGATATGATTGTTCGCACCAGTGGCGAGCAGCGCTTAAGCGGTTTTATGCTATGGCGCGCGGCCTATAGCGAACTTATGTTCATTGATAAATACTGGCCTGACATGACAAAGCAAGACGTAACCGTTATACTAAGGGAATACACAAGCAGAAATCGAAGGTTTGGAGGGTAGATGGATCTTATTTTAGGCATACTACTAGGGATACTAGTGCTCACATTTTTGGTGGCAGCCCACGAATTTGGGCATGGCTTTATTGCCCGCCGCAATGGCGTCAAAGTCGAGGAGTTCGCAATCGGATTTCCGCCGAAAATCACGAGCAAAGTCGTTCCGAAAAGCCCACTGGGCAACAATGTCGAATATAGTGTGAATGCGCTCCCGATCGGCGGCTTTGTCCGCCTAAAGGGTGAGCACGATAGCGCAGAAGACGAGGGTAGCTACGGGGCGGCCACGTTTTGGCAAAAGACAAAGATTTTACTGGCCGGCGTAGCGGTAAACTGGATTATTGCTGCCGTATTGCTGACGGTGCTTGCCTGGACCGGCTTACCCAAAATGGCGACCGTGCTCCCGAACCAATTTACCGTGCCAAGCGACACGCAAATTGAGAACAAACCTGTCCAAATTAGTGCGATTGCCCCTGGCACGCCAGCCGATAAGGCGGGCCTGCAGGTCGGTGACACGCTTGTTCGGTTTAACGGTCAAAAAATTGGCGCCGCTGATGACTTTGCGAGGGTTGTGCAGCAAGACGCAGGCAAAACGGTGTCCATTATTTATAGCCGTAACAATAAGGAAAATACTATTACCCTGACATTGCGTGCGGCAAATACCAATGGCGAGGGTTACCTGGGCGCTGCATTATCGCAGCAGCAGTATATCCACGCAACGTGGTCGGCACCAATTGTCGGTGTCGTCACGACGGCCCAGCTGACAGTGGCAACCGTGCAAGGTGTCGGCGCAACAATCGCAAAGGCGGCCCAAGGCTTTGCCGGCCAGTTTAGTACGAGCCACCAGGCGCGCAGCGCGGCAAGTAAAGATCTATCCGAAGCGGGCCAAAATGTCGCCGGGCCAATTGGGATATTTGGTGTTATTTTCCCGGCGGCAGAAAAAGCAGGGTTAACACAGATTGTACTGCTGACGGCGCTCATATCGCTCACGCTCGCTGTTATGAACGTGTTGCCAATTCCTGGACTCGATGGCGCGCGGTGGTATTTAACGGCAGTATTTAAAGCCCTCAAGCGGCCACTTACCGAGGATTTGGAGGCAAAAATTAATGGGGTTGGTATGTATATTATCTTTGGCCTTATTATTCTCGTGAGTATTGCAGATATCGGAAAGATTAGGTGGTAATGGAAGCGGCGACTACTCAACACAACAATGATACTCACGCGCAAAGGCGCCATTGGGCGCAGTGGGTGGCCTGGCCGGTATGGGCAACGGTGTGTTTTTTGCTTGCGTTCCTGATTGGTGGTATCGCGTATTCAATTTTGTACGTACTTTTTCCAGGTGTCTTTCAAGATGCAGCGCTCGGCAATTTTATAATTAGCACGCTCGTATACCTAGTGCTTATTGGGCTATTAGTTAGCATAGCGCGCATAAAGGGCGTTATTGCATTCAGGCGGCTGCCAGCGCTGGGCACAGTGGGGTTGCCCATTGCCATTATGGCTGGCGCGTTCATGGTCTTGTTTGCTCACATTATTTCGCTTGGGCTTTTTGTTATTGTTGCGTCGATAGCGGGCCTGTTGTTTGTGTTTTCACATTTACGCCCGCATGAGCGCACCGGTACGCTCGCGCAATATGGCATAGGCCGTTCGGTGCGGTGGGGCGATATTGGCCTAGGCTTTGCTGGCTATGTCGTGTATTTTGTGATCTTTATTGTTGCCACTATGGTGCTGACAAAAATTATTCCGGCCTATAATTCGGCGCAGTCACAAAACCTTGGCTTTACAAGCTTGGCGGGCATTGACCGCCTTGTCGGGTTTGTTGTACTAGTGGTTGTCACGCCACTGGCCGAAGAGTTTATTATGCGCGGTTTTTTGTTTGGCAAGCTCCGGGCGGCTAAAATGCCATTTTGGCCAGCGGCACTTGTTGTGAGCGTAATGTTTGGCCTGGCCCATGGGCAATGGAACGTGGGGATTGATACATTTATTTTGAGTATGGTGGCGTGCTATTTGCGCGAAGCAACGGGCGTGATTTGGCCTGGTGTTATTATCCACATGACTAAAAACGCTATCGCGTATGTTGCGTTGTTCATTTTAATGGTGAAATAGTACAATAGGGGTAATTATGAGACGGACTGAGTTATTTACTAAAACGAGCAAAACTGTGCCAGGGGACGAAGTGGCGAAAAATGCGCAATTATTAATTCGTGCCGGCTTTATCTATAAAGAGATGGCGGGAGTGTACGCATATTTGCCATTAGGCAAGCGTGTGCTTGATAAAATAATTCAGATTATTCGTGAAGAGATGGATGCCGTAGGCGGGCAAGAGATAAGTTTAACAGCCTTGCAACAAAAAGATACCTGGGAGGCGAGCGGCCGCTGGAGCGACGATGTCATGGATGTGTGGTTTAAAACAAAATTAGCGAATGGCACTGAACTTGGACTTGCTCCTACTCACGAAGAACCTCTTACTCGTCTCATGAGAACATACATTTCAAGCTATAAAGATCTCCCGGTGTATCCGTACCAATTTCAGATCAAGTTTCGTAATGAGCTTCGGTCCAAAAGCGGTCTGATGCGCGGTCGCGAGTTTTGGATGAAAGATTTATATTCGTTTTCGCGTAGTCAAGCTGAGCACGAGAAGTATTATAGTGTGATGTCAAATGCGTATGATAGGGTGTTCGCTCGCCTTGGTATTGGCGACCGTACCTATAAGACGTTTGCGAGCGGTGGTAGTTTTTCAAGATATAGCCATGAATTCCAGACGGTTAGCGAAGCTGGCGAGGATACCATCTACGTACATGAGGCAAAGAAGATTGCTATCAACGAAGAAGTCTATACAGATGAGGTCCTCGCGGACCTTGGTGTTGCTCGGGAAGAGCTGAAGGAACGGAAGGCAATAGAGGTCGGCAATATCTTTACGCTTGGCACAAAGTTCTCTGATGCTCTCGGACTGCATTATACTGATGAGGTTGGCGAGCAACACGCAGTTTATATGGGTTGCTACGGAATTGGCCCGAGTCGGTTAATGGGGGTAATTGCGGAATTGTTTGCGGATGATAAGGGCCTAGTGTGGCCAGACAACATTGCGCCGTTTAAGGTGTATTTGGTAAATATTGGCGAACAAGGTACGCGTATGGCCGAAACTTTGTACGCGGCATTGCAAAGTCAAGGAACCGCGGTGTTGTATGACGACCGTAATGAGCGCCCCGGCAGTAAGTTCGCCGATGCCGAGCTAATGGGGATCCCATACCGCGTGACGGCAAGTGACCGACTTTTTGGTGAGCAAAAGTATGAATTAACAGATAGGAAAAATGGGGCTGTCACTCTATTGACGGCGGATGAGTTACTTGCTAAACTAAGGTAACTTTGGAGTACGTTGGAGGGAATTTTTTTTATAACAAGCCCTAGTAAGCAACAACGATTACATAAAGCAGAGGTTTATAGCATTATGAAGAAAACATATCAAATTACGGCCGCGGGTCGCGACGATCTGACAAAAGAACTGGCGGAACTTAAAAATCGCCGGGGCGAAATTGCCGACCGTATCGCCGAGGCGCGTGATTATGGCGACCTAAGCGAAAATGCGGAATACGACAGCGCGCGCGAAGAGCAGGGCGTGGTAGAAACGCGCATTGCTGAAATTGAAGATATTTTGATGAATGCCGAAGAAATTAAGGCAAAAAGCGGCGGCAAAGTGCACCTAGGGAGCCACGTCGTGCTCGAAAACGGTACAAAAAAAGAGTATACGATTGTTGGACCGGTCGAAGCCGACCCCATGAACGGCAAGATTAGTGATGAATCGCCCCTTGGGGTTGCACTTTTAGGTAAAAGTGTGGGTGACAAAGTTACCATTAAAACGCCAAAAGGCGACGTGACTTACACTATTGGCGCGGTCGCATAATATATTTGAAGTTTGCCTCTAGAAACACCCTATTCGTGAGGGTGTTTTCTCCATATTGATGTGAGATATTGCTCCATGTCTTCAACGGGGTTGGCCGGAGGGGTGAGGTGGTCGTTTGGCGTGAATGGATGAACGACTTTGTAGTCTTGCATATATTGCCACTGGAGCGCGACAAGCCAAGTACCATATTCATCGCGTATAGGGTCGCGAGCAGCAAGCTGTTGTATGAGTTGGGACACTCGCTCAACCTCCCTCGCAATGGCTTCTAAGCCAATATCATCGATAGCGTGTGGTATGCGAATGGGCTCATGGGCTTGAGCGAACTCACACCAGCCGGGTGTTCCCTCTGGGCTGGGGTTACTTGGGTAGGTGTTTAATGCGGCGATTCCCAATTGAGTGATGTGCCCGTGGTAGTCGGTTGTATTATCCTTGGGTTTTATTTCGAACTCAGTCACTGACCACACAATAAGGCACGTATTATGCGTGTGTCAAGCCCGGGTTCTGGTGCAGACAATGTACCCTCAATCGTATATAATGGCCTATGATATGGCTACACTAAAAGACTACCGCAATGAGCGACTTCGAAAGCTGCAAGAGCTTAAGGATTTGGGCTTTGACCCTTACCCCGCAGAAGCGCACCGCACCCATAGTGCACAAATAGTAATTGACCAATTTGACGCATTGCAGGGGAGCGTTGTGACGATAGCTGGCCGCATAATGGCGATTCGTAAATTTGGTAAACTTGGTTTTATTGTGGTTCGCGATCAAAGCGGTAGTATTCAGCTGTTTTTGACAGCTGATCACGTAGCGAGCCTCGAGGCTACAGGCGGCGTGCTTGGCATGGATCAGCTCCCGCTGCTTGATACCGGCGATTTTATTGAGGCAACGGGGCCGCTGATTAAAACTAAAACTGGCGAAATATCGGTCGATGTGCAGCAGCTTAGGTTACTCACAAAGTCCCTTCGCCCCATGCCAACGGAGCTCACAAGCAAAGAAGAACGATTGCGCCGTCGCTATGTTGATATGAACGTGAACCTGGATATTCGCGAGCGCTTTGTGCGCCGCAGTAAGTTTTGGCAGGCCACGCGCACATTTTTAAATGACCATGGTTTCGCCGAAATCAATATCCCCGTGCTGGAGCACACGACTGGGGGCGCCGACGCCAACCCGTTTGTGACACACATGGACGCGCTTGACCAGGATTTTTATTTACGCATCAGCCATGAGCTGCCGCTCAAGCGGCTGCTGGGCGCTGGCTTTGAAAAGGTGTATGACATTGGCCCGCGTTTTAGGAACGAAAACTATAGCGACGAGCACCTGCCAGAGCATGTGGCCATGGAGTGGTACTGGGCGTATGCAAACTGGCAAGATGGCATGGCATTTATGGAAGAAATGTATAAATTTGTGCTCAAAGAAACATTCGGCACGCTGCAGTTCCAAGTGAATGGTTTTACGGTTGATTTGGAGAAGCCGTGGGAGCGCTGGGATTACGCTGATGTCATCCGACAACATTACGATATTGATGTGTATAATACAACAATAGAACAAGTCGCAACGCAACTCCAAGCCCATGGTCTCGAAGTCGAAAAAGCCGACAGCATACCCCGTGGAATCGATAAACTATGGAAAAACGTTCGCAAAGACGTGGCGGGTCCGGTGTGGCTTATTAACACGCCAAAGTTTGTGAGCCCGTTGAGCAAAAGTAACCCCGATGGGCAAAGCGTGCAGCGGTTTCAACCGGTTATTCTCGGGAGCGAACTCGGTAATGGGTTTAGCGAACTGAACGATCCGCTCGACCAGTACCACCGTTTTGTGGAACAGCAAAAAATGCGCGAAAGTGGCGACGAAGAGGCAATGATGCTTGATATTGATTACGTGGAAATGCTGGAGTATGGCATGCCGCCGGCCTGTGGGTGGGGCTACAGTGAGCGAGTCTTTTGGATGTTCGAAGGCGTGACAGCCCGGGAAGGCGTGCCGTTTCCGCAGCTTAGGCTTGAGTACGACGAAACAACAAAAGAACTTTACCCAGAAGCCAATTTATAAAAAATCACGCATAATGCAGTGCACTCCGCTACAATAAAACTATGCCAGGGTATAAAGGCCATATTGCCGGAGGGTTTGTCGCAGCGGCAGCGTCAACGTTGCTCGTCAGCGCATTACCTTATAGGCAGTTTGCAAGTTATGCGAACTTGCTCCACGGCTGGCAGACGCTCGCCGGGGTATTTGTTGTCGCCATGTTATTTGCACTTTTCCCCGATATCGACATAAAGAGCGAAGGCCAAAAGCTATTCTATTGGGCGGCGTTTTTGCTTGATGCGGTTTTAGTTTGGGCAAAACAAATGAACGCGGCGGCGTATTTAGGGTTTATCGCCATGCTCCCGCTGCTTAGTAAACACCGCGGGTGGACCCATAGTGTGTATGCGGCATTTTTGGTCCCTGTGCCAATCATCGTGATTCCGTACTGGTACGACGGCCGCATGTTGCCGCTCAGTCTTTTGTTCTATGGCGCCGCCGTTGTGGGTTATTTGAGCCACATTGCACTTGACGGCAAATTGCTGGGGCGGTTACGCCAGTTGCTATAAGCATAACCACGGGTATATACTAAAGGTATATTAACGTGGAGGTGGCGATGATAAAAAAACTGTTATTTGGTATCAGCACCATGCTTGTGTTAGCGGTTGGTGGGCTGGCGGTTTCACCACCGGCACACGCAGCGGGAGCTTTTGGGACAAGTGATGCAAATTACGTACCCGCCGGTCACACGGTTGATGGCGCCGCGTATTACTATGGTAATTCGGTGCGCATCGAAGGCACGGTAAATGGCGATGTCTATTGCGCAGCAAGCGATGTTGTTATTACCGGCACGGTTAATGGTGATATTTACTGCGCGGGTTCAAGTGTTACGATTGCTGGCAAGGTGAACGGCAACGTGCGTGTCGCGGGCAGTAGTGTGACGTTGCGGGGTGTAATATCGGGGAGCGCAACGGCATTCGGCTCTAGTATTACCGTTGAAACAACTGCCAAAATTGGTCGCGACGCGGTATTCACGGGCGGCGATGTGCTGATGAACGGATTAGTCGGTCGAGACGTCGTCATGGTCGCTCAAACTGGCACAATCGACGGAACCGTGGGGCGTGATGTCGAAGGAACGTATGGTAACCTGCGTGTGCCAAGCGACGCAGTGATTGGTGGCTTTCTACACTACACGAGCGACACAAATGCGACTATTACCGGCACTGTCAAGGGCGGGGTAGTGCGCCACGCGGCGGAGAGCAGTACAACCCCCAATACGCAGGTGGATGTAATTGGTGGCGCTGTGCTGTTTATGGCATTGATGGCGTTATGGACGCTACTTGTGGCGCTCGCCTTGGCGCTTGTGCTACCCAAAAAGATGTCAGCGGTGACAACGGTTACCACTCAGGGCGCTATCCTGTCAATTGCAATCGGCCTGGCAGCGCTCGTTGCCGTCCCAATACTGGCGGTTGTACTCATTTCGAGTGTCATTGCTTTGCCGCTTGGTATTGCAATGCTGGTTGGCTGGATTGCGCTTTGCACCGTAAGCGCGGGCATCACCGCCATTTACCTTGGGCGAGTTTTGTGGGGTAACCGCCGCGTGCACCCCCTTATTGCAACGACGCTCGCTGCGCTTATACTTGGGGTGTCGTTCGTCATTCCATTCCTAAATATCATTACAATTGTTGGGTCGCTTGCCTTTGGAGCGGGTGCGGTGCTGTATGCGCTGCGCAGTGAATATCCGAGTGTAGGTGGCGATGGGCCGCGCGTAAAGCTTGCGGGAAAGAGGTAACCAAAGGTGCCAAAGATTGAAATTGAGAGCCTTACAAAAACGTACGGCAAGAAAAAGAACGCGTTTACCGCGCTGCACAACATTTCGTTCACGATTCCGGACGGTGTTTCGGTTGCCATTATTGGCAAAAGCGGCAGTGGCAAAAGTACGCTGATGCACGCTATGAGTGGGCTTGATCGGCCCGAACAGGGGCGCGTAATTATTGATGGCGAGGACATACTCAAACTGAAGCCGAAGGCAATCGACACCTTTCGTAGTAAAAAAATGGCGTTTATATTCCAGAGTTTTTTTGTGCAAGGCAACGATACGTGCTACAGCAACGTAAGCATGCCACTTGAAATTTCCCGCGTACCAAAGCGGGCACGGCGAGCACGTATTCTTGCTGCCCTTGAATCTGTTGAGCTTGGTGATAAAGTTAAGCAAAAAGCACGCAATTTAAGCGGTGGCCAAAAGCAACGCCTTGCTGTGGCGCGGGCGATTGTTAATCACCCTCGTGTCCTGTTCGCTGATGAGCCAACCGGTAACCTCGACAGTGTAACAGGGTCGCATATCGAAAGCCTGCTTTTTACCTACGCAAAAGAGCAAAAAGCGACGCTGATTATCGTGACACACGACGATGATATTGCAAGCCGCTGCGACATGCAAATTCACATTAAAGATGGGCACATTGAGCACATTGATTATGCCGACATGTTGCCGCCAATTGGGAAGGAGCAAGGCCATAGCGCAAAACTGCGGGGTCAAAAAATACGAATAACGGAGCCAAAGTCATGAAGCGTATCGATATTATGAAACGTGCGGCGCACAATCTCACGCAGTCTAAGGCGCGCACTGCACTGACAAGTCTTGCAATTGCGGTCGGTGCATTCACGCTAACCCTCAGCCTAGCCGGTGGCGAAGGCGCACGGCAGTACGCCAATAAGGTGTTGCAATCGAACATTAACCCTCAGGCGATGTTTATTGTCAAAGACCCTAGTTTTTTTGACGTAACAACTGGCCCCGCATTGCAGCAATATAGTGCAGATACGACACAGGTGCGGGGGACGACCGTAAAAGTATTGTCTCAGTCTGATATCGACGCGATTCAAAAAACGGGTGATTTTACCAGTGTGGTGCCTGTATTCAATTTGTCGATGCGGTACCTGACAATCAGCGGCCACAGCACAAAGTATATCGGGCAGGTTGCCTCGTATGACGACACAATTGTTGGCAGCGCCGCTGCTGGCACCTTGCCAAAATTAGGAGTGAATATTGGTGATAACCAGGCAACAATTCCCGAAGAGTACGTGACGACACTTGGGGGCACACCTGCTGATTACATTGGGAAAACCCTTACGCTCACATTTGCGGCTGATCAAGCGAGCCCTAGCGCGGCCCAAATTCAGCAGGCATTTTTAAGCGGTGGCCAGTCTGCTGTTACCCAGCTTGTCACACCAAAGACAAAGGATTTCACGTTCACGATCGTGGCGGTGACAAAAAAAGGCACAACCTCTGTTCAAGCTAACCCGCGAGTAACAATTTCACCAAACGCGGCAAAACAGGTGAACGATTTTGTCACTGCGGGAACCGACAAGTCCGGCAAGTATGTCGGAGTGCAGGCCCTTGTAAAGGCGGGCACAAGCAGTGATGCTGTTAAAAAGCAGATTACTAATATGGGCTACGGTGCACGAACGGCCAAAGACCTACAGGGAGTTATATTTACATTTGTGAATACGCTCCAAGGCATTGTATTGGGCTTTGGCCTGCTGGCACTGATTGCAAGTATATTTGGCATTGTGAACACTCAATACATTAGCGTACTTGAGCGGACAAGCCAGATTGGGCTCATGAAGGCATTAGGTATGAGCCGTAAAAATGTCGCGCGTTTGTTTAGGTACGAGGCGGCCTGGATCGGTTTCATTGGTGCGGCGCTCGGCGCGGCACTTGGCATTGCGCTTGGTTGGGTGCTTAACCCCATTATTACGAACGCGCTCTCGCTGGGGGATCAACAGTTACTGATTTTTGTGTGGTGGCAGATTGGCCTTATGATAGCCGCATTGGTGGTTGTGGCGGTGGTTGCCGGTTGGTTCCCGGCGCGCAAGGCCGCAAAGCTTGATCCAATTGAGGCGTTGCGTACCGAGTAGCAGGCGCAAGGGTGCCTATTTGCACAAATTCAGGCCCGATAAATTAAATTCGCAGTCCCCATACCGGTTAAGAATCACAACCTTTTGCACGGTACTAAATTGCAAAAGGGTAGCTTTTAGCTCGCTTTCTGCTTGTCCATCTGAAATTGAACCAATATGGTCAAAGGGTTTGCAGAATTGCAGCGTAGCGACACCGGCTTGGACGGTTAGTGTAAAGTCGCCATTGCACGTGCTTGTGTCATTGCGCAGTCGGGCGGTTGCAAAATAGCCGGACTGTTGCTCACTGGCGGTTGGGCCGCGTAATAGCTGGGCAACCGCATACTTTCCTACACTGCTATCTGGCGATGTTCGGTCAACCGGGAACACCCTGCCCGGGTCATCATCTGATTCAGGATGTTTAGAAAAGTAGACCTTTACGGCGTGGCTGGTAGTATCTGTGATACCGTTTTGGCGAGTGGTTGGGGATTGAGTGTCGGGAGTTGCTGGCGGCAATTGGGTTGGGGCTGGTTGGCCGTTGGTGGTACTAGTGCTACATGGTTTTGTGTGTACGCAGTAGTAATAGCCTGCGAGGCCAGAGGCGCCAGCGATGATAAGTGCGATAATTGTGAGTAAGATGCCCCGTTTCATAACTTCTCCCACCTTAGTGTGCGGCAGGCTTGCGTATAGCACCTATAACTATTATCACAAAAAACTTGTTTGGTAACTTATATCATACTTTGCCCCCTATGGGTGTGCCATACTGAGCCACAGCTATAAAAGGCATAAAGTGCAAAGGAGGCTGCGTATGGTACAACTACCAGACAAACAAGAGCTAAAAATGTTAAAGGCCGCCCACCAACCGCACAGCCTCAGCATGTATATTCGGTTCGACGACCCCACGTCACCGAGTGGTCCCGGGCGCATCCAGTTTAAAAACGCGCTCCAAGCGACAGAAGCGCAACTCCATGCTGACGGCGTGAGTAAAAAAGACATTGATGCAACATTGCATACTGCACGACAGCTTATTGACAAGCCCGAAATATGGATGCCGAATCATGGCGGTTTAGTGCTGTTTGCAAATTTGGATACGCTGCGCTACTTTTTTGTTCCCAACCAGGCTGTCGAGCCCATGGTATATGTTGGGGATAATTTTATTACAGAGCCGCTCGAGCGTATAGTGCGTAATAATCGCACCTATTACGTACTCGCGCTCAGCCACAAAAATGTCCAAGTGTTCAGGGGCGATCGCTACACAATCGAGTCCCTCCAGCTTGATCATTTCGCAAACAACATGGAAGATTCGTTGCTGCTTGACGAGCCGTATAAGGGGCGTGGCCTCCACCCTGTGGCGCCTGCTTCGATGGGTAAACAATCACAAGTGCAGCATGGACAATATGAGGTATCACAGGAGCAAAAACAGATGCTTCAAGAGTTTTTTCGCAATATTGACCGCCGATTAAAAAAAGTGTTCAATGGGCAAGCAACACCCCTTGTCGTTGGAGGCGTTGACTACTTAGTGGCCATGTACCGCAAGGTGAATACATACGGCGGCTTGGCGCAGCAGGCGATTACAGGCAACCTACAGGCGGTACAGCCAGACCAGATTCGACAACAGGCGTGGCGGATCGTACGCCATATGCAGCACGCTAGGTGACGGGTGGCAGTGCAGCTGCTATACTGTTACTGTTATGTTAGATATACGTTATATTCGCGAGAACGCTGAACGCGTGCAAGAGGCTGCAAAACAAAAAGGCAACGATGTTGATATTCAAAAATTGTTAGGACTTGATAGCTCGCGGCGCGAATTGCAGCAAAGGGTTGATGAGCTGCGCACCAGGCGCAACGAAATTGCCGCTAAAATGAAAGGTGGCAGGCCAGAGCAAGCGCTGGTTGATGAAGGCAAGCAGCTAAAAGTTGAGCTGGCTGAGCGTGAAGAACATTTGCGTACTGTGAGTGATGAGTATCTGGCTCTGCTGAAAAAGGTGCCGAATATGCCGGCGCATGATGTGCCATTAGGCCTAAGCGAAGATGAAAACGTGGTCACTAAAACGGTGGGTGACATTCCAAACTTTGATTTTACGCCACGCAACCATGCTGAAATTGCCGAACTACGTGGCTGGCTCGATAAGGAACGGGCGGCTAAGGTTGCGGGTAGTCGGTTCGCATATGTCATGGGTGATCTAGTAAAATTGCAACTTGCAATCGAACGCTTTGTAATTGATACGTTATCGGACGAAGCAAAAATCGCTGAAATAGCGCATGGTGCCGGTTTGGACGTCAGTACCAAGCCATTTGTGCCGGTGTTGCCGCCGCTGATGATAAAAACAGAGGCGTATGATCAGATGGATCGGCTTGAGCCACAAGATGATCGCTATAAGATTGAGGGTGAGGAGCTGTGGCTGCAGGGGAGCGCAGAGCATGTGCTTGGCAGCATGCACGCCGGGGAAATATTTGAAGAGCAAGACTTACCGGTTCGGTACCTTGGGTTTGCAACCAGCTTCCGTAAAGAGGCCGGCACATACGGCAAAGACATGGAGGGGCTTATCCGCATGCACCAATTTGATAAATTGGAAATGGAGAGCTTTACGACCGCGACTACCAGTTATGACGAACATTTATTATTTATTGCGATCCAAGAGTATCTACTAAACGCGCTGCAGTTGCCGTATCATGTGTTGTTAAAAGTGACGGGGGATATTGGCAAGCCAGACGCGCGCGGTGTTGACATGGAAGTGTGGTTACCGGGCCAAAACAAGTACCGCGAAACACACACGGCTGATTACATGACCGATTATCAGGCGCGGCGATTAAATACGCGTGTGCGGCGTGGTGATAGTGTGGAGCTGGTGCATACCAATGACGCGACCGCTTTTGCCCTTGGTCGCATTATGGTTGGCATCATTGAAAATAATCAGACACACGACTGCCAGGTGAAAATTCCAGCAGTCCTACGCCCCTACATGGGTGGTCGCGTGCTAATGTAACAAAACAGGAGGCCGGATGTTACGAGCAATTAGTTCAGTTACACGGAATGGCTATAAGCACGTTGTAAAGCCAGTTCTGTTCACGCGGCACCCCGATGATGTACATCGCGATATGATTAAAATGGCTCGATTTGTTGGGAATGTGCCCGGGGTTCGGTCACTCCCAAATTTGTGGGGGTATGAAAGCCCTAAGTACCTAGAGCAAACAATGGCTGGCCTGGTGTTCCGTAACCCCGTGGGCCTAAGCGCCGGGTTTGATAAAGGAATCGAAACAGCTAGGATTATGCGGGCGGTGGGCTTTGGCTTTATGACCGGTGGCAGTGTGACATGGGGCCAGTATAGCGGCAACCAAGGCGGCTGGTTTTACCGGTTGCCAAAGTCCCAATCAATCGTTGTGAACGCCGGTTTGCCCAGCGAGGGCACCAAGACAGTCGCTGGTCGCGCCGCTGCATACCCAGCAAGCCTATTCCGGGATTTCCCATTATTTGTGTCGGTGGCTAAAACGAACTCCAAACGTTGCGCAAGCATTGCCGCCGGTATTCAAGATTACGCCCGTAGTTTAGCGATGTTCGACGTCGAGCTAAACGTCGGCGCACTCGAACTTAACATCAGTTGCCCGAATGCATTTGGCGGCGAGGATTTTACGACACCCGGCCGCCTTGAGCAACTACTAAGGGTGGTGGACGCGCTCGCACTCACTAAGCCAGTGTTTATTAAAATGCCAATCAGCGTGCCACCAAAACAATTTTTGGCGCTTACCGACACTGCCGGCGCGCACAATATTACGGGCCTTACTATTGGTAACTTGCGCAAGGATCGTGAAAATGTGGAGCTTAAAGATGAATTGCCGGATAGTGTGGCGGGTAACTTAAGCGGTGCGCCCAACCGCGATATAAGCACCAAGCTTATACGAGAAACCTACCAGCGGCACCCTGGTCGGTTTGTGCTTATTGGCGTGGGTGGCGTATTTACGGCTGAACATGCCTACGAAAAAATACGAGCTGGCGCAAACCTTATCGGCATGGTGACTGGTGTTATTTTTGAAGGCCCGCAGGTAGTTGGCGAAATAAATCACGGCCTCGTTGCGCTATTAAGGCGGGATGGCCTAGCCTGTATTAGCGATGCGGTCGGCCTGGACGCGGGTGTATAACCACGCTCCGTGGTATACTAAAAGGGTAGAGATTATCATCGAAAAGGAGGTCGCCTATGATCACAAATATCGAGATAACTGGTGTCGGTACATTCGTGCCTGATGAATCAACAAAAAAATACATTGTTAAAAAAGTTGGTCGGCTTGACCGCTTGGTGCCGCGGCACGCGCGGGGGAGCATGCACGCCGAGGTAAAACTCGCAGAAATTAACCAAAGCCACGGCAATAAGTATGAAGCCGAGGTGGTAGTGCGCGTCCCCGAAAAAACGCTGACCGCAAAGGACTCAACAATGAACATACTCGCGGCAATTGATATTGTTGAGGCAAAAATTGCCAACCAGCTGCGCCGGTACAAGCAAGATTTGATCCCCCATGTTGGTCGGCGAAAGCTCCTTGATCGTTTTAAGCGTAGCTACGCACGCGGCTAAAACGGGTAAAAACCCTTTCGTATCACCGTAGTTCACGGTATAATTATCGTTAGTATTCTTTTAGTGTCCTAAATGGAAAGAGGGTTTGAATGGTAAATCGACAGACAGCGCTGACAAAGGTGTTCGGTGACCCGCAGAAAAAGATTTTAAAGCGGTTGCAAAAAAAGGTCGCTGCAGTAAACGCGCGCACCGACACATATGCCAAAATGAGTAAAAAACAACTGCGTGACCAAACCGACGTGCTCCGCAAAAAGCTCACAAAAAAGGGTGTGACGCTTGATTCCATTTTGCCCGATGCCTTTGCAGTTGTGCGCGAAATGGCCGAGCGCGAAATTGGCGAACGGCATTATGACGTGCAGCTAATTGGGAGCATGGTGCTCCACGAAGGTAACGTTGCCGAGCTGAAAACTGGTGAAGGTAAGACTTTGATGTCCACGCTTGCGGCCTATCTGAATGCCCTCCCTGGCAAAGGTGTGCACATTGTGACCGTAAACGATTACTTGGCGCAACGCGACGCTGGCTGGATGGGCCAAATTTACGATGCACTGGGCCTTACCACCGGCGTGATTATTAACGAAGCCTCATTCGTGTACGATCGTACCTACGAAAACGAAGCGCACACTGACCCACGCATGCGCAAGCTGCGCCCATGTACGCGCAAAGAAGCCTATCTGGCGGATATTACCTATGGTACCAACAGCGAATTTGGTTTCGACTATCTACGCGACAACATGGTCAATGAGCACGACATGGTCCGGCAGCGCGAACTGAACTTTGCGATTGTTGACGAGGTTGACTCAATTTTGATTGACGAGGCCCGCACGCCACTTATCATTAGTGCGCCGGCTGCCGAAAACCCCGAGGCATACTACCAGTTTGCCCGTATTGCCGCAAAGCTAGTGCCTGATGATTATATCTTAGACGAAAAACGCCGGAGCGTTGCCCTGAGTGACCAGGGGGTTGAAAAGGTGCAAAAAATGCTGGGCGTCAAAAACTTATATACCCCTGAGCATGTGCGCAGCGTGTACCATATGGACCAGGCGCTCCGCGCCCAGACACTGTTCCATCGCGACAAGGATTATGTGGTCACAAACGATGGCGAGGTTATTATTGTCGATGAGCACACTGGCCGCTTAAAGCAGGGTAACCGGTATAACGAGGGCCTACACCAGGCAATCGAAGCCAAAGAGGGCGTGTCGGTGCTCCAAGAAAGCATGACGCTTGCGACCATTAGCTATCAGAATTTTTTTAGGCTTTATAACAAGCTGTCTGGTATGACCGGTACCGCCCTTACCGAGCAAGAGGAATTCCAGCAGATTTATGGGTTGGAAGTTGTTGCCGTGCCACCGAACAGGCCGATTACGCGTAATGATCACGAAGACCTGATTTATAAGACAGAAAAAGCAAAAATAAAGGCTGTTGCCGAAGCTATTAAAATGTATCACAAGCAAGGCCGGCCGGTCCTGGTAGGCTCGGGCAGTATTGCTAAAAATGAGCTTATTGCAGAATACCTGGATAAAGAGGGTATTACCTACAATTTGTTAAATGCAAAAAATAATGAACATGAAGCCGAAACGATTGCGCGCGCCGGTGAAAAGGGCTCAATTACGTTGGCCACAAACATTGCCGGTCGTGGTACGGACATAAAGCTCGGCAAGGGTGTCAAAGATCTTGGCGGGCTTGTTGTGTTGGGGAGCGAGCGCCACGAAAGTCGGCGTATTGATAATCAGCTGCGCGGTCGTGGTGGGCGCCAGGGCGACCCAGGCGATACTCAGTTTTTTGTCAGTACCGAAGATGATTTGATGCGCATATTCCAAGGTGATCGCGTGAACTCGCTCATGGAACGACTTGGGTTCGACGACGAGACACCAATTCAGGCAAAAATCATTAGTAAAACCCTTGAAAATGCGCAAAAACGCGTCGAAGGATACAACTATGATACCCGTAAGAACGTGGTACAGTATGACAACGTTATCAACCGGCACCGTAAGGTAGTATATACAATGCGTCGCAGGATCCTCGATGGCGATAATATCAAGCCAGAAGTCGAGACACTTTTGCGCGAGCAAGTCGCCGCCGCAACGGTACTACCGCGCAAAAATAATCCAAAGTTTAATGATGAATTTAAAGCGATTATTCCGCTTGACGACGAAAAGCTGAACATGATTGGGGCGATTAAAAAAGATAAGCTACGCCGCCAAGCCGCCGAAAAGGCTGTGTTTTCGCTGTACGCCGAAAAAGAAAACGAGCTTACGAGCGAGCTAATGCGTAGCGTTGAGCGTGACGTGTACCTACAGGTGCTTGATACGCTATGGATGCAGCACCTCGAGAACATGCAACACCTCCGCGAGGGGATTCACTGGCGCAGCGTTGGCCAGCGCGACCCGTTGGTGGAATATCGTAGCGAAAGCCAAAAATTGTTCGAAAGCCTGCAACAGACCTTACGTGAAGAGGTTTTGCGGGCCATGTTTAATGTTCATAAAAGCGACGCCGCAAGTCGCGATGCGACGCAGCAAGAACACGACACCGAGCTCACCAAGCTCGCAGAAACAGCGGTTGAGCTGGGTGTTAATGAAGTTTCGGGCGGTGAGCAAAACCGCGATAACGATTTTAACTCAAGCGTAAAAAAGGCGTCTGTTCACGCTGATCAAAATCGCCAGCGTAACTCGGCGCGTAAAAAAAAGAAGGCTGCCCGCCAAAATAAGAAAAAGAGCCGATAACCCATGAAACACACTGCAACCGAAGTCGAATTAAAAAACGGCGCTAAGGGCCTATTGATTGATGTTCCTGGCGCCACCGTGATGAGTTTTCAGTTTCAATTTAGGGCGGGTAATCGCTACGTCAAAAGCGGGGATATTTATGAAACCGCCCATATTATGGAGCACATGGCGTTTGGCGCCAACGCGCTTTTTAGCAGCGAACACGCGTACGAGGCGGAATTTACAAAAAATGGAGGCTACCACAATGCCTTCACTAGTGACCTGTCTATGGTATACGTCGCGGACTGCGCCGATTTTGAATGGGACCGTATTTTAGAACTGCAACGTGTGGCAATTTGTCAGCCAAAGTTTAGTAATGTTGAACTCGAAGCCGAAAAGGGGAACGTACGCAGCGAGCTTACGGGCTATTTGAACAACCACAACCACTTGCTGTGGCCTAAGGTACAGCAGCTCTTAGGCGAAAACGTGCTGAACTATCGTCAACGGCTGCTTACTATCCCGAACGTAAAATTGCGCGATATCCGTGAGCATCACACACGCACCCACACAACTGATAATATGCGATTCGTAATCGCTGGCCGTTTACAGGGGCGCAAGACTAAAATCTTAGAAAACCTTGAGGCATGGGAACTGCCGCGTGGCGAGCGATTCCCGGTGCCACACGATGAACTTAAAAAGTCACACCCGTTCCTGATCCGCCGCAAAGAGGCCTCGAACATGACGTTCGCGCTTAGCATGACCGTGCCGCGCGAGCTGTCCGACGAAGAAGCCGAGGCGATGGGCTGCCTTGACCAGATTTTAACTGGCACTTTGCACTCGCGCATTTATGGCGCGGCGCGTAAAAAAGGTCTGGCTTACAGCGTGTTTAGCGACACAAGCGTTGGTTTTTACGATAGTAGCTGGGATTTTGGCGGTGCCGTCAACCTTGATAAGGTGGACGAACTTATGGACATTATTGTTCGTGAAATTCGCGTTGTCTTAAACGGCACTATTAGCGAAGCCGAGCTTGAGGCCGCAAAGTCCTACGCACTAGGTCGCCACCAAATGGGGGCTCAAACCGTTGCACAGGTGAGCAATTTTTACAGCAATCGGTATTTTGGTGATGGTGTCGTAAAGGATTATGCAAAAATACCCGATGCAATCCGCCGAATTACGCTCGACCGCATTAACAAAACAGCGAGCGAGTTCGTTAGCGCCAATACGTGGGTGCTCGCAGGGGTGAGCAGCGGCGAACGCGATGAGTTCTTGGCATTGAACGAAAAGCTTGAAAAGTTATTTCCAAAGGAGCAATAAATGAAAGTCGCAATTGCGTGGTATGGGGCCGAAGGCCAAGCAAGCTACGAATACTACGTAAAGCTTGGGCACGATGTAACTATCGTGACACCGCAAGTTTCGCCCGATTTTCCACTACCACCAAGCGCTAAAAGCCTTGTCGGTCCTGACGCGTTTGATCACCTATCTGGTTTTGACATTGTTGTTCGGAGCGCCGGTGTCGCCCCTAGTCGCCTCAAAACCGATGGTAAAATCTGGAGTGCTACCAATGAATTTTTTGCGCGTTGCTCGGCGCCAATCATTGGCGTAACGGGTACAAAAGGCAAGGGCACGACCAGTAGCCTTATCGCGAGCATCTTACAGGCGGCCGGCTGCAGCGTCCACCTAGTGGGGAATATCGGTGTTCCGCCGCTTGCGCTGCTCGATACCATTACCACTCACGATATCGTTGTGTTTGAACTTAGTAGTTTTCAGCTATGGGACATTGAACGTAGCCCGCATATTGCGGTCGCATTAATGATTGAGCCCGACCACCTGAATGTCCATAAAGATATGGATGATTATGTGGCCGCCAAGGCAAATATTGTGCGGTATCAGCAGCCGGCCGATATCACGATTTGGAACCCGCATAATGTCATTACCGACAGCTTTGCCGCCCGCACTAAGGCGCAGCCGGTGCCATATATGACGCCGGCGGGTGCCTATCCGCAAGACGGCTATTTTTGGCTCCGCGACCAACGGCTATGTCCGCTCACTGCGTTGCAGCTGCCGGGCGCGCATAACATCGAAAATGCCTGCGCGGCTATTACCGCGGCATCGTATTATGTAGGGGGCAACCTGGCGCAGGCGGTACAAGATGGCCTTGCGGCATTTACCGGCCTGCCACACCGCTTAAAGTTCGTGGCGTCAAAACGTGGCGTGAAATATTATGATGATTCTATTGCAACTACGCCGGGCAGCGCGATTGCGGCACTCCACAGTTTTGATGGGCCAAAAGTAATTATTTTGGGCGGCGAAAGCAAGGGCGCGAGTTACGACAATGTAATTGCGGCTGCTAAGCAAACGGGTGCTAAAATCATTGCCGTTGGCCAAGTCGGGCGCGCAATTACAAGTGCAGCACAGGCGGCGAGTGTACCTGTGGAATACGTTGATGGATTAATGGAGCAGGTGGTGGCGGCAGCGGCGGGCACGGCAAGCGGCGAAGGCGTCGTGCTCCTGAGTCCAGCGGCGACAAGCTTTGATCAGTATAAAAATTACGCCGATCGTGGTAATCAATTCGCCGCCGCCGTGCAGGCGCTCTAGCCAACTTGGCTCACGCTTTCGCGTTCCACTCTGTACTGGCGTATAATAAGGTACTATGCAGGCACTCAAGAAACAGATTATGGCGCTCCTAAGCGCAGTTCTTGCCGCGATGGATACATTGCATATCGATGCAAGGGCAGCGGAGCTTGCGGCCGTTGACGAACAGCTTGCCGATAGCAATGTATGGGCAAATATTGAGCGCGCCCAAACGCTAAGCAAACAATCTGCGGCTCTTCGGGCGGCGATTGAGCCGTGGCAAGTTTTGCGGGCCCAGGTAAAAGACATGGAAGAACTAGTCAACCTGGGGGACGAATCGATGTGCATGGAACTCAGTGGCCAATTGGCGGCGCTCCAGTCGGAATACGACCGGTTGCAAAAAGACCTACTGTTCCAGGGTGAATTTGATGATCATAGCGCGATTATAAAACTCAGCGCTGGGGCGGGCGGCACCGATGCGCAAGATTGGACAGCAATGCTGGAGCGTATGTATTTGCGGTGGTGCGAAAAAGCCAGTATGAAAGCAGAATTAATCGAACGGAATACCGGTGAAGAAGCCGGCATTAAAAGTGCAACCTATAGCGCGAGCGGGCCTTATGCCTACGGCAAGCTCAAAAGCGAGCATGGCGTGCACCGTTTGGTGCGCCTAAGCCCGTTTAACGCCGATAATTTACGGCAAACGAGCTTTGCGCTGGTAGAAATCATGCCCGAAATTGACGCGCCCAACGAGGTCGTGATAGACGACAGAGACTTAAAAATTGATGTGTACCGGAGCGGCGGCCACGGTGGCCAAAGCGTCAATACGACAGATAGTGCCGTGCGGGTGACGCACCTGCCCACCAATACCGTCGTTGCGATTCAAAACGAGCGCAGCCAGCTGCAAAACAAAGAAACAGCTTTAAAAATCTTACGTGGTAAGCTGGCGCGAATGCAACTCGAACAGCATGCCGAAACGCTTGCCGAACTGCGTGCGGGTGAATCGGCCAGCTGGGGGAATCAAATCCGTAACTATGTGCTCCACCCGTATACGCTCGTTAAAGATACGCGTACCAAGTACGAGACCCACGATGCGCAAGGCGTATTAAACGGCGGCCTCGATGAGTTTATGCAGGCTTACCTTGAATGGTCGGCTGCTGGTGGCGAGGCATAGGCAAGCGCTGCTTCTATAGTTTTGCCTGTGCTACTTATGCTATAATAAAGCTCGATGATTTTGTTGGATAGGGTAACAAAGACATATGGTAAAACGGACAAGCCAGCGCTCAACCGCATTAGTTTGCATATTGAGCCAAACGAATTTGTAATTTTAGTTGGCACCAGTGGTGCCGGCAAGTCAACGCTTTTGAAATTATTAACGCGCGAGGAAAAGCCGACCACTGGTAAAATTGTGGTGGGCGGTATCGATTACGACACACTTCGCGACAAGCATATTCCACTTTTGCGCCGCAAAATTGGCACAGTGTTCCAAGATTTTAAACTGTTGCCGCAGCGCACGGTGTTTGAAAACGTCGCATTTGCGCTCGAAATCGCCGGCATGACAAGCCGCGAAATTAAAAGCACGGTACCAAAGGTGATTGAGCTAGTAGGCCTTACTGGCAAGGAAAACGCTTTTCCGCACCAACTAAGCGGTGGTGAGCGCCAACGAGTGGCGATTGCCCGTGCAGTTGTGCGCCAGCCAAAAATTTTGATTGCCGACGAACCAACGGGCAACCTTGACCCAAAGCACAGCTGGGATATCGTTCGTTTGCTCGAAAAGATTAATAGCTACGGTACCACTGTGCTGCTCACCACGCATAACGTTGATATCGTCAATCGCCTCAAGCGCCGCGTTGTGACTATCGACCATGGCCAAATTGTATCTGACCAAGTGCAGGGCTCATACCGGCAGGGGGGCGCAAATGGCAAATAAATCCAAGCAAAACACCAAGGCATTCGCGCAAAGCAAACGGTTGCGTCGCCGGTGGATAACCTTTTTGCGCATGATCCGCTATGGGGTAAACAACTTTAGCCGTAACGCGTGGCTAACTGTTGCGGCCACTGTGGTTATGACCATTACGCTACTGATTGTCTTTATGGCCGTTGCAGCCCAAAATATTTTAGCTGACACAGCAACAGATGTAGGGCGCCATATCGACCGGTCAATCTACCTAAAGACGGGCACCACTGAACAACAGGCTGGTCAAATTATTTCAGACCTTCAACATCTTTCTAATGTTGATTCCGTCACCTTTATTAGCACCGAGCAAGGGCGGGCGAATTTTGTCCAACAGAACAAAACAGACCCGGGGGCACTGAGCGCGCTCACCGAAGCCACTAATAAAATCCCGGCCACTGTCCGCATTTCGCTTAAAAACGTGAACGACACAAGCCAACTGATTAACTTTGTGAATACCAACCAGCACCTTAAGCAATACATCGACACCACGCGGCCACCGACCTTTATGGGCAACCGTAAGTCGGCAATCGATACAATTGCTGCGTGGACCCTTGCCGCCCAGCGCGCCGGTATCGCCGCCAGTGTCATGTTCATGGCGATTTCGATGCTGATCATATTTAACACAATCCGCATGGCAATTTTTAACCGCCGCGACGAAATCGAAATGATGAAGCTGATTGGGGCAGACAAAGGCTTTATCCGGGGTCCATTTGTGATTGAGGCTATGGTGTACGGCCTGATTGCGGCAATCATTGCCACGGCTGGGGGCTATGCATTATTGCTCGCCGCAAAGCCACATGTTGTTAACTGGGGCATCACCATCGCGCCAACCATTACACTCGTGACCACCTACATTGCGTTTGTGCTACTTGCGATGATGATTTTAGGAGCGCTTGTTGGTATGATTTCATCGCTTTTAGCGACGCGCCGCTACCTAAAAATATAAATATGCATATGTGCGAAATGGGTTGACAAAGCTATAATGCTTGTGGTAAAATGAGGCCAATGAAACGACTGTCCACCACACCAGTTTCGAAGGGTAAAGTCACTAAGTCTGCGCTTGTGGCGACGGCCGTCGTGATGGCTATCAGTGGGCCGTTCACCTTAATGCAGCGCGCGCATGCTGATCAGTACGACAACCAAATTGCTGCACTCCGCCAGCAAATGAGCCAATACCAAAACCAGGCCAACGCGCTTGGGGCAAAAGCGGCTACGCTACAGGCTGCGCTCGACCAAATCACCGCTCAAAAAAATGCTATTATAGCCCAAATAAATCTGAGCCAAAAACAGTACGACGATTTGCAGGCGCAAATTAACGCAACGCAAAAGCAGATTGCCGACAACAAGGATGCGCTTGGCCAAATTATCGCCGACATGTACGTCGATGGCTCAATCACGCCGCTTGAAATGCTCGCAAGCAGTAAAAACATTGCCGATTACGTTGATCAACAGCAGTACCGTCAATCAATTCAGTCGAACTTATCGCAAACGATCAACCAAATCAATGCGCTTAAAAGCAAGCTCGAGCAAAGCCAAAAAGATGTTGCTACTGTTATGGAGCAGCAAAAAACACAAAACGCGCAACTTGCCGCCAAAGAGGCCGAGCAGCAATCGCTCGTGGCTCAAACCAAGGGCGACGAAGCAGCTTACCAGCAACTTGTGAACAACACTCAGTCGCAGATTCAAAGCGCCGCTGCCCAGCAGCGCGCCTACTACGCATCGCTACAGTCACAGGGTTCAAACTTCGATTCCGGTACGTATGGCAGCTTTGAATATGCTAACTGGAGTGGTAACCAGGGGTGTGGTGGCGATGGCTACCCATACTGTGGCACCCAAGATTCATACGCAGACCCATGGCAACTCTTAAACCGCGAGTGCGTGAGCTATGGTGCGTGGCGCATTGACCATGTGTACGGCAAAAACGTGCAGGGCTTTGACGGCTTTGGCATGGCGTACCAGTGGGGCCAAGGTTATGCCAAGGGCGCGACCCGCGTGTATGACCCGCAGCCTGGTGACGCTGTTGTGCTCATGCCGATTGCCGGTTTTGCACCTGTTGGGCACCTTATGGTAGTCGAAAGCGTGAACGGCGACTGGGTACACGTGAGCCAGTACAACTTCCTTGGTACCGGCGAATACAGCACTATGGACATCAAAAAAACTGGCGTTATATTTTTGCGATTCCCAAGCAAGTAAGCCGTTTTACCAATATAGTACTTACGCATAAAATACCGCACATGGTCGCAATGTGCGGTATAATTTAATAAGCACTTAATGACAGAATAGGGAACACGTGGCACAACAACACAGCACACAATCACATGCCGTGCGCAGCACTATGGGCGCTAAAACGGGCGTTAGCAGGCCTATTTTTATTGTCGGCCTGGCAATCATGGCCGTTATTGGCTATGTTGTCGGCAGCAACTCACAATACCTTCTGTCGTACGCAACTGGCGTAAAAATGTCCAGCCAAACTATCGATTTATCATCGGTCGAGCAAACCTACCAGCTGCTTAAGGCAAACTATGATGGTACACTCGATACGCAAAAGCTGATTGACGGCGCAAGCCGTGGGTTAGTGGCGGCGGCCGGTGATAAATTTACGGTGTTTATGGACGCCCAAGAAACTAAAGCGTTCCAAAACGATCTATCAGGCCAGGTCAGCGGCATTGGTGCGGCAATTGGCACACGCTCCTCGGCTATCACCCTGGTGCGCATTATTCCAAACTCGCCAGCCGAGCAGGCGGGCCTTAAGGCGGGCGATGAGCTTGTGGCGATTAATGGCCAAACGGTTAAAAATATGACCGTTGACCAAGCAGTCACAAAAATTCGCGGTCCGTCGGGCACATCAGTTAAGCTTACAATTCAGCGTGGCCAAGCCACCAAAGATTACACCATTACGCGCGCTAATGTCAGCGACCCAAGTGTACGTTCTGAAGTTAAAAATAACATTGGTATTTTAACCATTACGCGTTTTGATACCGATACCGCTGATTTAGCACGCCAGGCGGCGCTCGCGTTTAAGCAGCAAAATGTAAAAGGCGTGATTGTAGACCTCCGCGACAATGGCGGTGGCTATGCGAGCGCCGGCCGCGACGTCGCCGGCCTGTGGCTGGCTAACCAGGTGATTTTCACGGAGCGCCAGGGCGGTGCAATCGTTGACACCGAAAAATCAAGCGGCAGCGCACCACTTGCGGGCATAAAAACAGTCGTACTGGTAAATGGCGGCACGGCGAGCGCAAGTGAAATCGTGTCGGGCGCTTTGCAAGAATCGGGCGCGGCGACGCTGCTGGGCGAACAAACCTACGGCAAGGGCTCGGTGCAGCAAATAATCGATCTGTCGGGCGGCCGTACGCTAAAGGTTACGGTTGCAAAATGGTACACGCCAAAAGGTAACAATGTGAACGGCAAAGGCCTTACGCCCAACAAGGTAGTTCCAATGACCGCTGCCGATAGTAACGCAGGGCGCGACCCGCAGCTTGACGCCGCGATGGCGCAACTTGGGGCATAGCGCTTGTGTTTCCGGTAAATAGCGGGGTATAATAGGGGCTATATGGATGCAAAAAAGAAAATCTTGCTAGTCGAAGACGACGTATCGCTTTCTAGCGTGTACCACGCCCGGCTGGAGCTCGAAGGCTTTGAGGTTCACGATGTGTCAGACGGCGAGAACGCGCTGAGCGCAGCCGTTCAATTTAAGCCAGACCTTATTTTGCTTGACGCCATGATGCCAAAGATTAGCGGCTTTGACGTACTTGATATCTTGCGTAATACCCCCGAAACAGCCAATATCCGCATTATTATGCTGACAGCCCTAAGCCAGCCAAAAGACAAAGAGCGCGCCGAACAGCTTGGCGTAGATGATTACCTTGTTAAGTCGCAAGTAGTTATTAGCGATGTTGTCGAGCGCATCCGCCACCACCTTGGTGTCGAGATAACCCCCCAAAACCCAACTACGCAGTACTAAGTACATTTTGCATTAGCATAAGCGTATTGACAAATGCGCAATTTTTTGCTATATTGTTGGTAACAGTATAAAGGAACACAAACAATGACACACCAGACACCAGATATGATTCAGGTACCAGTGACCAAAGCAGCCGACGAAGGGCAAATCGTGCCGGTTAGTTCTCCAGAGATGATTACGGAAATACCCGCTAGCACGCAGCAAGAACTTGGTGGGGCAGCGGCTAGGCTCGCAAGCTCTGCCGAGCCTATGATTGAGCACGTGCCGGGTTACCAGGGACCAATAGTGACTACCCGCGAAGCTGCGGCAGCACAGATAGCCAAGGCGGTAGCTGCAAGCGACCAGGCTCAACCAGTTGTCCAATTTGGCGGTATTCCAAGGACCTAGCGTTTAAGATACTAATTCATTTTCAGGCAGATTTGCACTAATATGACAGGTGAAACAACAGCCTCAGTTGCAACGAGCAACGGGTATGAAATTCAAAACCCGACAGAAAAGATGGATGCCCAGCAGCTCCGGGCAATGCTTTCTGACGAGTTCCACATTGGCGGTAGTAGTTCACGTGAGCGGCTTGAGCAGCTAAAACAACTTTCCCATGAGGGTATTGCGATTATGCTTGAGGCTATTAACAAAGGACTTCAGGGCTCAGAAGATTCACTGATGAACCACGATAGCGCAATGCGGTTGTTTGATGCAGCTGGCAATGTAGCCGCGGTGACGCTTGCTCCGGAGGACCGATATGATGTGTTTGTTTCAATGATTGATGGTATCAAGGCGGCGCCTGATGATATTAACCCGGCGCGCGTTGCGGATACGCTTGCTCTTGGGACTGTTTTGCTTCACCCGTTTCATGACGGAAATGGGCGTACGGCACGCGTTGTTGCGTCGCTATTTCGTGAAAGTTATGACAATGCCGCCGAGTATGCTGATGATTTTCAAGTGTTGACGGAGTCTCGGGATGCTGTACGCGCACGGGGTGGTTTTGTGATCAACGGGTATACACCGCACCTCCCAGAGGGTGCAGATCAATCTAATCCTGATGATGTAAAGACATATTTGCACACGCTTCTTACCGAAGAGGGTAGTGATTCCCTTTATACTGGCTGCTATGGAAAAGTTCCCTTAAAAATAGGGGCTGTAGAAGGCGGCCACTAAAAAAGCTCCCGGTTGGGAGCTTTTTTAAGTGCAAAAACTACTTTATTCAACCACGACTTGGGTGCGGCGGGTTGTTTTGCCAGTAAACAGACCTTTTTTGATCTTGTTGAAGGCAACGGTGCCTGCTTGTGCGGCGTGGATAGTGAAGTTGCGGCTCATGTAGGTGCCGGGGCCGGCTAATTTGGTCGCGCCAGTTTGGCGGACTAAGACTTCGCCTGCGTTCACTTTTTGGCCACCAAAGCGCTTGACGCCCAGGCGAGCGCCGGCGTTGTTGTGGACGTTCTTGCTTGAACCACCTGCTTTAACGTGTGACATATAACTCCTTTAACTAATAAAACAATCTGTTTAATTGTACGCTAGAATAGGCAAAAAATCAACAGTCTTTTACTGTTAAACCTTGGTGAGTACCAACAGTTCGCGGGCCACGACCTGTGTTTCGCGGTAATACAGTAAATCTTCGGGCTGTACGGTCTTAAAATCGACACGCTTGTAGCCCAGTTCGGCCAGGTGTTGGATAAGGGGGAGGTGGGTAAACGAGCCGCTTGCACTGCGCCAG
This sequence comes from bacterium, assembly GCA_021781475.1. Lineage (GTDB taxonomy): Bacteria > Patescibacteriota > Saccharimonadia > Saccharimonadales > Saccharimonadaceae > Saccharimonas. The sequence goes on from JAJXWT010000001.1 coordinate 70,235, forward strand.
GCCGGCACCGCCAAGCAAAGTGGCGTACCGCTAGCGAGCTGGGGTGCAATGTTTTGTAAAAAGTCGTTGACAATGTGGTTGCAGTTGTCGCGCACGGCGGCGAGCTTTTCGGGCTTTGGCGGCGCGCTAAAGGGCTGGCCAAGGTAGGTTTCGCTCACAACGGCGTCAACGGGGGGCGCCCAGCGGTTTGACATGGCATCGGCCTGGTAAATAGGGCCAATCGTGCCACGGGGCTGCTGCTTACCTGTAAACCAGTCTAAATTTTTAGTGGTGTAGTCGACCATTTTGTCGCTTAAATCCGTGCCAGCCACGGTAAAACCGTCTAGCAAGGCCTCTTGCAGCACGACGCCAGTGCCACAGAACGGATCAAGCAGTGTGCCACCTGGGGCACCGCTTAGGTTAATCATAATGCGAGCAAGCTTTGGTGGCAGCATGCCAACGAACGCATCGGTGTGTGGTCGTGCCTGGTCGCGGGCGGCAAAGCTGGTAATATTTTGCGCACCAACGCTTTCAGCGACCATTATGGCGCCGTTGCCAGCGCGAACGGCAATGATTTCAATTTTGTTGGCTACCTGGCCGAGTTTGTTATGGTGGGAAGCCGCGGTATTGAGGGCTGGGTAATCATTGGGGACAAGCCGCAATGATACGCCTGCTTTTTTGAGGTGTTGTTTTAGCAGGATGCCGCCTTTTTGCACATCGCGGTTGGTAGTTTTAAAGCCGTAGGCGCTGATACCAAAGGTGATTTTGCCAGTGCTTTTAGCGAGGCTGGCGGTATAATGTTCGACAATTGCGCTGCTTGCATCGCGCCAGTTGCCATTAAGCTCCATGACCACCCTGCCGCCCTTAAGGCTCCCGCCCAACCGATCAAAATCGAATGTAGCAGTAGTCACAACGGCGGATTCATTACTGAACCATTTTACTGCGCCACCCCCATAGATTCGCTCGAGCTCAGCGATGCCGAGCGATGGCTGCCTACCCAAAATAGTAATAAACATATGTGAACTTAGTATATACTAATACTATGTCAGAACGAAGGGGTATGTCCGGACGGACGATAGTCAGTGTTGTTACGTTAGTGCTTGTAGGGGCTGTGCTATATGGAGCGCGCCATTCTGTGGCGAAAGCCTGGGGGCTAATTGGCCAGGTAGACCCATGGATATTGTCGTTGGTAATACCGACGGTATTGCTGAGTTATTTTGGAACCGGTGGTATGATTTTTTCGTACTTGCGGCAAAAAAAGATCATTGATCATTTACGGGTGTCTACTATGATGCGCATTAGCCTAGAGCTAAACTTTGTAAACCACGTACTGCCAAGCGGTGGTGCGAGCGGCGTGGCGTATTTTAACTGGCGGCTAGGTAAGCAAGGTGTAAGCAATGCACGTTCAACAATGGCGCAGGCCGTGCGGTATATCGCTGGGTTTGCATCAATCACGGTGTTGCTACTTGTTGGGTTGGTGGCTGTCACGATTGATGGCACGGTGAACCGTTGGCTCATTTTAATGAGCGCGGGGCTTGTAATCGCAATGCTTGTTGGGACTTTTGTGCTGTACTACGTAATAAGCGATCGGGGCCGTATGGACAAAATGTCGGCTTGGGTCACCAAGACAGTGAATGCACTTGTCGCGCGCGTGACGCTTGGCAAAAAGACCGCTATTCTGGAGCCCGCAGTGATCGATGGTTTTTTTGCGGACTTGCACCAAGACTACCTAGAGCTTGCCAGTAACAAGCGGTTGCTTATTCAGCCAATATTGTGGGGGATTTTATATACCGTTATGGATGTGGCGATGTTTTGGGTGACGTTTTGGTCGTTTGGCGTGTACGTGAACCCCGCGACAATTTTGATTGCTTACAACGTTGCGGCGGCGGCAGGCTTTTTGGTTGCAACCCCTGGTGGCGTGGGCGCCTACGAAGCATTGATGGTGTTGGTGATTGCAATGAGTGGTGTCGATGGCGGAACTGCGCTGGCCGGTATATTGCTGGCCCGTACAATAATTTTGTTCGTTACGATAGTAGGTGGATACATTTTTTACCAAAGGGCAATTATGCAGTATGGAACACCAAAGCAGCTTGAATCCGATTTTTAGCGTAAGCGATTTTATTGCAAGCGTGAACCAGACGTTTGAATATGCATACCCAGTGGTGGATGTGGTGGGCGAGGTAATGAGCTTTAAAGTTAACCAGGGTAAGTTTGTGTTTTTTGACCTTAAAGATAGCGGCGGGAGTATTGGGTGCTTTATGACCGTATGGCAGCTACGCACGCCGATTGAAGATGGCATGAAAGTGGTGGTGCGCGCGACCGCTAAGCTTACGCAGTGGGGTAAGTTTAGCCTTACGGTGCAGTCTGTGCGTCCAAGTGGGGCAGGGAGTATAAAAAAGAGCTATGAGCTATTAAAGCAAAAGCTTGAGCGCGAAGGTCTGTTTGCGCCCGAACGTAAACGGCTTTTACCCCAGATGCCGCACCACATTGCCGTGGTGAGTAGCACGGCGGCGGCAGGGTATGCTGACTTTGTTAAAATCGTTGGCGACCGTTGGGGCGGCCTGCAGATCGACGTCGCGCATACACAGGTGCAGGGCCAAGATGCCGCCGACCAGATGATACGCGCAATTCGCTATTTTAACGAGCAAGAAACCCTTGCCGAAGTGCTGGTGCTGGTTCGCGGCGGGGGCAGCGCCGATGATTTGAGTTGTTTTAACGATGAGCGCTTAGTGCGCGAAATCGCGGCAAGCCGCATTCCGACACTTGTAGGCGTTGGGCATGAGGTAGATGAAACGCTTGCTGAGTTTGCGGCCGATGTGCGCGCAGCAACACCAAGCAATGCCGCCCAAATTATCGTGCCCGATAAACGTGAAATTGTGGCAGATACCCAGCACGTTGTCGCCTTAATCGCCGAAAAGATATATGCACGGATTGACGAGATTTCGGCGCAGGTTGCCGTGGCGCTTTTAGGCCTCGGTCGACTTTGTGTGCAAAATTACGAGCACACAGTCGAGCGGGTCGCGGCAATGGGTTCTGTGTTAAGCGCGTACAACCCAACTGCAGTTTTGCAACGGGGCTATGCTATTGTGCGGGGTGCGGCTACAATTGGATCACAGATTACAATCACGACGTACAGTAATGAAATAACGGCGGAGGTACAACATGTCGAAGCAAGAAAAGGGTAATATTAACGAAAAGATTGCAGCCTTAAATGAGTACCTTGAGTGGTTTAATGGTGACGATTTTACGCTTGAACAATCAATCGAAAAATATAACGAGGCAAAAAAGCTGGCCGACGAAATACAAGCCAACTTGGCAGAGCTTAAGAACGAAATTACGGTAGTTGAAAAACGCTTCGACACCGATACGGAGTCGTAAAAATGTTTACAAGCGGCGCTATTATTGTGGCGTTGATTATCGTTGCGGCGGGCTTTACAGCATTATTTGGCGCGCCATATGTCCCCTCAAAACGAAAAGATATACGGCAAGCGTTTACCGCACTGTATCCGTTAACGGCGCGGGACACACTTGTTGACCTTGGCTCTGGCGATGGCACCGTGCTGCGCGTCGCGCGCGAATTTGGTGCGACGGCAGTGGGGTATGAGCTCCACCCAGTGCTGACGCTTATTAGCCGTATGTTAGCGCGGGGCGATAAAAAACAAATTGTTCAACAGGCAAACTATTGGCGCGTACAGTTCCCAGGCCAGACCACAGTTGTGTATGCTTTTAGTGATGGCCGGGACATACAAAAAACGTATCAGCTTGTGCAGCGACAGGCAACTCACCTTGGTCGTGCGCTGGTCCTTATTACCTACGGGTTTGCGGTGCCAGGCGTGGCGGCACATGCGACCCACCGGGCCTATTTTTTATATACAGTGCAGCCTTGCGGTGAGGCGGCGGCGCACGTATAATAAGCAGTATGAAACGCGGTAGGGCATACGAGCGAGGGGTAATAGACGTAAAGATTATCGGCATTGTGGTGCTAGGTCTTTTATTTTTAGTGGCGGGCAGCATGTCAATTTGGCTGTATTTTCAATACGCCAACGCAAAAAGTAATGTTGACAGCAAAGTGACTGCCGCAACTGCCGCAGCAACGCTCAAGCAAAAACAGGCCGATGAAGCCGAGTTTGCGGCGCGCGAAAAGCAGCCGCTGCGCACATTTGTGGGGCCCGATGATTACGGCCGGCTGACATTTGATTACCCCAAAACATGGAGTGTGTACCAGGGTACCGACGTAAGCAAGGGCGGAGGCGCGACCTACACGGCCTACCTTAACCCTGTGATTGTTGACCCAGTGCCGGCCAACGCAACAAGTGACCTTGTTGCGAACACTAAACCCACGCCTACCCAGGGCTATGTGCCAAAGTTTGCCGTACGCCTAAAGATTGAACAAAAATTGTATGAGGATACCCTAAAGCAATACGATCCACTGCTAAAAACAAACCAGCTGACATCTTCGGCCTTTACCAACTCGCACGGCATTGTGGGCACAAAATTTGTCGGGCGGTTTAACAACGACATTAGCGGCGAGGCGCTGGTTATTAAAATGCGCGACCGCACGCTTACAATCCGTACCGATGCCACTGTATTTATGCCTGATTTTGACGCCTTAGTGCAAACAATCAACTTTAACCAATAAAATAGCACGGCGGCTAAAAGCCTGCTACACTAGTAACAAGCATGCAGGGTAGTTACAGCGAAAAGCGTGCGGTGGGCAATGATATACCCGGTAGCCAAATACCGGCTCTCGTTGCTGCTGCACACGAGCTAAAAAGCCCCCTCGCACTTGTGCGCCAACTGTCTTTAGCCCTGCAAACGGGCGACTACTCACCTAAAGAAATCGATGCGCTGGCCGAGCGAATAACGCTGACGAGCGAGCGGGCGCTCCGGCTCACGAACGACTTAACCCGTGCGGCTCGCCTTGAGGATAGCTTTTTTAGCCTTGAGCCCTTAAACCCGCACACTATGCTCGAAGAAGTTGCCGATGAATTGGCCCCATTGTACCGCGCGAAAGGGCGCCGGATTGTTGTATCGCCACGGCGGTATGGGCTATTAGCAGTTGCAAACCACGATTTATTGCGCCGGGTGCTTATGAATTTTGCGGATAACGCCTTACACTATAGCGGCTCCCAGCAGCCAGTCACCCTTGGCGTGACTGCGCGCCCTAAACAAGGCACAATACGGCTTGGCGTACGAGATTACGGCCCTGCGGTGCCAGCCGACATTTGGAAACGCAGCCTGCAGCCTGGCACAGAACATGCATGGCATATGCGCCCAGAATCAAGTGGCCTTGGTGTGTCAATTGCCCGGCAGTTTGCCGAATACATGGGCGGCCAGGTTGGTGTGACGCGCCACCAGGACGGCGCAACCTTTTATGTTGATATTGCAGCAAGTATGCAAATGAGGTTGCTGTAGGCTTATGCGCACCAAACGTCGCATTGTCGTGATAGATGACGATGAGTGGCTTGTGGATACCTATACGCACACCCTAGCAAAGGCGGGGTACGAGGTGGCGCGGGCGGCAAATGCCCTTGAGGCCGTGCAAGTAATCGACACGTTTCAGCCGGATGTAATTATTTTAGACATATTTATGCCTGGGCCCAACGGGGTTGCGCTGTTGCATGAGCTGCAGTCGTACCCAGATTTGGCCCGCATACCGGTGATTGTCGTGACAAATGCCGCGCGGGATATCCGCCATGGAGCATTGACGCCCTATGGCGTTCAGGCGGTACTTGATAAAACGGCAATGACCCCCGAGGATATTTTATTGGCAGTTAAACGGGTAATGCTATGAGCACGGAACGAACAATGGCGATTGTGTTGCGCCGAACCAACTATGGCGAGGCCGACAGGATATTAAAAATTATTACGCCGCTGGGCCAGCGGAGCGTGATGGCAAAAGGTGTGCGGCGCGAAAAAAGTAAGCTGGCCGGTGGGATCGAGCTGTTTGGCATTAGCGACATTGTAATTCAAGCGGGCAAGGGGAACATCGGCGTACTCACAAGTGCGCGCCTGATTGATTTTTATCGCCATATTTTAGAAGATTACGATCGCCTGCAGTTTGGTTACGAAGCCATTAATTTGATTAGCCGGGCCAGTGAAATGATAGACGAACCGGAATGGTTTGACGTATTGAGTGAGGTGTATAAAGGCCTTGATTCGCTGGCGATGCCGTTGCAACTTGTGCAGGCATGGTTTTACCTGCAATATGCGGCGCTGACGGGCTACGAAATTAATTTAAGCCGCGACGTGAACGGCAATATGCTCGATGCCGCAAAGACCTATATGTATGACCCGGCCGAGCGCGGCCTGCGCCTAAGCGAGCAGGGCGATATTACGGCTGACCATATTAAATTTATGCGCGTTATAAGCGCTAAACCATTGCGCGTCGTGGCGCAAATTGGCGGTGTTGAGCCTATTTTGCCAGACGTGTGGCTGATTGCCCGGCAGCAAGCGGCGGTATAGCCTATGCTGCGCTTGCCAAACTCAATTGCCCCAGGTGTTGAATCAGCGCTGGAAGCTCGGCGGGTGTTATTTCGGCCTTATTGGCGTCATCGACTTCGGCTGTGTATTGCTTAAGAAACAGGGCAATATCTTTTTGTATTCCGTCGACAACAGGATTATAACCAGTGGTGCCTATGTGGGTTGCCGCGCTGGTTAGCTCCTCGATTGCGGCCTGGATAGCAAGATTGCGATCCTCCTTGCCGAATTCGCCAAGTAACGCCAAATCGTGCAGCGCCTTACCTGTAAGGACATGGGTCGCCGCGCTGGCTATCGGCAGGTCTTGGCGCGCGTCAAGTAGCGCCTGGGTCTCGCTAAGTGATGCAAGGAGTAGGGCAAATGCCTGGCCTTTTTTGTTTAGGGAGGTCTCTGCATGCGCGTTCACGAATGCCACGCGTTGCTCGCAAACAGTGGTAATTAGTCCAGCGTCTACTGCTTCAACTGCGTCGCGCATAGTGTTGCCTTCGGGCATTTGTTCATCAAGTAGGGCAGCTGACATTACAGTAGTATTTCTATAGTCCATATAGTCCGCATTGTAGCCATCTGCTACCAGCGCGGGCGTCACATGATAGCGCGTTTTTTCATCAAGTGTTGAGTCAAGAAAACTTTGGTTGATTCTGTACACGCCTAGTGCCTCGTCGCGAGTAGCCTCATCGCAATCGGGCCGACTTGCTATTAGCTGTAGGGTCTCGTTGATTCTGATGCGGCGTTGCACGGCTGCAATTTCAGAAACACGATCATGGAGCGCAACGGGTGTTATAGGCGGCCGAAGGGCCACGTAAAGGGCGTCATGCGCACTAGGGCCTTGCACCGCCGGAAATATTAGGACCTCAGCAGGTGTATTTGGGTTGGCTTGAGGGCGGAGCTGATAAACATTTGGTGCGCTCAGCTCGCGTTGTAATCGTGTCATGTATAAACCCCTAGATTTTTGTCTTATAACTAAAACCTACCTTCGTTATAGCCCCTAGGGGTGAAAAACGCAAGCGCTTTTAGTGAAAATTATTACAAAAATTGCTAAAAATGTGCAAATAGTTTAAAGTATGAAAAATATCGACACCCCACAGGTGTGCTATAGTAAAAACAACTATTTTTATGCCGCCATGTTGCCAACATGGAGAAAGGGAATGAACACCTATGGAAAACGTCAAATTAGAAGATATTGTGAGCCTGGCGAAGCGCCGCGGCTTTATTTACCAGGGGAGTGAAGTGTACGGTGGCCTGGCCGGTACGTGGGACTACGGCCCCTTGGGCGTTGCGTTAAAGCGCAATATTATGAACTTGTGGTGGAAAATGTTCGTGGATGCCCGTGATGATATGTACGGGGTAGATGCCGCTATTTTAATGAACCAAAAGGTGTGGCAGGCCAGCGGCCACGTGGATACCTTTAGCGATCCGTTAGTGGAATGCAAAGAGTGCAAAAGCCGCTTTAGGGCCGATAAAATTGATTTGAATGCCCCATGCGAAGTCTGTAAAAAAGGCCCGAACTTTAGCGAGGCCCGCCAGTTTAACATGATGTTCAAAACCTTTGTGGGGCCGAGTGGCAACGAAGAGCTGCTGATTGGCGAACGCACGGAAGGGCCAGATGACGGCCGCGTGCAAGAAGGCATGAAAGCCATTACCTACGACCCGAACAGTGTGAGTTATTTGCGACCGGAAACTGCCCAGGGTATCTTTACGAACTTTAAGAACGTGGTAGATAGCTTTTACCCAGATTTGCCATTTGGTTTGGCGCAGCAGGGCAAAGCGTTTCGTAACGAAATCGCCCCACGTGATTTTATTTTCCGCAGCCGCGAGTTCGAACAGATGGAGATTGAATATTTTGTGAACCCGAACAACTGGGAAGAAGCTTTTGAAATGTGGGTCCGCCTGGCACATGAATGGTGCGACGCGTTAGGATTGCCGACAGAGAAGGTTCATGAGCTGGAAGTACCCGCCGAAGACCGTGCCCATTACAGCAAGCGCACCATTGATTTTGAATTTGATTACCCAATTGGCCGCGAAGAAATGTTTGGTTTGGCCTACCGGACCGATTTTGACCTTGGCAACATTCAGCGTGCCAGTGGTAAAAGTATGGAATACACCGTAAAGGGTACTAACGAGCGCTTTGTGCCGCATGTGATTGAGCCAAGCTTTGGTGTTGAGCGTGCTTTAATGGCGGTGCTGACGAGCGCCTACCGCGTAGACGAGCAAAATGGCGAGCAGCGTGTGTATTTGGCTTTGCCAGAACACCTGGCGCCGGTCCGCTACTGCGTAAGCCCGCTGTTAAAAAACAAGCCAGAGCTTGTAGCAAAGGCGCGCGAGGTTTACGTGGCGCTTAAAAAGCAGTATGGCAACGTGATGTGGGACGACAATGGCAATATTGGTAAACGGTACCGCCGCCAAGATGAAATTGGCACCCCAGCATGTATTGTGATTGACTTTGAGACGCTGGAAAACGACACCGTGACCATTCGCGACCGTGACACAACCGAGCAAAAACGGGTGGCAACTAATGATATTACTAGGCAGTAGTAAGGCGAGATAATTTATAATGAAAACAATCGGAATCGTTGGTTTTGGAAGTTTCGGCAAGTTCCTTGCCGAAGCCACGCATATGATGACTCCCTAGAGGCGCACGAATGAAAAAAGCCGAAAATGTTCACAAAACAGACCTACCCGAAGTGCGCTGGAAAAACCCGAACTTGCTTTTAGGCGCGATCCGGCGTGATATTGAGCCGGCATATAAGGGTGAGGAGTATAAATTAGACGAGCAATTTGCGCTTGATACGATGCAGCGCTATTACGATACGTGGGCGCCATACGAACAAAAAGTATTGGCGGCGATGTGCGAGCTCACGGGCCTGCGGTTCCGCCAGAACATTATTGATGTGTATGTTGCGCCATTTTACAATTCGTTTTCTGACCCGCTATTTTTGGCGACAAAGTACGAATCCGACAGGGTAGTTGAGGTACTTGCGCACGAGCTAATGCACCGCTTGCTAACAGATAACACCGATAATCATTACCTAGCTAGTTTCAGTGATGAATGGCGCAAAATGTTTGGCGATGAACATACGTGGAATACGCTAGTTCATATTCCTGTGCATGCGCTTATGCAAGGTGTATTTGAAGAATACGTGAAAGAGCCAGGGCGGATTGTGCGCGATAAACATGAATATGAAAACTACCCCGATTACAAAGCGGCCTGGGACTATGTTGAACAGGTGGGCTATAAAACAATTATCGCCAAATTACGCGGCGCCCATTATCCACCGCCCAAAGAATAAAATAGCCTGTGTATTTAAGGACGCCGTAGTAGGCGTCTTTTTTATGCAATAACAGTAGTCTAGTGTTTGCTAAATTATCCACAAAATTTTTCCACATTGCATAAGCACTATATGTGGGCACGCTACATGTAGCGTAGTCGGCAGCAAAACAGAGAGGTGATATACTGTAGGGCAATGAGAATGTTATATACAGACGGTAGCGCAAGCCCAAACCCGGGCCCTGGTGGCTTTGCGGTCATTGAAGGCGGCAAGCCTGTTGCGTTGGGTGGCGAAAATGACAGCACTAATATCCGCATGGAGGGCAGGGCATTGTTGGCTGCACTCGATTACCTAAAAGGCGATGAAGCTGAGATTTACACTGATAGCGAATTTTGGATTAATGTGCTGACCAAGTGGGCCCCAGGCTGGGAAGCCCGCGGTTGGACCAAAAAAGGCGGCGAAATTAAAAACCTGGAACTAGTAAAAGAGGTGTACGCAGCCTACCAAATGGGGCAAGCGGAACTCATTTGGGTGCGCGGCCACGTAGGCCACCAAGGCAACGAGCTCGCCGATGAATGGGCGAACAAAGCTCGTTCTGGTGCGCGCGTTTAATCCACAACAATCGGCGTTATAAAATCGCGCTATACTAGGTACAGATGAACCAGGGGTTAGCGTTAGAGGTATTATTGGCGGGCGAAAGCGCGTTCGTGACTGGGCCAGCGGGTACAGGTAAAACCTACCTGTTAAACCAGTTTGTTAAGCTTGCAAAAAATGGCGGCAAGCATGTGAGTGTAACGGCGACCACGGGGCTTGCCGCCACACACCTTGGCGGCACCACTATCCACGCCTGGAGCGGTATTGGCGTACAGGACAGTTTGCCCGACAGGTTTGCGGATCACTTAAGCAAAACGCGCCGCGAAATCATTGAAAAGACCGATGTGCTGTTGATTGACGAGATTAGCATGATGCACGATTACCGCCTGGATATGGTGGACGAGGTGTGCCGCTTGGTCCGCAAGCAGCCAGATGTGCCTTTTGGTGGCATTCAGGTGGTAATGAGCGGGGACTTTTTTCAGCTGCCCCCAGTCAATAGGGGTGACAGCCGGCAAGGCGGCTTTGTGGTGAACAGCAACGCGTGGCGTGAGCTGCAGCCAGTAATTATTTACCTGACTGAGCAGTTCCGGCAAGATGAAAACGACGATTTGGCCGATATTTTAACCGCCATGCGGGCAGGGGAGCTGCGTCGCCACCATGCCGAAAAGCTGTTAGAGCGTACAGAGGTGGAGGTGCCCTACGGCGAACTGATTACCGAGCTCCACACTCTGAATATTGATGTCGATAAGATTAACGAGAATAAGCTGAAAGAACTGGGCGGTGACGAGCTGATTTACACGCAGCACACAACCGGTGCCGACAACTACGTACAAAATTTGCAACGGAGCGTATTAGCCCCGGCGGTGCTAACCCTAAAGCAGGGCGCCTTGGTAATGGCGGTCAAAAATGACCCCAACCGGCGCTATGTGAATGGCAGTATCGGCACGGTGGTCGATTTTGAACCGGCAACAGAGTTCCCTGTGGTGCAATTTATGAACGGCAAAGAGGTCACTATGCAGCCAGATACCTGGGAGCTGCGTGACGGTGACAAAAAGCGTGCCAGCATTAGCCAGGTACCGCTGCGGCTCGCGTATGCCATTACCGTGCACAAAAGCCAGGGCATGACGCTTGACGCCGCCCGGGTTGACCTAAAGCGGGCGTTTGTAGAGGGTATGGGCTATGTGGCGCTCAGCCGTGTGCGGAACCTCGCGAGCTTATATATCAGTGGCATTAACCAAATGGCGCTTAAAATTAGCCCAGTGGCCCAAGAAATCGATGTGAACCTGCGCGACCAGGCAGCCAAAGACGCCATGCGCTTTGCACACCTAAAAGTGGCCGCCAAAAAACGCGAGGCCGAGCCGGCAAAAGACAAAAAGAACAGTAGCGGCACGGGCTGGCAGGAAAAAATCGCTAAAATGCGCGAAACCTACCCAAATGCCTACAAACCGTGGGAAAAACAAGATGACGACACGTTAAAATTGGGTTTTACCAATGGCGAAACGGTTAAGCAGCTGAGTAAAAAACTGGGCCGCCACGAGGGCAGTATTACCATGCGGTTGCAAAAACATTACGGCGAAGACATAGTCCAATAAAAGGCAAGAGCCCCGACCCAATTAGGGAGCGGGGCTCTAAACCTTGTTGGTCGGGGCATCACTTGCACAGGACAAGTTGGTACGCATTGCTGTACTGGGCCGCCTGTAGCGGATTGAGGGCTGGCCTGTGGTGGGAGCGAGCTTTGAGCGTTAAGCTACGATCAATGACGCCCGCCGAGGTGGTCACCGCAGTGACGTAGTCCACAGTGTCTTTCAGTCTCGTGTGACCGAAAGCTTGGGCGATACGTGCGAAGACGAATGGCTCCAACACGACCCTGCCGTGTACGGCCTCTGCGTCTGTCATCTTGCAGCTCATCCAGTCCTCGCGGAACTGGTTGACGGCGCTGGCGATGGAGGTAATGAGTAGCGCCTCGAAGGAGCTCACGAGAGCCGGGATCACCATGACGGAATCGCCGGTTGCCGTTGCCTCACGGATGGTCATCTTTTGTCCTTTGTTTGTGCGTCCGCGTTCCCGCGGACATGCGGTTTACGGATGGAGACAGTATGGTGTATGGCAAGGGGGATTGCAACCATAGGCGGAATATTTGACAACACTTTGGCAAGCGTAATCTGCTATATTGGGTAGCATGGATGAAGAAACTATAGAACAGACAGTAGTGGCCGGGCCTAGTACGGTGGAAACAGAAGCAGCCGAAGAGCAACAAGAGCAAACTGATATATTTTTGTGGGCGAACCAGGCTGACATGAACAAAGACAAACTAACGATTGATTTGTTTTTGTTCACCAAGGGCTACACGGTATACGCTACCAATTACGCCAAGGAGCTTAAGGCGCAGCTAAAGGTATTATTTTTGTACGAAATGATCAGCAACGTACAAACTGGCGCGGCCACCGGCATGATGGTGCGTGATTTTGAAAGCGCCGCCGCCGAAGAAAACGTGCTGGAACGCACAAGTTTAGATAAAGTGGAGCACGCCCAAGAGGTGATTGAACAGATTGCCTTTGGCGAAGAGGGCCTAGAGGTGTTTACCGAAGGCGACCACGAGTTTAAAAAAGTAAAAGGTATTATTGCGCGCTTTAGCATTGAGGGTAGTGAGCCATTTTACGTGGTAAAGCAGTTGCCACAAAGCCAGGTGCTTAAGGGCGCCACGGCGTGGGTGTTTAACGGTAATAACTTTGAGCCGTTTGCCGCCGATGCGGGCCTTAGGATTGCACCAGATAACCAGGTTTTGATTGCAGGCAACGACATTTTTGCCTTTAGCGAACCAAAGTTTATTAGCTTGTTTGGTTACGATGCCAAAAAGTTTGCCGTGGCCGAAGAAAAAATCGCCGAAATTGAAAAACATTTTAAGCTCAAGTTCCCCGAGGGCATGACTTTTGACGCGCTTGTGCGTGACAACAAGGCGCTGGTAAACAGGTTACAAAAAGTTGACCCAACACTGGTGACCCAAGAACAGGTGATTGAGCAGGCTGAAAATATGGATTTGGAGCTTATGACCGATGATGCGGTTGGCGCGATTATTATTATGGACAGCAAAGACGCCGGTAGGTTTGTAAATTTGCTTGATGACAGCTATATGACGAGTGACATGACCGGTATCAAGTACGAAATTAAAGGCAAAAAAGAGCTGCATCACGACGATAGCAGCGGGGAATGATAGGAGCGTATGCCAGCAGATAAGGTGAACACAATCTCGCATAGCGTATCGTTCCCAAAGCGGTTTTTGTGGGGCGCGAGTATTAGCGCTCACCAGGCCGAAGGTGGCAATCATAACCAATGGACAGTATGGGAACTCGAAAATGCAAATAGTTTAGCTGCCCAGGCGCCATACCACTATAACGATTTGGAAAACTGGCACGACATCAAAAAGCTTGCGGCGACGCCCGCGAACTATATTAGCGGCAACGCCACGTACCACCACAAGCTTTACCCGCAAGATTTTGACATGCTGCGTCAGCTCAATATGAACGCGTTTCGTTTTAGCATTGAATGGAGTCGTTTAGAGCCCGAAGAGGGGGCGTGGAACCTTGATGCGGTGGAATATTACAAAGATTATTTTGCAGAGCTAAAAAGGCGGCACATTGAGCCCGTGGTCACACTATTCCATTTTACGTTGCCGGTGTGGTTTGCGGCGCGTGGCGGTTTTGAGCACCGTGGCAACATAAAATATTTTGTGCGCTACGCCGAAAAAGTGATTGAGCTATTTGGCCGTGATTTTAAATATATTATTACTGTAAATGAGCCTGACGTGTACGCGTACGAAAGCTATTGGCGGGGCAATTGGCCGCCGCAAAAGACCAGCCGCATCGCGATGCTCCGCGTATATAACAATTTAGCTGTCGCACACAATAAGGTGGCGCGCATGGCGCATGCCAAAGGCCGCAAATACAAGGTATCAGTTGCAAAACACATGAGCTTTGACTACCCGGGTGATGATGCCAAGCTAACGGTGTGGACAGCGGTGCTGAGCGCGTGGTTTAAAGATACCTACTGGCTAAAAAAAGTCAAAAAACAGTGCGATTTTTTAGGGGTCAATTACTATTTAAGCAACCGGTATTACGGTTACCGCGTGCACAACCCCGAGGACCGCGTGAATGACTTGGGCTGGGACATGCAGCCCGATAATATCCAACATGTGCTGGAATACGCGTACGAGCGCTATGGCCTGCCAATTATGGTGACCGAAAACGGCCTAGCCGATGCCACCGACGCCGATCGCAAGTGGTGGATTGCCCAAACAGTGCTTGGTATGCAGCGTGCCATGAATAACGGCACCGACCTAATTGGCTACCTGCACTGGAGTTTACTAGATAACTTTGAGTGGGACAAAGGCCGTTGGCCGCGCTTTGGCCTCGCCGAGGTTGATTACCGCACCATGCGGCGTACTGTTCGCCCAAGCGCCCACTGGTTTGCCGGCGTTATTAAAAAAGCGCGGGGCTTGTAGTGGCGCGGCGTGCCTACCCGAACAACAGCCCCCGTGTGGTGGTGATTGGTGGTGGCACAGGTAGCTTTACGTTGCTGAGCGGACTAAAAAATTATGTGCAGGATTTAACTGCTCTCGTAAACATGGCAGATAATGGGGGGAGCACTGGCCAACTGCGCGATGAGCTAGGGGTGTTGCCGCCAGGCGACGTGCGGCAATGCTTGGTGGCGTTAAGTGATAGCCCTAAGGTACGTGATTTATTTACGTACCGCTTTGACGAAGGGGCGCTCAAGGGGCACGCGTTTGGTAACCTCTTTTTGACGGCACTCGAAAGAATGACTGGGAACTTTGCGGAAGCGGTAGACCTTGCCAGCGAGGTTTTAAATATCACCGGGAACGTGGAGCCAATTACACTCACAAATGTCACCTTGTGTGCAGAGGGCGCAGGTGGCGAGCCGGTGAAAGGGGAATCGACAATCGCCGAGGCTGCGTTGGCCACAAAGCCCACAGTGTGGTTGGAGCCCCAGGCAAAAGCCAACCCGGCTGCCATTGCGGCAATTTTACACGCTGATATGGTGGTGATTGCCCCAGGGAACTTATACGGCAGTTTGGCGCCGGCACTTGTAATTAAGGGGGTCCAGAGGGCACTGCGCGATACAGCGGCCACTTGCGTGTATGTGTGTAACTTGGTGACAAAGCCTGGCCCTACGACAGGCATGCGCGTTCACGATTTTGCTGGTGAAATTGAGCGTTTGGCAGGCAGCGGGTTTTTGGACTATGTGGTGTTTAACAAACAAGTGCCAAGCCAGCAACTGCTTGATAAATATGCACACGACGGCGAACAGCCGGTGGCGTACGACGAAGCGGCGCTAAGACAGCAGCACTATCGCTACCGGGGCGCCGATTTGGTTGCCGGGTCGGCTTGGGGCGGCGCGCAGGCGAGCGATCCCCTGGCGGGGGCGCGCAGCCTTATCCGGCACGACCCCGATGCAGTAGCGCGGCAGTTAATGCGGATTTACTTTACGTAAGGGTTGGGTGTAAGGTGCAGCTTGAACTTTTCCACATTTCTGTGGAAAAGTTTTTCTAAATGGGGGTCGCCCCAAAAAACCACGAAAAAAGTGCTTGCAAGTGGGTAGTGGTGGGTTGTATAGTGAGTTTAGTGGAAAACACGGAACACCAACCAAAGGTTTCCCGTAAACACAAAAACCACGAAAATATTAAAAATCTAACGTATAACGCTGAAAGGTTAGTGAACAGCGCACGCTATGGATTACTTTGAACGCAAGCTTGATGATAAGCGCCGGTTAACGATACCGACGGAGCTTCGTGCAGAGTTTGCAAGCGGCGTCGTGCTAACACGGGGTTTTGGCGACTATCTCCATATGTATCCACAACAGGTGTGGGACAGGGAAGTTGAACCAGCATTAGCTGGCGACAATATCTTTGATGAAGAGCTAGCCGACCTCAACGTGCGTTTTCGTAGGGGTAAAATTACGCAAGCACTTGACCAAAAACAGGGTCGGGTCACGGTTGAGCAGCACCTGCTTGACTATGCGAGTATTACCCATGAAGTTGTGGCGGTACGCGTAGGCCAATATTGGCGCCTAGGTGCCCCCGACAAATTAATGTAGTTTACCATCCGTTTTGATACAGTCCTTTAAAAATTCATAAAGCGATATCCTCGAGATCAACAATCTGGTAGTGAGCCAGTGGTTACTTAGCCCACATTAAAAATAGCTAAATGTACCTTCCTTAAAACACCTCCCAAAAAACTCCACCTCACACATAAGTCTCTCAATGGCCAAGGCAAATCGGGTTATATGGGTTTGTTTCAAACTCTCCGTCGGCGCCAACAGCCACACTTATACTACAAAAACAAACATTCCACATTGCGAAAACAAACAGGTCTCATTACCAGTTTGGTGATCTCGAGTTCCTAGGCGACTTGTCGTTTAGGGATAACTCTTTATTGTAGCCATGCTAGAATAAAGGGGATGAGTAGCAAAGAACATCCACCACTTCATGTTCCAGTTTTACTAAATGACACGTTGCGGCTCTTAGACCCACGGCAAGGCGAGAATTATCTTGACCTTACCGCAGGCTACGGCGGGCACGCAGCAGCGATTTTAGAAAGAACTAAAAACTATGAGGACTCGTGTTTGGTAGACCGTGACGAATTTGCAGTAGCGAATTTGGCACATTTACAAGAACGCGGTGTCCGTATTTTGCATACCGACTTTTTACAAGCAGCGAAAACACTTGTAACTGAAGGCGCGCAATTTAGCATGATTTTACTTGACTTGGGGGTGTCGTCACCACAGCTCGATAGGGCTGAGCGAGGATTTTCCTTTACAAATAGTGGTCCACTGGACATGCGCATGGACACTCGCCAAATGCTCACTGCCGAAACGGTAGTGAATACATGGAAAAAAGACGAGCTTGCGCGCATTATTCGGGAATATGGTGAGGAATCACCACGGGCTGCACATGTATACGCCGATGCAATCGTTAAACATCGGCCGTTACAGACAACGGAAGATCTCGCCAATACTATCAAACAAGCCTATCGTGGCCCATGGCGTAAAACCCACCCGGCAACGCGCACCTTTCAAGCCATCCGTATTGCGGTCAATGATGAGCTCGGCCAAATAGAACGAGTCATGCCGCTGCTGCCACGGCTTTTAAAAGCCGGCGGTAGGGTAGGGGTAATTAGCTTCCATAGCCTAGAAGATAGGTTAGTAAAGCGTTACTTCGCGGAACAAAAAGCCAGTGGGTTCGAAGCAGAACTTTCAATTGTCACTGCCCACCCCGTGCTCGGCGAAACATCAGATGTTCACAATCCGCGTTCACGCAGCGCAAAGCTGCGGGTCGCCGTGAAAAAATAAAACAAACAGAAAGGAGATGTATAATACTATGCCAGTACGCATCTCAGTTCAATATCAAGATCAAGAGTCACAAGTCGACGTCCACTTTAAGTAGTGAGTCGCCTAAAAACTCTTAATCGATAAGCCTGTAGCGGGCGCCTCGCAGCAAGCAAGCTGTGCGGCGCCCAATACAGGGCAAACACAATATTATTTAATAAAACACACACCACACTATGCCATACACACAAACACTACAATTTAATAGCCGGCGCCAAACCAACTGGCAACGAAATCAAAATACAGTTGCTTTTGCCTCTGCTATGAAACTAGGCCCCGTCACCCATACGGTGCTTATCGCCTTAATGATAACAATCTTAGGTCTGATATACTTAACACAGGCAACGCGTGCCAGCGGGTACGATTACACGGCTAGCGCGATTCAAAGTAAAATCAGCGACCTGACTGACCAAAAGAACGAGCTTGCGGTACAAAATGCACGCCTAATGGCACTGCAAACGATCCAAAACAGCAATGTTGCCAAGGCAATGACAACGCCGACCGATATCCAAAACGTAACGGAGTAAGTGTGGAATATATAAAAGGCAAACGAACTCGATTGCTCGCCGGCTTTGTGATGGCAGCCATGGCGGTGTTTTTCGTGCGTCTTTTTTATATCCAAATTATTCAACACAATTATTATACGGCACAGGCAGATAGTGAATATATTAAGCAGTTTACCTTACATGCTCAGCGTGGTGAGATATATGCGCTTGAAGGCGACCAACCGGTACCTTTAGTGATGAATGAAACGGTATACACCGTGTGGGCCGACCCAACAGTGGTAACCGACAAGCAAAAAGTCGTTGATGTGATTAATAAAGTCGCCGGCGGCAACACGCAGCCAAATTTTGCGCAGCTCCTAGATGTAAAAAACTCACGCTACCAAGTGCTCGCGACAAAAGTGACAAGGGCGCAAGCGGAAATGATAAAAAAGGAAAATCTGGCAGGGGTAGGCTTTGACGCAGTGACGCAGCGCGTGTACCCAGAAGGTCAGCTCGCAAGCCAAGTTTTGGGTTTTGTAAACAGCAACGGTGACGGACAGTATGGTTTTGAGCAATATAACAACAGTATGCTCAAAGGCAAAGATGGCATGCTAAAAACCGTGACCGATATCCGCAACGTGCCACTGACAATCGGCAATGACAACATTAAAACGCCGGCGGTGAATGGCAAAAACGCCGTCCTTACGATTGACCGCGATATACAGGCTAAGGTGGAACAGGTACTCGCGCAGGGTGCCGCACGCACGCACGCCAAGCAGGTCAGCGCTATTGTGGTGGATCCTAACAACGGCCATGTGCTTGCGATGGCCAATATGCCGACGTACGACCCAAACAAAATGAGCAGCGTGACCGATATATCAGTGTTTAATAACGATACGATTAGTAAACCGTACGAGGTTGGTTCCGTTGCAAAAACACTCACCATGGGCATGGGTATCAACGAAGGCGTCATGACGCCACAGAGCACCTATGACAATTTAGGGTACATTGTGGTAGACGGCATTCGGATTAATAACGCTGATCAAACGCGCCTGCTGGGGCGGATTACGATGCAAGATGTTTTAGACTGGTCGCTCAACAGTGGCGTGGTCACAATGACAGAGTGGCTTGGTGGCGGGTCAATCAACCTAAAGGCACGCAACACGATGTACGAGTATTTCCACAATCGCTACCACCTAGGGCAGCTTACGGGTATTCAGCTGGCCGGTGAGACGCCAGGCACTATTATCCCACCGACCGATGTACAGGGTAACTCAATACGTTATAGCAATATGGCCTTTGGGCAGGGGATGAGCCTTACAATGGTCCAAACTGCGGCGGCATTCAGCTCGGTTATTAACGGCGGCACTTACTACAAGCCGACTATTCTTGCTGGGTTTATGAATAATGGTACCTACGACCCGTTGCCGGTAAAACCCGAGGACACCAACGTGATTAGCGCACAGGCCTCACAGCAAATGCGAGCAATGATTCACCATGCTCACTACGCCACGTGGCGTCCCAACGACCCCGCCGGCTACTACATTGGCGGCAAAACTGGTACCTCACAGACAATCGACCCAAAAACAGGTAAGTACCGCAACACCGATACAATTGGTACTTACCTAGGTTTTGGCGGTAACGACCCGAATAAGCCGGCCTACGTAATAATGACAACACTCGCCGGCGGCGGTAACTTTGGCGGGGGTGACGCCAAGGTCATGTTTAACCAAATATCAGATTGGATGCTTGGCTACTTGAAGCTCCCGCCGAAAGGATAGATAATACATATTATGAAATTGCATACGTTTACAGGCGAAATGAGTTCAATGTTTGTGCTTTCGGTAGCGGCCTTCCTTATTGCGATGCTCCTGACCCCTATTTATACAACCATTGCCTACAAATATAAGTTTTGGAAAAAACAGCGCAGCACAAGTACCACTGGCGAAAAGCTAGAGGTGTTTACAAAGCTCCACGCGCAAAAGTTTACCCGGCACATCCCGACCATGGCAGGGGTGGTTGGGATTGTTTCAATCGGCGTTGTCACAGTTACAACAAACTTGGACCGAGCTCAAACGTGGCTTCCGCTTGCTTCACTAGTCGGTGGGGGTATTGTTGGCATGATTGATGACATTATTAACATTCGGAGCAACGGTGGTGGGGTGGCGGGGCTACGCAGTAGCGTAAAATTTGCCATGATTACCGCCCTTGGGCTAGTGCTGGGTTGGTTCTTTTACATAAAGCTTGGCTACAACGCAATCCATATTCCGTTTGCCGGTGATTGGTTTGTGGGGTGGTGGATTATACCGATTTTCGCGTTCGCGGTTGTTGCAACGGGTAATGCGGTCAATATAAGCGATGGGCTCGATGGCCTAGCCGGTGGGCTGCTTGTTATTAGCTTTACCGTGTTTGGCGTGATTGCGCTTTTGCAGGGCCATACAAGCCTTGCGGGTTTTTGCTTTACCGTAGTTGGCGCACTGCTGGCTTATCTGTGGTTTAATATTTACCCCGCGCGTTTTTTTATGGGTGATGTTGGGAGCTTTGCGCTTGGCACGACGCTTGGCGTAGTGGCAATGCTAACAAACACCCTGTTTTTGCTACCGATTATTGGCATCTTGTTTGTGGTCGAGGCGGGTTCGAGCCTTGTCCAGATTGTAAGCAAGCGACTGTTCCACCGTAAGGTATTTATTAGCGCGCCAATCCACCAGCACCTTGAAGCAACGGGGTGGCCCGAAGCAAAAGTGACAATGCGCTTTTGGGTAATTGCCTGCGTCGCCGGTTTTATTGGCTTGCTCTTGGCATTGGCGGGGGGTCACATTGCGTAGCCGGCGACACGCATCCAGCGCGGTCGATACGGGCACGATAGCTCAACGCGCTCACCGGCCCGACTATCAGATTGTTCTATACATTGGTTTATTAATGTTGATTGGTCTTATTGTCATGTACGCCATTGGTCCGCAGCGCGCCAATGTGATGAATAATGCCTATGGAACAAACTTTTACACCGATACGTATTTTGCGGTCAAGCAAGTAACAAGCTTGGTGCTGGCCATGGGGGCGTTTGTTCTTGCTGCTAAAATACCGTTTGGATGGTTCACAAAACACGCCGGCAAGTTCTTGGCTATTGGCCTGGCATTGTGCGCGGCATTATTTTTGTTTGGTAATGTGCTAAAAATTAACGCCATTGCCACGAATACGCTGGGCGCGTATCGTTGGTTTAACTTGGGTGCCCTGGGGAGTTTTCAGCCGGCGGAGTTTTTGAAGTTTGGTTTGTTGCTGTATCTTGCGGTATTTTTGAGCAAGCGCGCGAGCCAGGGTTTGTTAAACAACACGGAAAAAACAATTACACCGGTTGTGGTGATTTCGCTGATTTCACTGTTGTTTGTGGTGATTTTGCAAAATGACCTTGGTACGGGCATTACTGTTGGTAGCATTGTCGCGACGATTTTGATGGTGAGTGGGATCGATCGAAAAACAGGTGTAAAACTTTTGGTGGCTGTGTTAATTTTGGGTATTGTCGCAATTGCGGCGGCGCCACACCGGCGGGATCGCATTATCACGTTCTTTAGCGGTAGTGGAAAAAGTTCGGCCAATGCAACGAGTAACGATTACCAGATTCATAACGCCATGATTGCCCTGGGGTCGGGGGGCGCTTTTGGGCTTGGTGTTGGCAATAGTATCCAGGCGTCGGGGTATTTGCCAGAGGCAATCAACGACTCAGTGTTCGCGATCATTGGCGAAATGTTCGGGTTTGTCGGCGTGAGTGTGATATTGGTGATTTTTGCAGCGCTCCTTATGCGATTACTGCGCATAGCGGACCGCGCACCCGATATGACGGCACGGCTTGTCGTTGCAGGTGTCTTTGGGTGGCTTGCTGCCCACGTGATACTGAATGTGGCGTCTATGATTGGTGTTGTACCGCTCACGGGCATTACGCTGCCATTGCTTAGTTTTGGCGGTACCAGTATGTTGTTTGTAACGGGCGCCATGGGGCTTGCATTCCAACTTTCCAAATACACCACCCATTCGGTTAACGTAAATCAGGGAGGCTCAGCGCATGAAAATATTGGCGGCCGGCGGGGGATCGGGCGGACACGTGTCGCCGGTCGTCGCGCTATTTAATGAGCTAGCGGTTCACGATAAGCACCTAGACGCGGTATTTGTGTGCGATAGGGCGTTTGAAACGCAGTCGCACGGGTTAATGCAGGCGGTGAGCGTTCCTGTGGCGGTGCGGGTAATCCACAGCGGAAAACTCCGTCGCTATGCGCACCTTTCGGCTTTTCAGCATTTGTTGGTGCGTGGTCTTGTGTGGAACAACTTTAAAGATCTATTTAAAATATTTGCGGGCTTTTTTGAAAGCGTGCGCCTGATGCGGCGTTTTAATCCCGACGTCGTATTCACGAAAGGCGGGTTTGTATGTTTGCCGGTTGGCTATGCGGCACATGTGCTGCGTATTCCGCTGGTTATTCACGATTCAGATACTCGCCCGGGGCTGACAAACCGCATCCTTGCTCGTTGGGCGAATGTCGTTGCCACTGGGTCACCGCTCGAAAACTACCATTACCCAGCAGCAAAAAGCCATTATGTAGGTGTACCAATCAGCCCACGGTTTCGCCCCAAGACACCACCGCAACAGGCGGCATATAAACAAAAACTTGGTTTTAACCCAGACAAGTTGCTTGTTGTAGCGGTTGGTGGCGGGCTTGGCGCTGTAAGCATTAACACTGCCATGAACCACGCCGCGCCGGCGCTTATTGAACAGGGGATTGGC
Organism: bacterium; assembly: GCA_021781475.1. Classification (GTDB taxonomy): domain Bacteria; phylum Patescibacteriota; class Saccharimonadia; order Saccharimonadales; family Saccharimonadaceae; genus Saccharimonas. The sequence continues at coordinate 93,208 of JAJXWT010000001.1, forward strand.
GCGTTTTTGGTGGCGGGTAAGGCGCATTACGATGAGGCGCTGCAGGCTGCCCCAAAATCGGAGCTCTACAAGGTAGCGCCTTTTGTGTTCGAACGAATGGACGAAGTGCTGGGTGCTGCCGATATTGTGGTAACACGGGGGAGCGCAACTTTTTTGCAAGAACTGGCAGGTCTTGGTGTGGCAGCCATTATTGTGCCTGCACATCAATTGGGTGACCAAATTAAAAATGCAAAAGTTTTTCACGAAGCCCAGGCGGCCTTGGTGGTGCAGAACGAAGGGATCGAACAAGACAATCGCCTTGAGCAGGCTATCATAACGCTTGCTGATGACCCTATGATGCGCAGGGAACTAGGGGAGCGCCTGCACGCGTTTGCAAAACCCAAGGCGGCACAGCAACTTGCAACACTAATAATGACGGCGGCAAAGCGCTAGTGTATACTTAGAACAAATGGGCTTACTACCAAAAAAATCATTGCCGATGCCACACCGGCGTTTGCCTGCTGGTGGCCAGGGTAGGGGGGGTACTCCCCTGCCTAAAGATGACACCCCACCCCGGCGTTCACCGTTCCAGCGGAATCGTACGCTTGTCGGTAGCCTATCTTCGAATGTGTCCAGTGTGAACGAGCATGGCGCAGAACTACGGTCGCCGCGCGTGCACGCGCACCACCTGCGGCGGCATAGGCGGCATGCGGGGGCTGCGCTGCTTGCGGTGTTGGCCGTATGTGCGGGGATTACATATTTGATGTATGAATCGATTATAACCGTGGCGGTAACGACCGACGCCCCGGGTGCGGTGAACAGTAGTATATACGAATCGGCGATCCACGATTACCTGGTAGCTAATCCACTGCAGCGGTTCCGGTTTAGCTTGAACGTCAATACCCTTACAACCTATTTGCAGGCGCACGGTTACCCCGAAGTTCGTTCGATTGACAGCACGGTGCCCTACGATGGGATTGGCCGCGCCACGGTGCATATTGCGTTCCGTACGCCCGCTGTTATGTGGCATACTGGAACGTCTACGATGTACGTCGATTCTAAGGGCAACGCATTTGCGCGTAACTACTATCAGCAGCCGTCTATCGAAGTAGTTGATCAGACTGGAATACCGGCAACCGGCAACCAGGTACTGGTCAGTAACCTGCTGCTGAGCTTTATTGGTCAAGTGGTGGGACGCATGAGCGAGAATGGCTTTACAGTGACACAGGTGATTTTACCCGCCAATACAACCCACGAAGTACAGGTGTCGCTCCAGGGCGTTGCCTACCCGATAAAGTTAAGCATTGACCGACCAGTGGGGGAGCAGGCCGAAGACGCCGCACGGGCTATCCGATACCTTGCGAGTAAGGGGATAGGCGCGCAATATCTAGACGTACGGGTGAGCGGCGAGGCATTCTATAAATAAGGGGAGTGTGCAACCAAAAAGGGCAGTGCCCCCCTGTTCTGCTGTAAAACGTTCTAAATATGTTCTACCTTTAAAATAAATATATAAAACTATATAAGGCAGGGGAATGCAATAATTGTCAAATATACCAAAAATAAGGTAGGGGAATATAAAAAATAAAAAAAGTCAAACCGTGTACGTAACTGTGGAAAACGTTTGATGGTTGTGGCCGCACGAGCGAGCCACGTATACAAAAATGACAACGAGCTGAAAAAGTAAACTACCATACTTGTATAACAAAAATAAAACACCGTGAACACATACACAAAAAATGGTACCCCCCGCTGAGGGGGTTATTTGGTGCTATTAGCACTCTTTGGGGATGGATGCTTATTCAACTTTGGCTACTATTGCCAATGTCGCAAAAGGTATATTGTGCGACGTTAAGTCTATATTTAAATTATGGTTCACCTATCAACCTGTAGTTTACTTTTTTGCTGTGTTTTAAATGTAATTACGTAAAGTCCCCCGTTGTGTATCGCCCGGGTGCCCCGAAGCTTGGCGTGCCATATATATGGCTTACTTTTGGCTGTACGCCTTGGCGTTAAGCGATGAATATTTGGTATATTGCGCGCACCACCAGGCTGTATGTGCGCCGCGTTAATGTTCTAAAAATGTTCTTACTATTCGGGCTAATTGCCTGTATATGGGCGAAGGCCCCACAAAAAGGCTTAATGTATGCGCAAGATTGTAGGATCGGCGGGTTTTTGCGCAGCAACTGGCGGTTGTGTTGGCGCTGCTACGTAAGCCTCCCGGCTTGGGCTTGGCGTGGGGACGGCGTGGCTGACGTTCAGCATAGCTGATGGGTCAGGAGTGGGCCCTATGGTGACCCCTGGCTGCTCATGGGCTGGCGTGGCGGTATCAGCGCCTGCTTCGCCTGCCGATTTTTTATGCCGCGACCGTGTGCGCTTTCGCTTGTGCGGTTCGCCACTGGTGTTGTCATTATTTGCGGGAGGGGTAGGGCGTGCCGGCTCACTAGCTGCTGGCTCTGGCCGTTGTGTGCTCTCCCCTGCTGTGGTGCTGGCGGCCTTTGGCACTGGCTGCTTTTCTTCGTAGGCAATCCCCTGCTCGTCAAGGAACCTTTTTTGGTTAGCGGAATATTCTGGGTTCCCCTTCCCCTTTGTCTGGAGGGTTTGTGGCGGCAGGATTTTGTCGCTAATCATTTTTTCAACGACTTCGCGGGCTTGCCCATAGTTGGCGCGGGTATTTGCAATAATTGCGCGCGTATTATCTGTGGTGGCCGTAGGCAGATTAAGGGTGCGTGCGCTAAAGGCAGGGGCCTTTTCGCCGTTAATCACCATATTAATGATAAAGTTACGGTTATGCATCTGTAACAGATCGCTTGGCTCAAACTGTGGCTCAAACTGCTTGCTGAGCATTGGCGCGTCGTCGGCGCTGACGCGAAAGCTGATCATGGTGCCAACGTTGCCGAATACGGCATTGCGCACGGTCTCACTCATTTGACCGATATACTGATTGGCAACCGTTAGGTTAAGGCCGTATTTACGGGCCTCGCTTAAGATCATGGCAAAGCTATCGGTCGCAAAGTTCTGGAACTCGTCAACGTAGAGGTAGAACGGCCGGCGATCTTCGATATCAGGGATATCACTCCGGCTCATGGCGGCAAGCTGGATTTTGGTGACCAAAAAGGCGCCTAAAATACCGGCGTTGTCTTCGCCAATTAGGCCCTTGCTTAAGTTCACAATTAAAATTTTACCCTCGTCCATAATTTGGCGGATATTAAAGGTGCTGCGTGGCTGGCCAATAATATTACGAATAACCGGGTTAGCGGTAAAGGCGCCGACCTTATTAAGCACCGGCGCAATCGCTTCGGACTGGAACTTTTCAGTCCAGCTATCGAATTCTATGTTCCAAAATTGCAGTACAACGGTATCGCGGCAGTAGCTTAGGGTGTCTTTGCGGAACCTTTTGTCGGTGAGCATGCGCGTGATATCGAGCATAGTGGTGTCGGGGCGATCAAGGAGCGCTAAAATAGTGTAACGCAAAATATATTCCAGGCGCGGGCCCCAACTTTCGCCAAACATGCGCTTGAGCACACCAATCACCTCGGAACTAATGTTGTTTTTTTGCGCCGGGTTAGTGACTTCGAGCGGGTTAAAGCCCAGCGGATATTCGGTATCGGCCGGGTTAAAGTACACCACGTCTTGCATGCGGGCGCCAGGGATAAACTTCATGTTATTAATTGCAAAGTCGCCGTGTGGATCAATAATCGCATAGCCTTGGCCGTGGAATATGTCGCTAAGCGCTAATAGTTCGAGGGTGCCCGATTTACCAGCGCCCGTTTGGCCAATAATATACATATGGCGGCTGCGGTCATAGCGCAGCATCCCAAACTGGTGGTTGATGCCCCGAAAGTTCGTGACTCCAAACGCGCTGATATTTTCGTCTACGGCGTCGTTGCCGGTAATAACGGGTAGTTTAGCCGGCGGTTCAGCAGTTTTAGTGCTGGCCCATACAATATTGGGGGTTTCCACGTTGGTGTGTGGCAAGTGGAACACACTAGCGACCTCTTCGATATTCAAAATAAATCCCCTGTCGGCAAACAGCCGGGATTTATATTTGGCGAGGTCTTCTTTTTTGTAGCTGTCGTTTGCTATTTTAAAGCCGTTTAGGTTGGTGCTATTAAACTGCTTAAAGGTACCGACAAGTGCCTGCATGCGCAACTTTGCGTTTGTCGGGTTTTCACCCAGGTAGGCTAAGCGGATTTTTACCTGATAGCCCAGTTTGGTAGCCTTTTTTTCACACTCAGCGATACGGGTTTTGTCGCGATCACTCACCTCTTTAACGGTCGCGGTGCCATTCGCGCCGGCTTCGGGTGGCCGCCATAGCGACTCAATAATCTGCACGAACCACTTTGCATCGAACGAAAGATCGCCGAACAATCCAGCGGTCTTGCCGCTGCGGATTTTTTTAATCCAGTTATCGGCCTCTTTTTGCCACGTATCGGCAATTGGGCGCACCAAAATTTGAATCCATAGTTCTTCGCCGGTGTCTTCGAGCTTGGCAAGTGTGCCGGTAATACCGGCAAGCGGGTCAACTTCGAAACTTTGGAACGTGCGAATCGGCAAAAATTCAATAGCGGTCGGCACAATTTCACTCGTGTACACTACGCTGTGCTGCCGCTCATGGCTTACGTAATCTTCCTCGGCTTCGCTAATCTGTACTGTTGGGTATTGGCTATATATTTGGCCTTCAACAAAGCTTTGGAGCGATTTTGGGGTCCACACGTAAAAACGAATCCGCCCGCCTACGCTCGCGATTTCAAAGCTTAGGTGTTCTTGGTAGCCGTTGTTCTCTTTTAATTCTTTGGCGTCACGCAAAATACCATGTAGGCTTGCAAACATTTGTTCAGCTGCGAGCTCGCTTTTGTCGTTTGTCTTTGGTATTTCAAGGACAAGCAGCACGCTTTCAGTGTTCTTGACAACGGCGATGCTTTGGTTGTTCCGCCATGTAAGGTATATAAGCACCAATACAATAGGTATCCATACGTACCATTGCAAGAGTGTTGTAATAATCCAGGCTAAAATTTGCATATTCTCTCTGTTGAGAGTATCACAAACAGAGGTAAAATGCAAGGGTAAGCGGGTTTGGAAACAGCGGTTATGCAGCAAAAACCGCACGGGAGTGGACGGTGCGCGGAATGATATCCGTGCGGTGTCTGCTCCTGTGCGGTAGCACAGGGTGTTTGGAATCAGTGGTAACAGCTTGGGTAGTCGCTGCACACACTCTTGCCGCTGGCGAATTCAATCACCGACAGCGGTCTGCCACAGCCGGGAACTGCGTCCCCGTCGGTGGCGTGGCAGGACCCGTATGGGGCGGCCTGCGCTCTGCTGGTGCGCGCATTGACCTCACGGATGAGCTGCTGGTTTCCCGGCAGAACTTGATCGTTAAACCGCTTGCCCGCTGCCCAGGCAGCTTCCCGTGTCACCGGCATGGCTGGTCCCTCTTCCCTGTTGATTCAAAGCACCGTTGCTATGAATGCTCATATTAAATCACATTAAAAACAAAACATCCAGGTGTGGACCTGGATGCCGTATGGTTACAAGTAGTAGCCTATTTTGGCTCTGCCAGGTTGTAGGTCGCTTTGGCGACCCGTTTGAACTCGCTTTTGCTTTGTAGGTTCAGCAAAATTGTCGTTTCTTTGACCTGGCGGCTTTTTAGCACGCGTTTTACAATTTCGTCGCGGTGTAATGGCTCGCCTGCTTTACGCAGCACATCGCTAATGACATCACTTACCGTGCCCTTGTTGTAGCCCCAGCTGTCTAGGGCATAAATGCCGCGGCCAATCAAAACAAAGCGCTTATCTTTGATAAGTTCGTTGTGGATTGCCTGTGTGGTGACATTTTTACGTTTAAATTCACTCTCTTTGATTTTTTCGGCAATTTCGCTAAAGTGCATCGGCTTGCCGTTGTCGGCCAAAATAACGTAAATTTTGTCGCGGATGTTCTTGGGGTTGACAGTTGGCCACTTTACAAGGCCCCACATGTCTTTTAGGTGCGCAAGTAGCTTACTAAGGCTTGCAAGTGCCTGAACTTGTGCTGGCGTTTCGTAGCCTTGCACCATATCAAACAATGTTTCAACTGTTACTGGCTCGCCATGCTTTTTGATAACTTTTGCAATGTCATCAACTTTAGCGCGGATTTGCTTTTCGTCACCGTATTCACCAATGCCGATTGCCTGGTGGTAGTTGTCGTTTTCGTTAATGGTGGTAAGCCGTGGCGATATTTCACCAATAAATACCAAGTGTGATTTTGTGGCGTTTGTCGCCTTGCTGCCGGTAAGGCGGTCTGCTAGGTCGGCAACCCGGGCAACACGGCCGTGTTCGCTTAAATCGCGTACAATCAGTTTTTCAATATCTTGTGTGGCGGGGATTTTACCGTCTTCGCTCGCAATTTTAAGGCGAATGAGAATTGCTTTTTCAAGCTGGCGCACGCGCTCACGGGTAATGCCAAGTAGCTCGCCGATTTGCTCAAGGGTTTCTTTACGCTCGTACAGGCCGAATCGCCGTGTAATAATCTCCTGCTCACGCTGTTGGTCAATGGTTGCCAAAATATCCTTAACAGCTTGTTGTAAAACGGCGGTTGTATCTTTTTGTTGTGCGCTTTCGCTCATAGCCGGTACGGTAAATCCCTTCTGCCTCACCTTTATTAGTATGTATTGAATAGGTATCTGACGTTTGATTATACAACAAATTGTACTTGTTTGTCAAACATATTACCCCTACTACTTGCGTAGTGACGTGCTACCTGTTCAAGGTTAAACTAATTATATCACAACTTTGGTGCTTATGGTAAATACTTTTTTACCACTATTTATTATGCATACTTATTATTTGGATGGTAATCGTTTTGTATAAATGTCAAATATAACAGATACGCACAGAGTGCCGTGAAAAGTTTTTGCAATCCATAAAAAAGGCATAGCCCGCCCCGACGTCTGTGTCGGGGCGGGCTTGTGGCGCCGGTCAGCTCTCGATGGCGGCCATCCACAGCTGCTCGCCCTTGGGGGGCTGGCCGAGGCCGACCGTCCAGGCGGGGACCGTGATGGTGACCATTGGCTGTCCGCCTGCATCGAATGGCTCGCCCGCTATGGTCGCGTGCCCAACGCTGCCCGGATTACCTGGCTTCCAGAAGCGGAAGGAGGTACCGGTCGGCAGGTCACGGGCACTACGGACGATTGTGTTGCTCATGCTGGTCCTTTCGAGGGTCGAATTTTTAAACGCCAAAAAATAATTCTACTCTGTTATACATAAATGTCAATAGGTGTGGCGCTGGCGATTAAAAAAGCCCCATATATGGCTAAACCCACCTTCGCGACGAACGCTCGGGTGGGTTCTGCCATGTTGGTGGGTTGCTTGTGTCAGGCGCCGGTCTCAATTGAGCACTCGGTCACGAGCCGCCGAAGGACTTCGGCGGCCGTTGCGTCATCGAATATGAAGCTGTACGGCTTCTCGGACAGGTGGTACAGCTCCTCGCCCAGAAGGTCGCGCAGAGCAGCGTCGTAGCCCGGGTTGATGGGCTTGAGCGCTATGATGGTCACCGTGTTGGGGTACTCATCGATCTGGTAGAAGACCCGAACCTGGCCGCGGAAGAAGAAGCACTCCTCATCGTTGTAGAAGTTCTCTCCCACCTTGAGGGGCAGCTCCACTCCCTTCTCGAGGGGAAGGACGATCACCACCCCGAAGCTGAGCTCGGTGTCGTGGGTATCCATGCGAGTGACGCGAGGCCGCTCGGTGATGTTAACGCTAATTTTGACCATCTCCTAGATGGGTGATACGCGTGCGCCTTGCACGATACGCATATTATACTAAAAATGATAAAAAAGTCAATAGCATGCTATTTGGCGGCGCGTTTGCGAGTGGTGGCGCGGTGGCGCGGTTTTTTGGCGGGTGCTTCGGCGAGCAGGGCCTTGGCCTGCTCTTCGGTAATCGTTTTTGGCTCGGTACCTTTGGGGATTTTCGCATTGGTTTTGCCGTTTGTAATGTAGGGCCCAAACCGGCCGTTTAGCACCTTAATGGCCCCCCAGTCGGTAATAGTCTTTTCGGCTTCGGCTTGCAGTTTGGCGGCGTATAGCTCGCGTGCCTCGGCTTCGGTGATTTCGCGCGGGTCGTGGTCTTTTATGCTGACATACAGTTTACCCACTTGAATATACGGCCCAAAGCGGCCAACGTTGGCTTTGATTTCTTGGCCATCGGCAGTAGTGCCAACCACGCGCGGCAGTTCAAAGGCCTTTAGGGCTTGCTCAAGGCTGATGGTTTGGATTTTGGCACCGCGCGGCATGGGGGCAAACTGCGGCTTGTCGGCGCTATCGCTGCTGCCAAGCTGTAGCATGGGGCCAAAACGGCCAAACCGTGCCAAAATTGGTTTGCCAGTTTTGGGGTCAATGCCAACCTCGCGTTGCTCGCCCACGGTGCTGCGGTCAATGCCGCCAGATTGTTCAATGAGTTCGTGGAATGGTTTGTAAAAGCTTTGGAGCATTGTATTGCGCTCAAGTTTGTCGCTTGCTATGCTGTCAAATTCCTTTTCGACATTGGCAGTAAAACTATAATCAACTACTTGTTCAAAGTGGTTGCCTAAAAAGCTGGCAATCAGTTCACCGCTTGGGGTTGGCAGCAGCTTGCCTTTAGTTGAGCCGGTTTTTTCGGTTTGGACTTCACGTTCCACGGCGCCATCAACGAGCTGCAGCACAATAACATCGCGCGGTTCACCTTCGCCGTCGCCCCTTTCTACATAGCCGCGAGTTTGTATGGTATTAATAATTGTGGCATAGGTGCTTGGGCGGCCAATGCCGAGTTCTTCGAGCTTTTTGACCAGGTTGCCTTCGGTGTAGCGAGCTGGTGGGCGCGCAAACACTTGGCGGGCCTCAATGTGGTAGGCACGTAGCGCCTCGCCGCTTTGCACGGCTGGCAAAATATCTTCATTTTTGGTGGCAATGTTGTAAACGCGTAAAAAGCCATCGAATACGATTACCTGGCCTTTGGCGGTGAATACAAGGGTGTCACCGCTCCCGTCGTTGCCGCCTTTGGCGGCACGTAGGTCGCTGCGCGTGGGCCCTGCCCCGGAATTCGCCCCATCCTCGGTGAAATCAGTAGATTTCACCTCAGTGGGAGCACCCCCTTCCGAGTCACCCACTTTGCGTGTAATCTCGATAGTTACGGTAGTGTTTTCGGTTTTGGCCGGGGCCATTTGGCTTGCTAGCGTGCGGCGGCGAATCAGGTCGTATAGGCGCTGTTCGTAGCTATCGCCACCGACTTCTTCGCGGGCCATATCAGTTGGGCGAATGGCTTCGTGGGCTTCTTGGGCGCCGGCCGATTTGGTTTTGAACTTGCGCACTTGGCTGTATTCGTGGCCGTACAAACGCTTAATGTAATCGGCGGCGGCGGCGATTGCTTGGCCGCTTAAGTTTACACTGTCGGTACGCATGTAGGTGATTTTACCCTCTTGGTACAGCTTTTGGGCGGCGGACATGGTAGCGCGGCTGCCCATGCCAAGCTTGCTGTTGGCTTCTTGCTGCAGGGTGCTGGTAGTAAATGGCGCAGCGGGGTTGCGCGTGCCAGGGGTGGTGGTAATGTCACTGACGGTAAAATCGGCCCCTGCTAATGATTCCAAAAAGTCGCGGGCGTCGGCTTCGCTATTAAAGCGCTGGCTTAGCTCGGCCTTAAATTCTTGTTCGTTATGGACAAAAATGGCGGTGACCTTAAATTCGGCCTTGCCTTCAAACGTATTGATTTCTTGCTCGCGTTCCACAATCAGGCGCACGGCGGGGCTTTGCACGCGACCGGCACTTTTGCCGCCCGGCACTTTTTGCCATACCACGGGGCTTAGCTCAAAGCCAACAATGCGGTCCAAAATTTGGCGGGCTTGTTGCGCGCGCACTAAGCTCATATCTATGGTGCGCGGGTGCCCAATCGCATCGGTGATTGCGGTTTTGGTGATTTCGTGGAATACAATGCGCTTGGTGGTTTTTGGGTCGAGCCCTAACACTTCGCACAGGTGCCAGGCAATCGCCTCTCCCTCGCGGTCTTCGTCGGTTGCGAGCCACACATTAGCGGCCCCAACGGCCTTTACGTGCTTTTTTAGCTCGGCGATTACCTTCTTTTTTTCGGGGTCGATTTCGTACACGGTTTCAAAGCCGTGTTGCACGTCAATTGGTGGCGTGCCATCTTTGGTCTTTTTGGCAATGCTGCGTATGTGCCCCACGCTGCTGAGCACGGTAAAATCACCACCGAGGTATTTTTCGATAGTTTTTGCCTTTGCTGGTGACTCTACAATAACGAGGTTTTTTGCCATACTTGTTTAACTATAAGCCTTTTGATTGGTTTTACAAACAACGGCTTAATATAAAGCATGGGTTTTTAAATTGCAAATAAAAATCACCAACCAGTGGTGATAAGTAGTGTGGCTGGCGCGGGGGTGAGTGTTGGCCCGCGCCAGCCGTTGTGGTGCTGCGTCGCTACCAGCGCAATACCGAGCCAAACGTGATCAGCAAAAAGCCAATCATGACGGCGAATAGTGTGATGGCCAGGAGGACGACACCTCCTGGGCCGCTGTTGAAGCGCTCGAACTTGTTGATGGTCTGCTGTGCGGTGCGCACGGTGTTCATCTTCTCCCCTTTGGAGCTCGGTCTTTCGTAGCTAAAATAAATTAACATAGAATAATAACAAAGTCAATATTGGTGAGCGGGCGCGGCAGGGGTGTTCCCTGCCGCACGTAAAGTATGACAAGACTATAGATTATAGCATAATTAGCAATATAAATCAACTAAAGGCGCGTCGTTCGCTACCGCAATGTCCATTGGTTGGCACCAAGGGCACGGACGGTGCCGCTGAGCTCGAGCATGGTGAGCGCGCTGTTGAGCTCTGGCGTTGTAACGCGCAGCTGGTTTTGGATTTGATCGCCATCGCGCAGACCACTGTTTAAAAGCTCAATAATATGCGCTTCGAGTGGGCTCGCACCCATGGCGAGCGCCGGTTGTTTTGTTAGTAGACTCGGCGCAATCACCTGCAAAATATCGGCGGCGCAGGTTACCGGCGTGGCGCCTTGCTTAATTAATGCGTTGCAGCCGGCACTCATGGGGCTGGTGATGTTGCCCGGTACCACGAACACATCTTTGCCCTGCGCCAAGGCGTGGCTTGCGGTGTTTAGGGTGCCGCTACGGGCACCGGCTTCGGTAATCAAAATGCCGTCGCTTAAACCGCTCACAATGCGGTTACGCTCAAGCATATTTGATTTGTAACTAGCGGTGCTATTTGGCGGGTATTCGCTGAGTAGTGCCCCACCGTGCTCTAAAATACTGATAGCGAGGTCGCGGTTGGTGCGTGGCACAATGGTATCAAGCCCGCACGGTAGCACGGCCATGGTAACGCCGCCGGCGCTGAGCGCAGCTTTATGGGCTAACGCATCGGTGCCAAGCGCCAGGCCGCTTACAATTACCACCCCCTTGCTGGCAAGTTCGCCTGCTAGTTGGCTCGTCACTTCTACCCCGTAGCTAGTTGGCTTGCGAGTGCCCACAACCGCAATGGCCGGTACCCTAGTACCTGGCAGCTCGCCAATATAAAATAATATTTTGGGCGGTTTAGGGATATTTACCGTTATCTGCAAAAACGGAGATTTATCTGGTGAAATTTTATTGATTTTCATAGAATTTGTGTCAGAAAGTGTTGACAATGTGTCAAATGTGTGCTAATATCAAAAGCGATTGATTATCCGGTAACGGATGTCAAGCACCTTATACCCCCTATTCTAACTTATGTTAGGTTGCGCTAAAAGGTGTGTAATGGTAATCTACCCTCCACTGTTACACCGCTTAGAAAGCTTTTTAGCGTATACTAACCCCTTTGTCCAGCGGATCTCTACGTTTTGTGAGGTGGATCACGTATACCCGGATCGGGTGGGACGAAGGGCAAACTGGTGTCAGGTGATGCCCACCCTTACCTGGCGCCAGTTTGAAAAATGACCCCTTAACTGGGGTCGTTTTTGTTATGCGGCATAAAAATAGCCCTAGGGGCTTGTGGGCAAAGTAGCTGGGCTTGCCCCTGCATGTACACTGTTGTACATGCAGGGGCAAGGTTGGTGGGTATGGTCAGTCGGGCGCTTGCTCGCTGCTCGTGAATGCCGGGGCTCGAGCCGTGAGTGGCGCCTGAGCCGCGAGCGCACCTGGGCCCCGCACCGCACGCCAACCATCAGGGTCGTCGTCAAGGCTGGCGGCCGCCTCGCGCTCAACATCTTCGTCTGTCGGCGATTGAAGAGTGTCGTTGCTCATTGCATGTCCTTCCCTGCCAAAACGCGCCGGGGCGCGCTGACACAGTGGCCTACCGGTTACTTTTAGTTTTAGCACGAAAAACACAAAAGTAAAGGTGGTATACTAATAAATAATGACATTTATTATAATGCTTGGTGCGATTTTGGCGGGGAGCGCCATTAGTTTAATTGGTGGCGGGCTGTTGCTGCTGACAAAAGCAAGCCGTTCACGGGCAATTCACCTTACCTTGCCTTTTGGGGCTGGGGCGCTTTTGGCGGCGGCGTTTTTTGACTTGTTGCCCGAAAGCTTTAAGGCGGGCGCGCCACGCGACATGCTGGTGTGGGCATTGTTTGGGTTTATTTTGTTTTTTATTGCCGAGCGCCTAGCGAGCTGGTTTCACCACCACCACGACCACGAAACAGAGGCTGAACATATTGGCACACACCAGGGTAACCTAGTGATGATTGGTGACCTTTTGCATAATATGATCGATGGCGTGGCGATTGCTGCGAGTTTTTTGGTCAACCCTGCAACCGGTTTTATTACTACCCTTGCGGTAAGCGCGCACGAAATCCCTAAAGAGCTTGGCACCTTTGGTATTTTACTGAGCCGCGGCTGGCGTGACAAAAAGGTGGTGTGGGCAAACATTGCTACCGCCTTGGGCACGATTGTTGCCGCCACGCTTACCTATGTTGGCAACAGCGCCTTCCCTATCCCCGAATCGCAGCTGCTTGCCATAACAAGTGGTATATTTATTTACATTGCGGCAAGCGATATTATCCCTGATATTCATGGCCAGCCACGGCGCCTTGGCACTATCCAGGCAGCGGTACTGGTGGTTGGCTTGGTGTTGGTGGCGGTGGTGATACGCTTGCTCGGCGTGTAATTGCCTGCGTTATGGACTTTTTATAATAATAATGCTATAATTGCAGATTGTTGGCCCAGCCTGGGCCCGCGGAAGTTCCAAGACGAGTGAAAGGACGAGCATGGCTCGCATTGTTGCACCGTTTTTTACTACGGTGCTTATGCTCGCGGGTACGACAATGGCGGCGCGGAGTGTTGACGGCACGTTGCAGCGCATTTTGCTGCTCGCAATGTCACTTGTTACGGCAAGTATGTACTTGCTGCAGTGGCAGGTCTCATCGACGAGGCCGTTACTGCGGGGCTACATGGCCATGTGCCGTTCCTCGCTTGCACGCCACTCGGCACTTACCATCACGCTCACCGCATGGACGCTGTGGGTGGCGATTCACGTTTGGCGCTGGTACAGCCCGCGCGTGCAGTACCCCTGGGTAACCCTGGGTGTGATCGTGGCAATGTTGTTCACCGCCGTATGGGTGGTGCTCGCATTCCGCCGCGTCAATCGCGAAAGCCGGGAGCCCGCCGAGAATGAGATCAGCACCAGCTGAACCAACTCGGCGGGCTCCGGCCCGTTTTTTATTTTAGGCTTATTTATTCAGTAGCGTGGCGGTGGGTGGAATGGTTTATAGTGCCGCTGCAAAAATCGGTAATTATTGTTGTGATTGTTGGCAGCTGTTGCTCAAGAATGGCGCGCTCATCGGCATTAAACCTGCCCAGAACAAACTCCACGTCGTCAACCGTATCACGCAATTCGTTATACACCCCAATGCGTAGCCGGTGGGTTTCGGCGCCACCGTGTGCGTTTACACTTTTAATGCCATTATTGCCCCCACCGCTGCCGCCTATGCGGGTGCGGAGTGTACCAAGGGGTAAAGCTAAATCATCGTGGATTACTAGTACGTCACTTGGCGCGAGCTTGTAAAAATCAGCAATGGCGCGCATAGCCTGCCCTACCTCGTTATAAAACGTGGTTGGCTTGGCAATGAGCACTTTTTCGCCAGCGATTGTTACCTCTGCAATATGTGCCTTAAATTTGGGCTTATCGCTAAACGTGGCGCCATGAGCGCCGGCAAGCTGGTCCGCGACAAAAAACCCCGTATTGTGGCGGGTGCCGGCATAGTGTGGCCCAGGGTTGCCAAGGGCAAGCAGTAACTTCATACTCACCAGTGTAGCACATTGACTTATTATTCAAATAATGATATAATGAAAAGATAACGATTGCGTTCCACAAGGGGCGCAGTCGCGTCCCTTGTCACCCTCGACCGAAAGGCCATCATGTTGCGTTACGTCTTGATGTATGTGGCAATCACCACATACATCTACGGTGGCATGTGGGCCACCTCGAAGTTAGAGCCGCGCAAGCACCCCTGGGGCTTGTGGCGTGGTCAGTACCGCGCCCTGTTCCCGGGTGACCTGGGGCTCGGCTTGGCGCTTGTCGCCGGCGTGGCCTTGATGTGGTCCACCAACGATACCACCCCGTGGTGGTGGAAGTTGGTCTCGCTCATCCTCGGCATCGCCCTTGGCACTGCGCTGTTCCTGTTCCAAATCTCCCCCGAGGAGAAGGTGGACGGACGGATGTACGCGCCGACGCGGATTTGGCACCAGCTGTTCATCTGGGGCCTCATCAGCGCTGGGGCGCTTGCCTATGAGCTCCCAGCCATCGGCTTGGCTGTCCTGGCGCTGGCGTATGTCCTACCTGATTTCGCTGCTACTCATGGTGCTCGGTCTGGCCATCTGGATCGGATGCTCCCGTTGGGACGTGGCTCGGGCCAAGGCTGGCACGCTCATCGACCCCGAATACCCCATCCACGTGGCGCGAAAGCCGCGCCACTGAAAGAAGGAGCTGGGTGACAAGAAGAACCCGCTGGTTTTTAGCCAGCGGGTTTGTCATATCTATTGCTCTTTTGCCTTTTGGATTGCTTCGCGTTTTTCGGCTTCTTTTTGCTTTTTGTAGGCCTTGGTGACAGGCGCTAGGCCTTGGGCGACGCGTTCTTTGTTGGCTTTAATTTGCTTTTCGTCCCTAAAGCTGAATTTTACAGGGGTGCCGGTGTAATCGTACGCCTCGCGCAGGTTACGTTCGAGGTAGCGTTTGTAGCTCCAGTGCAAAAATTTTAGGTTGCTGCCGTAGATAACAAACCAGGGCGGGTTGTCGTCGGTTTGCACGATGTAGCGGAGTTTGGGGTGCGTGTTTTTAAGGCCGGCCACCGGGTGGGCGGTAACGGCGCCTTGCAGCATGTCGTTTAGTGTGCGCGTGCTGGTTTTTTGGGCACGTCGAGCCATAATCTGCATGGCCAAATCAAATAGTTTGGTCACATTTTGGCCAGTGGTGCTACTGGTAAAGATGAGTGGCGCCCAGGGTACAAAATCAAAATTGTGTTGGATTTTAGGCGCAATTTCGTCGCGGGTAAAGGCATCCTTGTCTTCGGCGATATCCCACTTGCTCACTACAAGCACCAAACCCTTGCCTTCTTCGGCGATAATGCCGGCCAGGCGCTGGTCAAGCTGTACGTTCAGCTCGTTTACATCCATTAATAACAAACAAATGTCAGATTCTTGAACGGCCTGCATGGTACGTAGCACGCTGAATTTTTCAATTCCGCGCTCTTGCTTGCCCTGGCGGCGGACGCCGGCGGTGTCAATTAGTTCAATCGCCTGCCCCTTAAATGCCACGTTTACGCGGTTTAAATCGCGTGTGGTGCCAGCTAGGTTGGCGACAATCGCCTGTTGCTTGCCGGCCAAAGTGTTAAATAGGCTACTTTTGCCGGTGTTCGGGCGGCCAATTAAGGCGATGCGCAGCACGTCGTCGGGTTCAGTGTCGTGGGCTTCGGGCACTAGTTCGGCAATGCGGTCTAATAGGTCCGAAAGCCCGCTGTTGTGTTCGGCGCTGGTGCGAATAATGTCTTTAACGCCAAGCCGGCGGAATTCGTCGTCGGGCAGAGATTCTTTTAAATCGGCCTTGTTGGTGATTAAAATGACCGGTTTTTTGCTTTTTAGGGCTTTTTTGGCCACCATGCGTTCTTCGTCGCCAGGGTAATTAGTGCTGTCAACGACCACTAAAATCACGTCGG
This sequence comes from bacterium, assembly GCA_021781475.1. Lineage (GTDB taxonomy): Bacteria > Patescibacteriota > Saccharimonadia > Saccharimonadales > Saccharimonadaceae > Saccharimonas. The sequence goes on from JAJXWT010000001.1 coordinate 109,342, forward strand.
CGGCAGTGGCGGCATCTTCGATTTGGTCTTGAATGCCCGCTTCAAAATCGTCTTCGGCGGTTTTAAGCCCGGCGGTGTCAATCAGCATAAATTCGCCCTCGCCACCCCCGGCGCTGCGCCGTTGGTACGCCACTTTACCAATTACGTTGTCGCGCGTGGTGCCGGCTTCGCGGGCCACAATTGCTTGCTGTTGTTTGACCAAACGGTTAAAAAGCGAGCTTTTGCCCGCATTTGCCCGCCCAATAATTGCTACAATAGGTAGTTTTGCCATTGCCAGCCATTATAACAGAGGTGCTTAAGTTTTACAAGTGCCAAAAATTATGCTGGAATAACCACACTTTTTGGGTATATATCACCTACTGAATATCGACGAGTTTGTGCTCGCCGCTTTTTATATCACCAAGTGAATAACCACCAAATTGGATGCGGTGGAGTGCGGTGACGGTGTAGCCCAATGCGGCAAAGGTGCGGCGGATTTGCCGGTTGCGGCCTTCGTGCATGGTGACTTGCCACTGGGTTTTGTCGGTGTCGTTTAAGGGCATAAGGGTCAGGCGCGAGGGGCCATCGGCAAGCTCGACGCCAAAGTCATTGATCATTTGGTGGTGTAGCGGCGCAAGTGGCGCGCTTAGCTGTAGGTTGTATGCTTTTACCTTGTAAAAACTCGGGTGGGTCATACGTTGGGCAAAATCGCCATCGTTCGTGAGCAAGATTAAGCCACTGCTGTCTTTGTCGAGGCGACCGACAGTTTTAAGGGAGCGGTATTGCGCGGGCAACAGATCATAAACGGTTGGCGCGCTGCCCTGCGCCCTGCGTGAGCATACGTAACCGGCTGGTTTATTAAATGCAATACAAATATGCTGTGGCGTAGCGGCAAGTGGCTCGCCATGCACTGTTATGGTATCGGCCGCGTTCATACGCGCCCCAAGTACGGCGGGCGTGCCATTAATAGCGGTTGCCCCACTTGCAATTAAATCGTCTGCCTCGCGGCGTGATACGCCCAATACGAGCGCCAGGTGTTTGTTCAGCCGCAAAGGGCCACTGTGAGAATCCATTGTGCTATTATACACCGCTATTGGCGCGGAGGGACCGAGAGTGGCGGCGTGTCGCCTGGGGTTGGTGGAGTTGTTGGGTTGGGCGCGTATGGTGTTTCTTCGAACGACATGCCTGTTGGTGCAGGCGCTTGTGGCTGTTGTTGCGGCAGTGCTGGACTGGCTGGCGCGCTTGGGTAGTCAACTGCCCCGCTTGGCGGCCCAGCAGGCATAGGCGCCGGCTGTGGCATGGCTACTGGCTGTGGTGCAGCTGGTGCGGGGGCCTGGGTTGGTGTTTCGGCGGTGCCTAGTTCGGCGTTTATGAGTGTACTAAAATCTTGCGGTGGTTGGGTTGGCTCGAGCGGGTGGATTACGCGGTCACCAAGGCTCGCGGGGCGGTTAGTCGAGAATGGGGCCGTTGGCTGCGGCAGTGGGTTGGCACCCTGTGCTGGTGGCGTAGTGAACACCGAAGGCACTGGTTGCTGGGGTTGGACTAGTACGGGTGGCGCGCTTGGCGCTGGTATAGCAACAGGTTGCGGTATGGGCGCTGGTGCAGGCTGCTGCGGTGCTGCAGGTGCTGGCATGGCCGGTGCTGCTGGCATAGGTGTTGGCACTGGTGCGGGGGCCGGCATAGCGGCGGGTGTGGCCGGTAAGGGTGCTGCGCCAGAAACCGGGGCGTCGCCCAGGACTTCGTGCACGGTGCGTACGACATCTTCGATACCGACCTGTGATTTGACTAAGTAGCGGTCGGCGCCTAGGGCTTCGCCGCGCGCGCGTTGGTCTTCGCTGCTTAGGGCGGTCATCATAATTACCTTGGTGTCCCTGGTTTCACTAGTAGAGCGCAAGATATCAAGCATGTCAAAGCCGCTAATTTTTGGCATCATTACGTCGCTGATAATCAGCAGGGGGCGTTCCTTAATAGCCAGGGCGAGGGCCTCTTCGCCGTCGCCGGCCGAAATAATGTCGTAGCCCTCTGAATAAAGCCGCACGCCATAAATTTCGCGCAAACTTTTGTCGTCTTCCACCAATAGAATCTTCGTTTTTACCATAGTTACTTTATATTGTACCTTGCTTATGCTTAATTTGCCAATAATAAGTTACGGCTGGCGCGGCGGGATATTGAGCGCCCGGCCTTCGGTCTCGGCAATGTAGCGTGCCGGGTCTTTTTCGATTTCGCTTAAGTTGGTGTTCGGAAAGTCTTGAATGGGGTGTGGGTATTGCGGCTGCACGGTGGCGGTCCCTGGTATATCTGCGACAGTCGGCGTGGCGGCCGGCGGAGCCTGTATGACGGGCGCGCTGGTTGGTTGTGGCGCTGGCGCGGTTGGCGGGGCTAGCGGCGCCACAGGCGGTGTGCTGGGGGGTGCCAGGGCTGGCGCGGCTTGCGCAATAGTGTCCACTAGCTGATCGGGTGGCAGGATACTGATGGGTTGTGCCACTGGCGTTTGCTCAGATTCATGCTCAACTTGTTGAATGATTGTGCTGGCTTCGATACTGGACGTGCGTGGTAGTTCTACGTAAAATGTGCTGCCCTTTTGGTAGGTGCTTTCAACCCAAATGCGGCCGTTCATTGCTTCGACCAAGCGGCGGCATAAGTAAAGCCCAAGGCCGGTGCCACCGATTTCGCGGGTTTCGCTGTTATCAACGCGGTAAAACTTTTGGAACAGGTGCGGAATGTCTTCGCGCGGGATACCAAGACCGGTGTCGGTCACGCTAATGGTAATGTTTTGGTCGGTACCGGTGATATCAATAACGACTTCGCCAGACGGCGTGTATTTAATTGCGTTTTCAATCAGGTTGTCGGCCACTTCGCGCAAATGGTCGTTATCGACATTGCTGTAAAACGATGGCACAACGGTACGGCCAATGCCGTGTTCACGGAAATCACCCATGGCGCCAACTTGTGGCTTAAAAATAAGCTTAAGGCCCTTTTGCTCGGCTTTTGGTCGTAAGCCTTCGGCAATATCACCGACAAATTTTACGACATCAACGATTTTGGGGTCACTTTGCATGCGACCGTCTTCGGCCTTGCTGACATCGAGCAAGTCTTGGAACAAGCGGCCAAGGTGCTGCGCGGCTTCGTGTGCTTTTGTAATAAAATCGCGGGCTTTGTCGTCAATTTGTGCGGTGTTTGGATTAAGTGCTAAGCCTAGGTAGCCTTCGATTGAGGCAACAGGGGTGCGCATTTCGTGGCTGGCAGTGCTGATAAATTCGGCTTGCTGGCGTTCTTCGGCGCGTTCGCTTGATATATTACGGAACACAACGATAGCGCCCGAACCCGGTTGACCAATGGGCGACACAAGCACCGACACCATTATTTTTTTGTCGGATTGCGTGACCAGGGTAAATTCGCCGGGGCCAGTGGCTGAGTTGTTGCTAAATGTGCTCGCAACGGGGTCGTGGGCAGAGTCGATTTCGGTGCCCTTGCTGTCAACAAGCTTTAAAATCGATTTGTAGTTAAGGCCAATCGCGTCGCTTTTGCCCCACCCTACTAATTGCGTCGCCGCTGGGTTTATAAGCTCGATTACCCCTTGCCCATTAACGGCAAGCACGCCTTCGCCGATCGCGTTAATTACTACTTCGGACTTGTTGGAAATTTGCCCCAGTTCACGCGCGAGTGCTGAATATGAACGGTCTTCTTTGGTGTCGGCGCTATCTGGGTTGGCGGCTGGTTTTACCGTAAACCCAAGTAGTACTGGCACGCTTGCCAGGCCTGCAATCGCACCAGCTTGGGCTACGCCAAACTGCCCCGTAAAATAGCCAAAGGCGCCCGTGCCAATGGCAATCAATAGTGCTGGGACCACTCCCCAGCCACCGAACACTGGGGCAACTAGCGCAATGCCGCCCCACAAAAGCGCAAACGGCGAGCTCGCGGTGCCAGTTTGTGTGATTAAAATCACGATAGTAATAAGCACAATAATGTAATTAAGCCGCGAATTTTCGTTGATATCTTCGGGGTGCGTGGCAAAAAACGTGTACAGCCCAAGTAGCAGCGAAATTGCGCCGGCAATGGCCGAATACAGGCCCACGGTAATGATTTGGTAAACAACAGGGGCAAGTTTGATCGGCCACATGTGTGCTGCGAACGACAACCCGTAGAGCGCAACAACAAGGCCGCCCACGACAATAGCTGCAAGCGATATGCGGCGTTGCCAAAAACGTGTGATTGCAACGGGTTTTATTTTGGGTGCCCCCTAATTGGTTGATATGGGTGTATTATACCAAACCGTAAGCGGTATGTACAAGTTGCTACACCTTAAAATCACGCCGTAGGTAGCGCGCGTAGGACACTGCAACCACGCTGATACTCACAAGTATGCATAACCACACCCAGCCCTGGTTTAAGCTGCCGGCGGCTAGCATGTCCTTGGCGGCAAAAAACGCGAATGGCGATATATAGTGCATCCAGCTAAACTGGCTGCTCATGCCCCACAGCACATACGCAATATAGCACGCAAACACCACGGCTGCGGTGATGCTAACGGCCTTTTTGGGCAGCCCGATTGCGGCGCTAGCAAAAATGCCGAGCGCGTAAAACAACAGTTGAATGCACGCAAGGGCCCCGGTAAATAGCACGACAGTATGTTGCGGCACCACCCCATGGTTATATGCGGCAATCGCAAGCACCGTCGCCACGTAGGTTGCTATGCCAACGGCGGCAATAATTATGAGCCCAGCGAGCAATTTGGCTGTCAAAATACGTGCCCGGCTAATGGGCTTTACATACAAAAATTCGGCCGTGTCCAACGTTTCTTCTTTGGCAATGATATCGGCGCCAGTCATGCCGGCCTGAATCGCAAGCATAACGGCCAAAAAGATAAAGCACACGCCATAATAGCCGTCGATGGTGGCGACGTTAAGCCCGGTCATGCCAAACACGGCCTGCATGGTCGGTGGCAGCGCCTTTAAAAGCGCCTGGCTTGCCGCTGCATCGCTTGCCAGTACCTGAAACTTGACCATGCTAATTACCATAAACACGGCGATTACCACCCCCCACACCAGCACATTTTTCCAGTGGCTTTTGAGTTCGTAAAAAAACAGGTTCATACAGCGGCGGGCACGTCCTTTCGCGTGTAGATTATGTAGCTTACGGCTGTAAATGCTGCTATTAGCACAAGTGCGTACACAATATGGCCCATGTCATATGTTCCGTCTGTGATGATTTTTTTGTAGTCGATAAAACGAAACGGCGTGAGCCAACGCACGCTATTTTCGCCAATCACGAGCGCGAACAGCGCTAGCAAAAATAATCCAAAGCTGAGGCCCAGCGCTGGTGGCACGGGCGAGCGCAACTTTTTTACTAATTGACTCAGTAGCACGCACAGTGTGAACATAAAAAATTGTATTAAAACAAATGCGCCCCACAGCATCATAAATTGCCCCATATCGTAGCTGCCCGCGTTGCTCCAGCGGCTCAATAATATGGCCGCGGCAACCACAACCACTTGGGTGGCCAGCAGCATAATCACAGAGGCACCGGTTTTTTGCCAGTAAATGGCGCGCCGGGTTTTTGGCTTGGTGAGTAAAAAATCGGTGGTTTTAGCGATAGATTCTTTGCTTAAAATGCCAAAGCCCAGTACCGCCGCTTCGATAGCGCCTATAAGGGTAATAAACGGAAAAATATTGGCAAAAAAGCCCAAAAAACTGAACAGTTTCATATCCGCATCGGCGCCAGTGATATTACGCATGGCAGCGGGCATATTTTTGAATACATTCAGCACTGCGGTGGCGTCGTTTGCGAACGCCGGGTAGATGCTCATAAATAGCGCCACCAAGGCGACAATGGTGCATATCCACAATATTGCCGACACGCGAGCGGCCCTTAGTTCATAGCGGAGTACGTTCATTCACTCTCACCTTTTTGGTAGTAGTGCATAAATATCTCTTCCAGCTCGGGCTCTTCAATCCATGCCGTGCGCAGTTTCATGCTGGCAAGCATTGTGGTAACCACGTTCACGTCACCGCGGAACAAAAAGCTCGCGCTGCTGCCGTTCACAATCACGCTGTTAGCACCGGGCAGCTTTAGCTTGTTTGCGTCAATTGGCTTGGTGGCTTCGAGCTTGCAGCGGATATAACTGTTGCTGCGCAGGCCCGCCATATTTTCAACTGTAATCAGCCGGCCATCTTTTATAATCGCCACCCTGTCGCATATCTTTTGCACCTCACTTAAAATGTGGCTGCTAAACAGTATTGTGGCACCGCGTTCGTTTTCGCGCCGCAACAGGTCAAAAAATGTCTGCTGCATGAGCGGGTCAAGGCCGCCGGTCGGCTCGTCTAATATAATCAAATCTGGGCTATGCAACAGCCCCTGTACAATGCCAACTTTCTTTTTGTTGCCATAGCTTAAATCGTCGATTTTACGGTTCAGGTCAAGATCTAGCGCGGCGGCGAGCTCTTTGATGCGGGCCTGCATAGTAGCTTTTGGCTGGTGGTAAAAACTAGCGCTATAGTTTAGCAGGTCTTTGACACGCATGTTGTCGTAGTAAAAAACTTCGCTTGGCAAATAGCCAATATGTTCACGGATTGTTGGGCCATTGGTGGCAATATCTTTGCCGAGTATGGTCGCGCTGCCGCTCGTTGGTTTAATTAGGCCCAGCAATGTGCGGATTGTCGTTGATTTGCCTGCCCCATTGGGGCCAATAAACCCGAATATTTCGCCCTGGTGGATGTCCAGGTTAATGTCGATAATGCCCCTATCGTTCCCATAGTTTTTGGTCAAATTATGGGTTGTAAT
>JAJXWT010000024.1 GCA_021781475.1 bacterium
CTTGGGTACGCTCAATAAAACGACGCCTGTTTTCAGTATGAAACATATAGTTTTACTATACACCCTACGGGCAATTTGATGGTTTGGTCGTAGTGGGTTGCTGCGTCGAGCTGCCCACATACCACACCGATGTATCGTTCACGCTCGTCGCAGCAATACAGTACGTTGTGCCGCTGTCTGGTGTGGTATAGGTGAGTGTGACCGCGCTGCCCACTTTGTACACCGCATTAAACGCCGTTTGGTTGGCGGGGTAGGCGCCGTTAAACACGCGATAGTTCTTTAGCGCTATCCACGCCTGGGCAGATTCGTTTCTCATTTCGGTTTTTGCCGTTCTGGCGCGCCAGTTACTAAACGCAAATATAGTCAACGTGGCGAGTATAGCTATCATCGTGACAACGATGATAATTTCGATAATTGTAAACCCGCCTTTGCGTTTGTTCATTCACCCGCATTATAGCATAAGCCCTATGCGCGCGACAGATACTGCATAAGGCGCGTAGCCTTATCTTTGCCCACTGCTTTTGCCAGTTCTTGTTCGCTTGCAGATTGGGCGGCGCGCAAGCTGCCAAATGTCGTTATTAGTTTTTTGCGAGTTACTGGGCCAATGCCAGGTACTTGTTCAATTGTACTTTTTAGCTGGGTGTTGCGCTGTAAACGCGAATGGTAGCTTATAGCAAACCGATGGCTTTCGTCACGGATACGCTGGAACAATTTTGTGACATCACTATATGCATAGGTCCCTTCGCCACCACGTAGGTTTTTGCTATGCCCCCCGGCGTTTAGCTGGCCAGCGTGGAGATTCACCGTATAATAGCCCTGCTCCACAAACACCACCACACCATCCGGGGGTGTCGCGACATACTGGCGTAATTGGTTGTCGGCAATGTTCGAGTGTTCCTTACTAATAATCACCTGCTCTTCGCGCTTGGCAATCCCAATAATCGGCGCCGCTACGCCCTGGGACCGCATTGCCTGCGCAGCAGCGTGTAACTGGCCCTTGCCACCGTCGATTAAAATTAAATCGGGCACGCCCCAAGCTTTCCGATTTTTTTCGCTAAAACGCCGCGCCATTGTCTCTGCCATATTGGCCGTGTCGTCGTTGCGTTGGTGACTCATTTTAAACTTACGGTATTCAGCACGGTTGCTCACGCCATTGGTAAACACCACCATGCTTGCCACAACGTTTGTGCCACCCATGTGGCTAATGTCATAACCTTCGATACGCGCCGGCACGTGTGGCAAACCAAGTAGCTGCTGTAAATCGCTTAGTGCCTGGTCCTTGCTGATATCCAAAAACTCTTTATCACCAAACATAATTTTTTGTTGCAGACTTTTTAAATTAAACAGTCGGTTACGCTCAATTGTCGCTGCTTCGAAATCTTGGCGCTTTGCGGCGGCATTCATGTTTTTTTCAATTTCTTTTACCAACGCCACGCGACCACCCTTAATATATTGAACCAATTTTTTGAGTTGGTGTTTATACTCGGCGCTGCTTGTGCCTATGCTGGGGCTTAGGCCCAAGTGCACGTCTAAATCGGGTTGGCGTGGCAGCTTAGGCTCTTTAGTAAAATATGGAAACACTTTGCGTAGGTACCGTAGCGCCTTTTTAATCGCAAAGCCGTTATAATATGGCCCGTAGTAATCAGCGCCGTCATCGGCCGGGTTACGCGTAAACGTCACGGTCGGCCACTCACTTTTCATGTCAATGCGAATATAGGTTTGGCTTTTGTCGTCACGGAGCAAAATGTTGTAGCGCGGCATATAGCGCTTGACCATTTCGCTTTCCAAAAACAGCGCGTCGACTTCGCTTTCCGTTTGCAACCAATCGGTATCAGCGATCTCGTTCACAAGCGCAAGTGTTTTGGCGTCAAAATCTTTTTTGCTTTGAAAATATTGCCGTACGCGGTTTTTTAATACCGCCGCCTTGCCAACGTAAATAATTTCGCCACTGGCGCTCTTATGGAAATAAACGCCGGGCGTAGCGGGCAGTTGTTTTAGCTTTTCTTTCAGTTGTTCGTTCACGTGTTCTATTATACCGTGTACGCCAATAAGCGGCATGGCTTACTCGTGAGCATGTTCCCGCTTTAACTTTTGCCATTCGCCATACACCATCACAATAATAATGGCGTCAAGTAGGCTGAATAAGAACATACCGATGCTTGGGCTGACAATAAATACATACACCTGGTATACAAAAAAAGCGATCAAAATTGCCAAGGCGTAGGGGTAGGCCCATAAGATTTCACGCAGCAGCGCGTAAACCGTCACGAGCTTAACCACGCCGTGTGCCAACAAAAATAGCGAAACAATAAATATACCGCCAGCGGTTAAGCTTGTGTCAATATGGGCAATGTTTTGCGCAACAAATTGCATAAAATGACCATTATGTTCCGTTACTTCGCCAAACAGCGCATGGAGCACAATATGGAGTGACGCGGGCGCAATAATAAGCCATAAGCCAGCAATCAGTTCTGTCAGGCCATCAAACCCTTTTACCGCGACGGTCACGAAATAGGCCTTATCGTACCAGCCTTTGTTTTCCAATTTTTCTAAATGTCGCAGCATAGTATTGATTATACCGTGAAGTTGGTTCATAATACCAGCTACTATGAACCACACCGGTTCCTCTATGCGCAGAACGTTAGGACGGCCTAACCAATAGCGAAACACAACAGGACATATTAAACTTACAATAAGCTGAAAGGAGTTTATTTTGGCAAAAAAATTTGCAAGAGACACCGCAACACGTGGTCGCGACACACTATTACTTTACTGGCAGCAAATACGAAAATATAAATTGTCATTTTTTATTGGCGCACTTAGCATACCGGGCGCATCCGTATTACTCGACACAGTCACGCCATATTATCTTTCGCTTGCGGTGGGTGCACTTGCGCAAGCCGGCACCGGCAAGCTAGGCGACTACCTAACAATTGCCGGTTTCGCCGCTGCCGCTGGGGTTGCACTCAACCTTACTGGCTTTCAAGTGATTCTTCGGCACGAAGCAAAAGTTCGCAAAGGGCTTGTGCTGTCATCTATGGAGCGCCTGCTCTCAAAAGATGCCGACTTTTTTGGCAACCAACGAATTGGCGCACTTACCGGCAAGTTTATCGACTTTGTAAATGGGCATGTGGCTATCCAGGATCTTATTATTTTGCGGACTGCTACATTTGTAATCAACGTAGGCCTGGGTATTATTCTGATCATGCAACACTCCACTGCACTCGCGCTGATTGTACTTGCGCTTATTATTGTGCTTATTCTCCAAGTGCGCATATCCCGCTACCTCCGGAGGAGTCTCCGCAGTAAACGCAAGGAACTTGTTGCGGAATCAAACGGCCTGGCTGCAGATATTATTACTAACTATGCGACTGTTAAAACATTTGCCGCTGAGCAGCAAGAGCTCAAATCTCTTAAACAATTGCATAGCGCCTACCAAAAAGTATACGTCAAAGATTTTATGTGGACGTCTATTGAGGGATCTGCACGGATTGCTGTCATGCAGGCCGCACAGATTGTAGCAATCTTTATTGTTGGTGACATGCTTATACATAAACAAATTGAGTTTGGCATTGCCGTATTTATCATTGCGTATTTACAACGGCTCGCCAGTCAGCTATTTACGCTTGGTGACATTTTATTTGGGTATGATAGGGTTATGCTGCAGGCCGCGCCCTTGACCGATATTCTGCTTGAGCCAGTGCAGATACAAGATAAGTCCCGACAGCGGCTAGTCGTAAAACGCGGTGGTATTGCGCTTAACAACGTGACATATGCGTACCGCGACGCCACTACTGCAAAAGTGCTAGACAATTTTGACCTAAAAATTCCAAGTGGCCAAAAAATTGGGCTTGTTGGCCACTCTGGAGCTGGCAAGACGACAGTCACGCGGCTGTTACTGCGTTTCGACAATGTTCAGAGCGGATCAATCACGGTTGATGACCAAGACATTTCGTCTGTTACGCAAAAAAGTCTACGCCAAAATATTGCCTACGTGCCACAGGAACCAATGTTGTTTCACCGAACATTGCGCGAAAACATCTTATACGGCAAGCCCGGCGCACGTGAAAGTGAGGTGCTGCACGCAATAAAACAAGCAAACGCGCATGAGTTTATTGCTAAACTCCCCAACGGTCTCGACACAATTGTCGGTGAGCGCGGCGTAAAACTGAGCGGTGGCCAACGCCAACGAATCGCAATTGCGCGCGCCTTATTAAAAGATGCGCCAATCTTAATTTTAGATGAAGCCACCAGCGCACTCGACAGCGAAAGCGAAGCGCTAATTCAGGAATCGCTCAACAGGTTAATGTCTGGGCGGACAAGCTTAGTGGTTGCGCACCGTTTAAGCACCCTCCGACATATGGACCGTATTATCGTGATGGAAAATGGAGCCATTACCGAAGACGGCACGCACGCTGAGCTGTTAAAGCTTGGTGGTGTCTACGCAAAATTATGGAAACGCCAAAGCGGCGGGTTTATTGAAGAATAGAGTCGAGCCCTACCGCCATATAAAATGCCGCGGCTCGGTGCTGCGACATTTTATATTATGGGGCTCGGGCAACGCTTATTCGGCTTTTTGTTCAGCCTCTGGTTCACCCTCCACTGCCACTTGTTCAGCATCAGCGCTTTCAGCATCACCCGCAGCCGCTTCGTTGGCAGCCTGCAAGGCACTCGGTTCGTATACCGTCGCGATTACTAAGTCGTACATCGTCTGCTTTTCTTCGCTTTCTTCGTTTTCTGCCTGGCCATCGTCGTGTTCAACAATTTCGACACCAGCTGGCAATACGATATCGCGCACTGTCACGCGCTCACCTGCTTCGGCAAGCTTTGTAATGTCCACCTCGAGCCGTTCTGGTAGGTCCATGGGCAGCGCTTTTACTTGTAGCTTATCCAGGCTTTGCAAAACAATCAGGCCAGCACGCTTAGCGGCGCTTTCGTTCTCACCCACCATTACCACTGGTACGTCGGCCTCAACCGGCTCATCGGCCTTAACAGCGTGGAATGATACATGGCGCACAACGCCGTGCTTGGTCAAATCAAATTCAACATCCTTAATCATGGCGATACGCTTTTTTGCGCCCGAAAGCATAACTGGGCTGTGCGTCCCAGCGGCCGTTACAACGCGCAGTACTTCTTTTGCTTCTGCCTGGATTGGCGTTGGCTCCATACCGGCACCATACACAACGCCTGGTACCAGCCCTTGCTTGCGGAGCTGCTTCACCTTTTTACCGCGAACCTCGCGTTTTTGAATAGTCAGTGTGATCTTTTCTCCCATATCTTTCCTTTCAGGATACATTTACGGAGTATCTCGTCCCTTTATTATACCACGACAACGTTCGTGTTTATTGTGTTTGGGGTGCCTAACTGCTACCATAAGGTGAATGAATGCGCTACTAACCTTTATCACGAGCCTTGGCATATTTGCGATTTTATTTGTTATTTTTGCCGAAAGCGGCCTGCTGATTGGCTTCTTTTTCCCTGGGGACAGCCTACTCTTCACTGCTGGGTTCCTTGCTCAGCAGCACATATTAAACATCAATGTTTTTTTGCTTGCCACGCTGCTGTTTATTGCCGCTGCCCTGGGCGAAAGCACCGGTTACTTGTTTGGGCGCAAAATTGGCCGCAAGCTGTTTGACCGCGAAAACTCACGCCTTTTCCGTAAAGAAAACCTAATGCGTGCCGAAAACTTTTACGAAAAATATGGCCCAATTGCCATCGTGCTTGCCTGTTTTATACCAATTGTGCGCACCTTTACGCCAATTGTCGCCGGCGTGAGCAAAATGAGTTACCGCCAGTTTATTCCGTTTAACATTATTGGTGCCGCCAGCTGGACATTTGGTTTTACGTTGCTGGGCTTTTACGCCGGTAAGTTTTTGAACGACCACGGCATTAATGTCGAAACGGCCGCGGTTATTATCATTTTGCTCAGTATTTCGCCAATGCTGTACCATGGCCTTAAAGACCGCAGCCGCCGCCAGGCGCTGTGGGCCGGTACCAAACGCGAAATCCGTATTTTGCTTGGCAAAGAAAGCCGCTAAAGTGCTTTAGGGTCGGGCTGAGGGAATTTTTGGCCTACAAAAGCGCTTTTAGATACCGCCCGGTATAACTTTCGGGCGATTTTGCGATTTCTTCTGGTGTTCCCACGGCAATTATCTGGCCGCCACCCGCCCCACCTTCGGGGCCCATGTCAATAATGTAATCGGCACATTTAATCACCTCGAGGTTGTGCTCAATAATGACCATGGTATTGCCACCCTCTATCAAGCGGTTCAAAATCTCCAGAAGCTTTTTGACATCGGCCGTGTGAAGGCCGGTCGTTGGCTCGTCTAAGATGTACAGCGTGCGGCCAGTACTGCGCCGGCTCAGCTCGGTTGCAATCTTAATACGCTGCGCTTCGCCACCACTAAACGTCGTGGCCGGCTGGCCAAGGGTAATGTACCCTAAACCAACTTCCACCAAAGTTTGCAATTTACGGCTGATACCTGGAATAGATTCGAAAAACTCATACGCCTGCTCGACAGTCATAGCAAGCACATCGCTGATCGTTTTATCCTTATACTTGATTTCAAGCGCCTCGCGGTTGTAGCGCCGGCCGTGGCATTCTTCGCAGGTCACGTACACATCTGGCAAAAAGTGCATTTCAATTTTAATCACGCCGTCACCTTGGCAGTTTTCACAGCGACCACCCTTGACATTAAAGCTAAAGCGCCCGGCTTTGTAGCCGCGAATATTGGCTTCGGGCATACTGGCAAATAATTCGCGAATTTGCGTAAACACACCGGTGTAGGTGGCCGGGTTGCTGCGCGGCGTGCGGCCGATTGCCGATTGGTCAATGACAATCGCCTTGTCGAGCTGCTCAATACCCTCAATGGTATCATGCGCACCGGGCACAGTTTGCGCTCGGTTTAGCCGTGCCATTAGCTCATTTGCCACAATATCGTTCACAAGGGTAGACTTACCGCTACCACTCACGCCGCTCACTACTGTCATAACCCCAAGCGGAAACGCCACGTCGATAGTTTTTAGGTTATTTTCGCGCGCCCCGCGCACCACCAGCTTACGCTCCTTTTGCACTGCCCGACGTTTTTTAGGCACTGCGATCTTTTGCGTGCCCGCAAGATATTGCCCGGTGATACTATTAGGGTTTTGCGCGACTTCGGCGGGTGTGCCCGCTGCCACAATGTGCCCCCCGTGGATCCCTGCCGCAGGGCCAACATCCACCAAATAGTCGGCGCT
>JAJXWT010000025.1 GCA_021781475.1 bacterium
TAAATGCGCTGTCGGTAACGGTGAACGAGCTGAACAGTAGTATCAACGCGGCGCCGGCTGCGAACGGGCTATAAACTTATGGCGAAATCTCGTTTGCAATTTGTGTGCCAAAACTGTGGCGCGCGATACCCCAAGTGGAGCGGCCGCTGTGAAAGCTGTGGCGAATGGAATACGCTTGTCGAGCAAGAGCAGGCTACCGGCGGCGCTTCGGCAGTAGCCCGTAGCGCTGGTTCAATCTTAAAATCGCAGACTATGCAGTCCATTAATGTCAATGAATCAGAAGTACGCCTTAAGACTGGCTTTGACGACCTTGACACTGTGCTGGGCGGTGGTATTTTGCCAGGTGGGGTGTTGTTGTTGGCTGGCCAGCCGGGTATTGGCAAAAGCACGTTGCTCATGCAAGTGGCCGCACACGTGGCGGCGACAAAACCGGTGCTCTACGCTAGCGGCGAAGAATCGGCAGGCCAAGTAAAACTGCGTGCGGTGCGACTTGGCGCAGCCAAAGGTGATTTGCTTGAATTTGTTTCGAGTACGAGTGCCGACGATATCGCGGCAACAATTCGCGCGGGGGCACACGCAGTTGTGGTTGTTGACTCAATCCAGACCCTGAGCCTTGCAGACGTTGCGAGCGCGCCAGGCAGCGTGAGCCAAATCACGAATAGTGCGAACGTAATTATGCGCGCGGCAAAAGCAGCGGGCGCGGCGGTGATTATGGTGGGCCACGTAACAAAGGAAGGGAGTATTGCCGGCCCCAAGGTGCTTGAGCACCTGGTTGACGTTGTGCTGCAGTTTGAAGGCGATCGCTACGGCGGCTTTAAAGTGGTACGTGCCTTAAAAAACCGCTATGGGTCTACCAGCGAAGCGGCGATTTTTGAAATGAATGATAAGGGGCTTGCAATTGTCGATAACCCAAGCGCAGCACTGCTCGCCGAGCGGATGAACACCGATGGTTCAGTGATATTAGCGACGCTTGAAGGCAACCGGCCAATTTTGGTAGAAATCCAGGCACTTGTCAATCAAAGCAATTTCGGGTATCCTAAAAGAACAGCCAGCGGGTTTGACCTTAACCGCCTGAACGTGTTAATCGCCGTTCTTGAGCGGCGAACTAAGTTGAAATTATTCGATAAAGACATCTACGTGAATGTGGTCGGCGGCATAAAACTAGCTGACTCGGCTTCGGACCTTGCGGTTTGTATGGCTATTGCGAGCGCCGCAGCCGGCAAGCGCCTTGGCGATGGGCTCGTGGTGTTCGGCGAAGTTGGGCTCGGTGGCGAAATAAGGAGCGTCCCCGCCGTGGATAAACGTATTGCCGAGGCAAAAAAGCTCGGCTTTACCGCCGCAATTGCGCCAGCCCCAAAAACCAAAACACCATTTATTACAGGTGTCGCAGACCTGCGGCACGCACTAATTGACTATTTAAAGTCATAACGAAAAGGAATTTATATGAACAATACAATTGAATTACTGCTTGTTGCAGTGACCCTTGTTATTTTAGGTGAAGTTACCTACTTACTCACAAAATTACCCCGTAGCAGTATAAAATCGCGGCAGCGCGCAATATTGCTAGATACGTCGGTGCTGATTGACGGCCGTATTTTAGGGATTGCCAAGAGCGGCTTTATGGGCGGAACGCTCGTGATACCACGGAGCGTGGTGGGCGAACTGCAGTTTTTGGCCGATAACGGCGACCCCGACAAACGTACGCGCGCCCGCTATGGGCTCGATGTCGTAAGTGAGCTGCAATCTATGCCAGGTGTCGAGGTTGAACTACTCCAAGATGGCAGCCGGGCCAAAGAGGGCGTCGATAACCAGCTGCTGAAACTAGCGAAAGAAAACAATAGTGCAATTTGTACCATTGATTTCAACCTGAACAAGGTTGCGGTTGTCGAAGGTATCCAAGTGCTCAATATCAATGAACTCGCACAGGGGCTCCGCATGGCGCACCTGCCGGGCGAAACAATGCTTGTTGAGCTAGTCCAAAAGGGCCAAGACAACCACCAGGCGGTGGGGTATTTACCCGACGGCACACTCGTAGTGGTTGAGCAGGCGAGCAGCCAGATTGGCCAGACCGTTCAGGTTGAAGTCACACGCAGCCTGCAAACAGCCGCTGGCAAAATGATGTTTGCCCGTAAGGCAGAGGCGCAACAGCAAAAGCAGCAGGTTAAACAAAGCCGGAATACGCCGCGTGCACCGCAAAATCAAAAGCCCGTGAGACAGCAGAATCACCCGCAGCAGCGCCGCAGCGGTACCGCTCAAAAACGCCAGCGCGTTGACCACGAATCAAACCTGATTGATCTAGTCCAAAGCCAGCAGTAATATATATTTTATAGCCACGTTCTATTCAAAAATACAGCCACATCGCAAGAGTGGCTGTATTTATTGTGAGTAGTGATTGGGCTAGTTTTTGCCGCCGCTTACCGTAGCTTGGCCACTTGCCTGGTAATAACCAGAGTCGGTAACGGTTGCTACAATCGTGTGCTGGGTTGTTTTGTCAATCGAAAGTTGCACCGTTGTTTGGCCGTTCCCGCTGATCGTTTGGTTCGATACGACATTCCCATCGACAGAAACCTGTAGGGTTTGGAGTGGGAACGTGCCTTGGGTGTAGTCGACTGTCGCGGTTGTGCCACTGACCGAAAGCGTCACCGTTGGCTTTGTGTCACTACATGAGTGGACATTGTCGTTTGAGTTCGGATCGTAGCCGGCAGGGGCAGTGTAGGTGGCTTTGCCTGTCGATGGGTCAAGAATCTTGAGGACATTTTGCTGGTCAATGGCCGCTGGCGGCGTACAGGCAGTTGCTTTCATTTTAGACACTCGGTCGAACTGCATGGTCTCGTTGGTCGGCGCGTTTGACTTATTAAAGTAGCTTGGGTATATATCGCCGTTGATTGTCTGGATACCGGCAGGCTTTGTCCAGAAGGCCGGCCCAAGCTTGCCCTCGTCTTTGTAGCGCTGAGTTGCCTGAACAATCACTTGGTCCACGATATACATTGGAATGATCGAGTAGCCACGCCCTACCGTGAGTGGCGTGTTGTCGGGGTTACCAGTCCACACCGCCATTGATAGGCTTGGCGTGTAGCCAATTGTCCATAGGTCCTTTGAGTATGGCTTGCCACCAATTGATATGTCGGATGTCCCCGTTTTAATAGCCACCCGCAGGCCAGTTGCGTCGATATTGTGTGATGGCAGGTGCGTGAGCAGCTTGGCGCGCATATTCGAGTCCGAAAGGATATCATTCACAATATATGCAGCCTGTGGGTCCACGACTTGTTTTGGTGTCGCAGGTGTGTACTTAAGTAGGGTTTGGCCACTGCTGTTCGTGACACTTAAGATTGTGCTTTGTGGAATGTAGGCACCCATGCGGCCCAGTGATGCCATTGCATTGACATGATTGACGAGTTTGACGCCACAGCTTCCGATTGCGCTACTTAGCCCAGCATCCACTTCGCCGCTACGGGTGCAGTAGCCGGTGTCGCCCATTGCGTGAATGGTGTTCCAGGTGGGCTGCAAGCCAGCAATTTGCATTGCCTTAATGGCGGGGATATTGCGCGAGCGGTCAAGTGCCTCGCGGATAGTAATGTTGCCAAGGAATGCGTCGTCGGCGTTGTTTGGTGTGTAATCGCCGCCAAACGTCGTTTTTACATCTGACAAAATCGATCCAGCGCCCCAGTTTGGTTTTCCGTCCGGCTGTTTTTGGAACAACTGGGCGTACACCAGTGGCTTAATTGATGAACCTGGCTGAATGTATGCGGTGGCGGCGTTATCTTGGCCATACCCTGGGGTGTCGTAGCCCTTGCTCCCAACCAGAGCGAGCAGCTGGCCAGTCTGGGTGTCCTCAAGCGCACCGGCGGCGTTCCTAAAGCCAGAATAGGCAGGGCAACCAATGCGGCCGCACAGGTTTGTGCCAAGTTTTGCGTCAAACATATCGTTAACGGCGCCTTCAAGGTATTGCTGCATAGTGTAGTCAAGGGTAGTTGTAACAGTAAGCCCACCTTGCCCCATGACCGCTGGCCCCAACTCTTGGTCGAGTTGTTGCTTTACCATGTCTACAAAGTGCGGAGCAAGCTTGTCTGCGCTTGAGTTTTCTGGTGGGAATATGTCATTCAGGATAGGAACGGCCTTTGCCTGGTCAGCCTGCGCCTGGGTAATGTCGTGCATTTGCACCATGTCATCGAGCACCTTGTGTTGCCGGTCAATTAGCGCCTGGTTGCCAGCTGAAATGTAAGGGTCGTAAATTGACGGATTGTTTGGAATCGCAGCCAGTAGGGCAGATTCAGCGAGCGTGAGGTCTTTCGCGTGCTTATGGAAGTAGGTTTCGGCGGCACTTTCGATACCGTTGCGTCGCCCACCATATGGTGATTCGTTAAGGTACATCGTTAAAATCTGATCCTTGTTATATATCCCCTCAACTTCGACTGCCAAAATCATTTCTTTAATTTTGCGCGGAATGCCGGACAGGCCTCGTTGGTTAGCTTGGCTCGCAAAGAACACCTGTTTGACTAGTTGCTGGGTCAGGGTTGATCCGCCCTGAACTGGTTGCCCTGAAAGGTCGGCAATGCCGGCGCGAAGAATGCCCGTAATACTAATACCGCCGTGGTTGTAAAAGTTTTTGTCTTCGATTGCTACCGTCGCCTCTTTGACATAGTTAGAAATCTGGTCTGATTTAACTACTAGTGTGTAGTTACCCGTCCCCTTATCTTCCCATAGTAATTTTCCGTTGCGGTCAAGGTATCTTGTTACGGTTGATTGCACGCGCTTATCAATCTGGCCTGGCTGAATCGCGTCAAGATCTTTGCGGTAGTAGGCGAACAGGCCACCAATAAGCAGGGCAAGGGCGAGGATGCCACCGCCAACAATTTTAAGGGCCATTTTAAGGCCATCTTTACTAAACCAATAGTGAATGACGCGCTTTGGGTGCAAGCGGTATATAAGACGCTTGAGTGGTTGCTTCGGGAGCGTCGCCAAATATTCCGCGCGCTTACGGGCAGCGATGTCCTTTTTGCTACGGCGATTACGCGCCAGGTTGCTATATAAACTGACATTCCGGCGCTTTGAGCCGGTAGAGCTAGAATGTTTTATGCCACTCGAACGAGAGTTAGTCTTTTTCTTCACGTACCTTTGTTCCCATAAGCAATATTACGTTCTATTATACACTACGTTTTGCAGGTCGCGCGAATAAATAATATTGACACGCATATATCCGCACGGCACATGCCTATGATATTCTTGAGTAAGAACAAGGAGGGAACGTGAAAAAAGTAATTGCATTCGACCTAGATAATACACTTGCGGAGTCAAAATCCCCTATACCAGATGTGATGGCGCACGCACTCGAGCGCTTACTCACAAAGTATGACGTGTGCATCATTAGTGGCGGTAAGTTCGAGCAGTTTAAAAAACAAGTGATTGATCGGTTAAATGTGACCGGCGATGAGCTGAATAGCCTACATATCATGCCAACCTGTGGTACACGCTATCACCGCTACGATGACGTGACGAACGATTGGCGCATGCTGTATCATAATGATCTCAGCGAAGACCAAAAAAAGCGCATACGTGCTGCATTTGAAAAAGGGTCAAAACAACTTGGCCTATGGGAAGACCACCCCTATGGCGAAATCATTGAAGATCGTGAGTCACAGATGACATATTCGGCCTTAGGGCAGGATATTGCGTCTATGCTTGGCGACGAAGGCCTTAAGCGAAAATATGGGTGGGACCCAGATATGAAAAAGCGTGTGGCGCTACGCGATTTAATCGCACCAGAGCTAGACGACGTTGAGGTTCGTGTTGGTGGCATCACAAGCATAGACGTGACGCTCCCCGGTGTTGATAAAGCTTATGGAATGCGTAAGCTTATGGATGAACTCCACATTGCAAAGGAGGACATTCTATTTATTGGCGATATGCTCCAAGAGGGTGGAAACGATTATCCGGTGAAGGCAATGGGGATCGATACGATTGCGGTGCGGAACTATCAGGATACACCGTACGTCGTTGAGGGTATCCTCGGCGTTACAGATTAGTGCGGTATCAGTTAACTGCCCGGGCCGCAGCAGGGCGATTCATGTACGCGTCGCGTGCTTGAAGGATGTAAGAACTGACGTAAACTAGGTACAGTGAATTTAGCTACAAGTATAGACCAGATTAAAGGGGTCGGCGAAAAAACGGCAGCTCAGCTTGCCAAGGCTGGCCTATTAACGGTGGGCGATCTTTTAATGTTTTTACCGCGTAAACATGAAGATTTTACTGGCGTGACGCCGATTGCTGACATTCAGCCGGGGCATGTTACCATTAAAGCCCGCTGCCAGGCAATTAGCACCCGCCATGTCCGCCGGGGCATGCAAGTGACAACCGCGGTACTGGCTGACGACAGTGGTAAGTTAAATGCCGTATGGTTTAACCAGGGGTACCGGACGCAGCAGCTTGGGGGTACAAGCGACGAATTCTATTTTAGTGGTACGTTTGAATATAACTATGGTAAATACCAGTTGACAAACCCAAGTGCTGAACAGGTCAAAGAAATGGGCGCGGTGCAGGGCGACAGGTTATTGCCGGTATATCACGCCGCCGCCGGCCTAAAAAGCAGTGTGCTCCGCAAGCTTTTTGTGGCACTAAAGCCGCTAATATCGGTGTTGCCCGAAACGTTACCCCAGACAATTACCAACAGCGAGCACCTTATGGGCCGGGCGCAGGCGATTACGGCGATGCACTTTCCCGAGCGACTCGAAGATGTGCAAAAAGCCCGCGAACGCTTGGCGTTCGAAGAGCTGTTTGAGTTATTACTCGCCAGCCGGCTCAACAAGCAAGAAAACCAAAAGCTTAGTGGTATCGCCCTGCCATTTGACCAAGCCGCGGTCAAAAAGTTTGTTGAGGCTTTGCCCTTTGCGCTCACAAACGCGCAGCGCCGTGCCGCATGGCAGATTATTCAGGATTTTGAGTCGAGTGTTCACATGACAAGGCTCTTGCAAAGTGATGTTTTCTGCTTCAAAACAGTGGTTTCCTCCCTTGCGGCGCGGCAGGTAGCGGTTGCCGGCTACCAAACCGCTGTAATGGCACCAACTGAAATATTAGCCCGGCAGCACGCGGCTACACTCGCGACGCTCCTTGAGCCATTTGGCGTGACGGTTG
>JAJXWT010000010.1 GCA_021781475.1 bacterium
CAGTAGTTAATATTCTACTGGATGAATATCGCGTTTTACTTTCGTAATTCTTGTCGTTCATCATTTGCATAAACGTACAAGAAAGGTATATCCATGCAGAACAATTCTCGTTTTGGCGGCCAACGCCGTGCAAACGCTGCGCCTCATAAGCGCCACCAATCTAACCGCGGACCACGAAACACCCCGCAAATTCACGCCAGCCGCTTTATTAATAAGGCTATTGCCGTGCAGGCCGAAGAGCCCTACGCACCAACGCATGCGTTTGATGAGTTTGGACTTTCCAAGCAAACGGTTGCAACTCTTGCCTACCTTGGGTTCAGCCAACCATCAGAAATTCAAGACAAATGTATCCCGGCAGCCATACAGAACCGTGACGTGATTGGGCTTGCCAACACTGGTACAGGCAAAACCGCCGCCTTTTTATTGCCTATTATCGACAAAATTTCGGCAAACCGCGACCCACTAAGTGTGCTCATTCTAGCGCCAACGCGCGAGCTTGCACAGCAAATCGACGACGAGTTCCGCCGCTTTTCTGCTGGGCAAAAAATCTACTCTACCGTTGTAGTTGGGGGTGCCAACATCAGCCGCCAAATCCAACAAATTAAGCGCGGCCCCCAGGTAATTATTGGTACGCCCGGTCGCCTAAAAGACCTTATCAACCGGCGCGTCATTAGGCTTGCTCATGTCACCACATTTGTGCTTGATGAAGCCGACCGCATGTGCGATATGGGCTTTGAACGCGACATCCGTAGTATTGAGGCCGAAATGCCAAAAGAGCGCCAAACGCTATGTTACAGCGCTACTATGACCCCGAGTGTGCAGACTATTATCCAAGAATTTATGCAGTCACCCGTTATGGTATCAACTGTAAAGGGCGCCACTAACGACCATATTGAGCAAGACGTTGTGTACGCCCGTGACAAGGCGCATAAAGTTGAACTGCTCACCAACCTGTTGCAGCAGCCAGATTTTGAAAAGGTAATCGTGTTTGGTGACACCAAATTCGGTGTGCAGCGCTTGGCTGATAGCTTAACTAAAAGCAACCTGCCGGCCGTTGCCATTCACGGCAACAAATCACAGTCGCAGCGCGAGCGCGCCCTGCAAAGCTTTAAGCGCGGCGAAATTAATGTGCTGGTTGCGACCGACGTCGCTGCCCGTGGCCTTGATATCCCCAACGTATCACACGTGATTAACTTTGACCCGCCCAAAGCCTACGACGATTATGTCCACCGCATTGGCCGTACCGGCCGTGCCGGCAACCGCGGCAATGCCCTTACGTTCGTAATTCAACCGTAATATCCTATCGCATTAGTTGAGTTTGAATGATGCAAGGATATCTTGCGTAGTTACGCTCATGTCAGCTTTTGTTGGCGTCATACCAAAGTCAGCTGCTACATAGTTGTCCCCAGCACTAAAGACCGCTGAAAAGTATGGCGTCTGCGCAATCATGTTAAATTCCGTAAAGTTGATGGAGTTTAATGTTTCCGTGTACTCTTTTGTAAAGTATTGGCTTGTATTCGTTCCATTTTGCATAGCCTGCATTGCAAGGATACTCCCCGCAGTTGAGCTGCCGTTTGCCGGCGCCTGCGATTTCTTTGCGGTGCTAATCATTAAATCTCTACCCGGCCCATTAACGCTACCCTGCGTTGCCGCTAGAGTACTTGGCGACGTAAAGGCAACACCCGTTGATGTTGTTGTCTGCTGCCAATCGGCTGGATAGCGAAAACTAAACCCTACCGTGGAATCAGTGTAGGTTTTCCAGCCACTATATTTATCGGGTGCTGTGGCGCTTATTTGCGCCTTACTGCTTGCCGCCGTTGAGGTCGCCGGCGTAACCGCGACCACATTCTTTTTATTGACAAAGTTCTGCCAAAAAATAAATCCAAGTGCGCCAATAAGTGCGACCATTAAAATTACGGTCACGATGACATGTGCGCTACCGATTTGTTGTTTTGCTTTCACTTTGTGTGTCCCCCTTTTTTTATCAATAGCATCATTATAGCACGCAGGCACAAGCGTATTGACAGCAACTAGGGGAGTTTTGTGGCGCTAAGTTTACACACCAACACGCTTGGCGTGATATTTTTTACGTTGCCGCAATAATCAAGTAGTGGCGAATGGTCCTCTTTGAGGTTAAGGTTATAATACGAACCACTTAATATGACATACCCCGTGTCGCCGGGCTTCCACTTAGTAAACGGAATATAGCTCGTGGGTCCAATGTAATAATCGAGCGCCGTCGGGCCGTCCCACGCGTAGTCAATATACACGTGCGTGAGGTGGTTTGCAGAAATATACTGCCCTATCCGTTTTATGTCCTGCCCCCAGTCAACATCCGAATCGCTCCGTATTGTATAGCCCTTGCTCGAACCAACCAGCGCATTAAAGTAGCCCATGTAGTATGGGTAGGCGAATGCAAAAATAATGCCCAGCCACACTAGTGCCAGCACCGCCAATGCTGGTTTTTTCCACTGCGAAACCGCATAGCCGGTAGCAAGCACCATGGGCGGGAGCACTGGCAAAATATAGCGAATGCCTAAATCAGCCTTTGAGGTCATTGCGACCGCCATAAACAAGGCCGCCGAAACCAGCAAGCCAACGGCCAAGTTCCACGTACGCCGTTTTTTTAGTATAAAATACACGGCAAACGCGCCAAGCAGCAGTGTCGGCAATGGTGTTTTAAGGAACGCCATAACGGGGAAATAATACCACCACCCCGTGTTCGAGGTTTGCCCCAGCAGGTACTCACTTTGGCCGTAGGTGCCGTGGTTAAACACAAACATAAAGCCTTTCACAAAGTCACCCGGCAACAGGTCGAGCAAGGGGTGCGCTATTGAATAGAGTTCGTCTTTTACCGCCGGGTGAGCTGGCGGCGTATACGTAGCCAGGCTACCATGGTGGGCCCCCGCAACCTTAAACTCCGTACTATACGACACCGATGGCGGCGCAACCCGATCGTGGAACCCATACCCAGCCCAAATCACGGCAATAGTAACAGCTAAAATAACCGGCACCTTTACGAGCACCTTTTTGTAATACTGCTTATTTTTTGATGCGTACCAGGCAAGGCCAAACAGCACAATCACAACTGGCCCCGCAATCACCGTTGTATATTTTAAAAGCAGCGCCACGCCGGTTGCTACGCCAAAAGCGAGCGCCCAGCGCCACACAGGGCGACGCAAAAACTTCCAAGCGGCGTATATCACAATCAAAAAGCCAAATGCCGCACCAATGTCGGTATTCATTAGGTGCCCATGGGCAGCAACGGTCGGATCGAGCGCATATAGGGCCGTCGCCACCACGGCCGCCTTTTCGTTCCATTCGCGTAGGGCAATCCAAAAAATCGCAACCCCAAGCAGCGTCGTTAAAATAACATACGGCAACCGGCCCCAAAAAATTAGCTGGTCGGCATTATTGCCGGCTTTAAATAAAAAGTCAGTCGCCGAGTTTAAATTCTGCTCCCAAGAATCATAAAAAAATGGCGAGGCATCATTCCAATCCTTTTGCATACCCGGTATTGTTTTTGGGCTCAGGGGCAAAATTGCCAAACCCGATAGCTCTTTCATAAGTGGCGGGTGTTCTGGGTTATAGCGGTAATCACCCGTTGTCACATAGGTGTAGCCCGCGTTTAAGTGGCTCAGCTCGTCGGTGGTAAGGCCATCGGTTTGTGCCAAATGTAGTTGAAAAACAAATTGAAACACCAATAACGCCACTCCCGCGGCAATCCATACAGCCTTTTTTGTGATTTTTATGCGGGCAAACCATTTCCGGATAGCCTTGGTCCGCCGCGCGGCAAGCACCGCCATAACTGACAACTCGCTGACCATCAACCACAGCCGCACTGCAATCGCCACGAGTGATGCCACCCCCACAGATGTGAGCGGCGCCAGTACGGCAACCACCACACCTTCGCGCACGCCAAAGCCCATAGGCGTAATAAAGCTTAAATAGCCTGCAAGCCATGCCGTCACAAACCCTGCCATTAGCCACGCAATTGTTGCGGTACCGCCAACGGTTGTAATAGCGGCCATCGTGAGCACAGAGCCAAGGCCATAAAACAGCCACGCGACACAATAGACAAGTAGCAATTTGACCAGTGCGCGCCGAGTAAGCGTGAGGGCGATTGGCTGCCGCTTGAACTTTTTTAACAGAAAATTAATGCCACGCGCAAGCAAATTCGGCGATAACAACACCACCGCAAGCGGGATTGCGCCAAGCAATAGCCACCGCAAGCTGCGTAGGTCGTACGGCCATAGCAATAAAAATAACCCAAAGAACAAAATAGCCGCACCGAGCAAAAACACAATTTCAATAATTAAACTTGTTGCGACTGTTTTTTTAGAAATGCCTTTTTTACTCGCCAAGTAGGTTCGGCTCATAAAGGACCACACATTGCCCGGCACATAGCGGCTCAGTTCGGCCCAAAACCACACTGGCGTAGCCGTGCGTACGCTTACATCGCTGCCTAGTGCCACAAGCACAGAACGCCAGGCAAGGGCGCGGGTAAAAAAATACAGTAAAAAGAATACCCAGGCTGCGCCAAGCAGCGGCCATTTTATAGTTTGCAAATGGGCGCTCAGCTGCGGCCAGCTCGATTGCATATAGTGGGCAATCACAACGCCTGGTATGATAATCAGCGCTGCTTCGGCAACTAGTTTTAAGGCTTTTTTTATTTTTGCCGGCATGCTTACCTAACGCCTTAGCACCGTATCACCACCTTCGCGACCGGCGTGCTGGTAATAGGTTACAATTTCCGCCAAAATACCCGTACATACAATCTGGACACCCGTAATAATCAGTACAATACCAAGCAGCAGCAATGGTCGGTCGCCAATTGTAGCCCGCTGGAATGTATGGATATACGCAAGGTACAGGCAAATAATCGTGCCAATCGTAAATGGCACCATACCAACTTTGCCGAAAAAGTGGAGCGGGCGCTTAATAAATCGCGTTTGTACAATCACCGTTAAAAGGTCAAAAAGGCCGCCAATAAATCGCGATAGCCCATACTTACTAACGCCATACTTGCGCTTGCGGTGGTGCACCGGCAATTCTGTAATTGTGTAGCCGTTGCTCGCGGCAATCACCGGTATAAAGCGGTACAACCCACCATATAGGTGCAGGTTTTCGACCACTTCGCGGCGGTACATCTTAAACCCACAGTTAATGTCGTGCAGGTTGGTGCCAGTACTTTTGCGCACCAGGTAGTTAAAAATCCGCGACGGGATTGTTTTATGGAACGGGTTGTCGTGGCGCACTTTTTTATAGCCCGATACAATATCGTAGCCTTCGTTCAGCTTGCGAATCATTGCCGGGATTTCCTTGGGGTCATCTTGCAAGTCGCCGTCCATCGTAATGACAACACCACCAGCCGCAGCCCGGAACCCAGCCATCAGCGCGGCGGATTTACCGCGGTTGTGGCGAAAGTCGACAATCGCCACATTGTTTTGGCTTTCGTTTTGGATTGCCTTTAGGGTATCAAGGGACCCATCATTGCTGCCATCATTAACAAAAATGACTTCCCAGGTGGCATTGATCTTTTGAAACGCACTTTTTATTTCGGAAAACAGTATTTTAACCGAGTCCTTTTCGTTAAAAACCGGCACAACAACTGAATATTCCATTACCTGCTATCCCCTGCGCAAAACCTGCGGCCGCTTACTGTTGCTTTTATGTATATTCATTATATCAGGCAATGTAAAGCTGGCGGCTGTATTTTGGCTGGAACCCCCTACGCAAACTACTTACAGGACTTTTAGCAGCATCAGTATTTCAATAATAACCAGCAAGACCACCACAACGATACTCGTCACCACTTGCCACCGTGGTTCGGCAATATGGGTCTGGAACCGGCTATCCTGTGGCTTTTTCATGCAAGCTTACGGATTTTAACCGCTGTACCATAGGCGGCAACTTCGTTCATGCTCTGCCCAATCTCGCCTGTGTCAAAGCGCATCGCAAGCACGGCGTTGGCGCCCTTTTGCGCTGCCGCTTGTTTCATGCGTTCGGTTGCTTCAATTCGGCTATCCGTCAAAAGCTTGGTATACGCACCGATTTCGCCGCCCACAATTGTTTTAAGGCTGGCACCAAACGTGCTCACAAAATTGCGGCTACGTGTCAGCACGCCAAATACTTCACCGTATACCTCTACAACTTCGTAGCCCGGGATATCGTTTGTTGTCACAACTAATATTTCTTGGTTCATATCACTCCTTTTTTGCGCCTATATCTATATACTACTCACCTACGCGCCAACTAGCGTTTTTACAAGCCCCTGCACACGTAGCGCCTCGTCATAATCGGTCGGATTCGTATCTGAGCAATGTGAACCATTTGGCATTTCAAATGCGTAATAATAGCCATTAATTGGTTGCCCATTGTTTAAAATGGTCATTGTAGTGCCGGTTGTTTGGGCCGAAATCGCACTTGCACTTCGTAGTAGCGAGCCCGCAGCTCCGTTTTCGGCGTTGCACAACTGGCCAGTCTTTAGGTTGCTTGTGCTAAAGCCTATCGTGTTGCTGTCGGACGTGCTGGCTGCCCATGATATCGTTGAGCCGTCCGTTGGCGCAGCAAACTTAACGTTCCAGTTACTCAGCACCACATAGTTGGTCGTATCTGCCGGTTTGACTGGTTGCGCCTTGTTTGTGGTCGCGCTTGGCGCAGCCTGCGTAGTGCCTGCCGCTGCCGATGTTGTTACGCTTGCAGCTGGCGCGGGCTTTTTTTGTATAAAGTTTTGCCAAAACACTACGCCCAATAGGCCGATAATGACCACAACTAGTGTGGCAATAACGGCGACATGCGCGCTGCCTGTAATATATTTATTAGTAACCACACTATGCCCCTTCCGTGATTTAGTTCATACAATCATTTAAGCAAAAGCTTGGTGCGAAAACAAGCGTACTGGTACGCGCCGCGTGGCGGCGTAAGATCCTAAACTATTTGCTCACTAGAACTGGGTATTGCTTTTATGATATATTAGTATTATAATATCTATTAATGCATGAGTCTGATAGCATCTTGGGGTAAGCCCGAGATTTTTTACTCCTTATGCAGCCTTAACAGTTAGTTATTCTTATAGAGAAAGGGGCCTCTGGTGGCTCTTCAGATCACGGCATTGATCCCTGCCTTTAATGAGGCGAGCTCGATTGCCGCCACCATTGAGGCCCTCCTCGTACAAGAGCGTATACCTGACCGCATCGTCGTCATCCCAAACGGGTGTAGCGACAACACAGCCCGTATCGCGCGAAGCTATGCTGAGACCGACTCTCGGGTCATCGTGCTGGAGCTACCACCGCTCGAGCATAAAAAATCCGAGGCCCTCAACACTGGGTGGAACCTGTTCGGCCGCACAGCAGATCTCGTTATCTGCCTTGACGCGGACACAATCTTGCCGCCTAACGCAGTGCAAGACTGGGAGCAAGAATTCGTTACTGCATCTGCCAAAGGGCTGATGCTTGGCGGCTCTTCCTCTAAGTTCACCATGCTTGGTGGTGACTTCTGGACGCGCTTACAGCGTTCAGAGTTCGCCAAGTGGACCGACTCCGCATTACTGCGGGGCTGGACCACGGTGTTAGCTGGCACCGGCTGCGCCATCAATGGCGCAGCCCTCCGGCAAGTCGTCGACGAAACGAATCGGCCTGGGCCCTGGTCCTACCGTTCACAGGTCGAAGACTTTGAGCTCACTTTCCAGCTACGCTTGCGCGGTTGGAAATGCCAGGTCTCGCCAACTGTTCGCGCCTATACCGACTCCATGAAAACCCTTAAAGCCCTGTGGGGCCAACGGATGAAGTGGCAGGTCGGTACAGTCGAGGACCTACTGGGTATCGGTGTCAATCGACTCACGCTCCTTGACTGGTGGCAACAGATCGTCGGCTTGACCATGGCGCTCATAAGAGTGCTGTGGGTGATACTACTGGTGGCGCTGGGTATTACAGACCAGCTCCACTTTAGTGTCATATGGTGGGTGGCGCTGCCGCTCATCTTTGCGGCCGGGGAGTTTATTCTCTCCTTCCGTATCCCGCACGCCGACCGCATGGATCATATCTATGCGACCATGATTGTCCCAGCCGAAATATTCGCCTGGGTCCGGTCTGCCTGGTTTGTGAAGGCGTGGCTTGAGGTTCTCTCAGCCAAGCTCTTCAAAACCGAGCCAAAAGACCGCTGGCTGCTGCAGTACGCTGCAGAAGCCACCACTTCAAAGCAAGAGGAGGAATGATTATGTACGGATCAGGAATCGGCACCGGTGCTGGTGCAGTCGCTTTTGGCGGCGCCGCACTGGGAACGGGCAGCATGCTGCTCGCGCTAGTCGCACTTGTGTGCCTGGCGGCGCTCGGGTACACGCTCGTGCGCCACTACCACAGCACAGCGCGCCCATGATGACACCCGGGAGGCGGACGATTTCGCCCGCCTCCCGGGTGCACCGGCACCCCACGCAAGAATAACTAACTGTTACTCACACTTTGTCGCACATGCGGCTTTTTTTATTATAATATTTATGTTATAGTATAGGTTGCACTTGAGCCTTTCGCTCACATGCAGTTCTTTTCGTGCCAAACTATAGAAGGGAACGTTGTGAAACTCCGTTTAATCGGCGGCACATTGCTGCTCGTGATAGCATTCGCGATAGTGCTGCTACACCAAAACCAGGCAGTGGTCGTTCACCCAAAGCGGGTTGAGCCGCTGCCACAACCCGTGGTGACCTCAACCAGTTCACCACGAGTAGCCACCCAAGCGCCAATTGCGGCGTCACCGATTGTTTCAATCAAGATTCCTGCAATCGGTGTTGATGCAGCAGCTTCTGGCCCCACCATGCCACGCGTCTCGCCGCTATGCAAAGCGTCGACGAAGTGCATGGACCCCCCGGTGCTCAGCCAAATCGCATGGAGCGGCGCCTACGGGGTCCCCGCGCTGCCATCGACCGATGCGGTGCTCGTATACGGCCACAGCAACTACCACACCACCAGTACAAACTGGCAGGTCTTCAACAACCTGCCAACAATGGTGAAGGGCGACAAAATTGTCTTAACGACAAAGACTGGCATTTTCACCTATGTTGCCACAGGAGATCCCCTTAAGATCCCCTTTGACCAAGTAGGCTTTCGCCAGTCGCTATATACGCACACACCCGGTCGCCTCGTCCTGTTTACATGCGGAATTGCTGATTCGGGCAACGGCTACAGCGCTGCAAGCGTTGTCGTCGCCCAGCTAATCGGCGCGCGGCCATTACACTGAGTGCGGACGCTACTTTACCGTAGCGCCCGCGCTCAGCGGCCCATCACCATACTATAGCTTGGCACGAAATATTTTCTTTTTGCCACACATTTATTTCATTCTTATTCAAGAGTTCCTACAAAGTAAGGAGCCGCCCTACGCTCGTGTCACAGCAAAGGATATCCGACATCCGCCTAGTCAGAATACTACGGTGTGGCTACCGTTGCGGCAGACATTGCAGGAGCGAATCAACCGATTCAGCCAAGGTAAACTCCTGGACTGCCGTCCTACGTTCTTTAATGGTCGACAGCCCAAGCGCCACCGCCTCACCTATCGCCGTAATCAACGCCTGCGGGTTGCGCTCTTCAACCAAGGTAAGCAAACCACAGTTTGTTTCGGGCAGGCCGCCAAGGCTACTTGCAATCACGCGGCACCCACTATGCTGCGCTTCAACCGACAACATGCCAAACGGCTCCGCAAATACCGACGGCATAAGTAAAATGTCAGTCTTTGCAAGCAACTTTGCCATGGAGCCCACGGTTTTTTGCGCATCAAGCAGCTTTGCATGCTTATAGCCTTTGAGCATCTGCGCAATCGTGTGGCCTTCTTGAACATGCAAGCCAGCCATCACAATGCTCATCTGCACATCAAGTACTTTCATTTCGTACAGGTGCATCATTTCTAATATTGTGTAGATTCCCTTTTCGGGGTGCAGCCTACCGGCATACAAAACCCGGACTTTTTTGCCAGGTTTCGACCGTTGCATGCTCCCGTAGATAGGGTCAGCAAAGGGCATAACCACCTCAATCGTATTGCTAGGTATTTTGAGGTACAGCGCCCATTGCTGCGCGTTATACACGCTTGTCGCTATAATCGTTTTCCCTACGGTGTCTTTTTTTCTCAGGTGCTGTTCAACTTGCGACGGAACCGCACAGTGCAATATAATTGCCGCCCTACGGAGAGTTGGCACATCATACGCCTGATTAATAAAAACGACTGTACCCGGCAGGGCACTAATTTGGTTTTTATCGGCCAAGCCCACAAGCGGTAAGTCAGGGAAGTCGTGGCGGCTTTGTTTTATCGCCGGGCCAACAATCACAATTTGCGCGGCAATCCCCCGGTGCATTAGTTCGCGCACCTGGCCCGCGGTAAATGTTTCCGAGCCGCCCGTACCCGCGAGCATCGCCTCGTTTGACGGCCAAATAAATGAAATCATGTACTCTCCTTTAGGTTAGAGCCAAACAATAGGAGTAAACAGATTTTTTAAAAATGCGAACTAGAACGATTTAACTACTACAATCATACCATATTTTGTTAAATATTTCAAAATACTACGGCCCACGTCACGCTAGTGGATGGGCCTCGTGATTATATCCAAAATTTTATCAACCGTTGCGTCGACATTTATATCGGAGTTATCAATAATATGCCCAAACTTTGGCGTGGCAACCCCGGTATCATAATGGTACTGAACCCGCGAAACTTCCCAGTCAGAAAGTACTCTGCCGCCCCGGTTCCCCTGCGCGACCTGTAGGCGGGGCGCTAATACGCTTAGCAAGCGCCCTCGCGGTCGTTGTCTTGCCCGAATTAATACTGCCGCTGATAAAAACTAACATGTTTTATATAGTATCAAAAATACCTATGGTACTATATTTTTATTTTGGTATAAGGGTGTTGGCAAAAATCTGGATTGCGAGTGCAGCCTTAGCGGTAAAGCTAAGGACAATATACGCCCGCTCGCCGCGCAAGTAATTTTTCCACTTACCTTTTGCCTGGTATTGCTTAAATTGTATGAACGCAAACGAATTAAACAGCAAAAAGATAGATATAATAATTCCATATACAAAGGCCGGGGGTTTCGTATTTTTCTTGCAGCCACCCAAATAGGATCATCGAAGCATTCACCCCCACAATCGCCAACAAGGCAGCGTAATTACTGATGCCTGTAATTTGGGCAATGAGTATGATCATTAGTGTTGAACTGAATGAGTATTCCACCCAGCGAAACACGTTGATCCTGTTGCTAAGCCCCATAATGTACCGTTTAAAATACCGCTTAGAAGCTACGATAAAGTGGAACAAAGCAGATAGCGCCAAAAACAAAGCCACAGCGTAACCAATCCGAATACTAAATAAAACGACTGGGTTTGTGTACATTGACCCCGGAGGCCCGGCCAAGTACGTTGCGGTAACGGGCAGCGAAAACGTGTTAGAAAACACGAGCACAGCAAGTGCCAGCACAGAATGGAAGATCCCAGCAATTACATTTAATTTGCGCAGCGATCGTTGATTGGTTTTATTAATGTCACTCATGCTTTAATCATAGCAGCTTTTCGCATAGCCGCGGCTGGCAATCATTTAAAGTATTGCCTGCCTAATAGCGTTCCAGTTTAAACGAGGTGACACCAATATCTCCGCTGATGGTGATCTTTTTACTGGCAGTGTCAAACCCATCCGTTTCATAGTAGCCACCGCCTTTGTCTTTAAGGTCGGCAAGGTGCTGGCTTGAAACACCGTTGTCCAACTTAACGCTCACTCCGCTATTTTTTGGCACCCGCATTGTTACCGAACTCGCACCAGCCTTAAGGCTTACGTCTAAACTATTGGCAAGGCTACCAAGGGTCACCACACTATTACTGGCGCCCAAATCAAGGCTCAGGTGCTCTAGCATAACCTCCGATAAATCTGCGTTCAAATCGGAAGCCCCTGTTTCAACTTTTAGCGAAACCGGCAGCTGCCTTGCTAGCTGAACGTTCAGCTCGTTTTGAAAGCCACCGCCCCACCATACATGTTCACCATTTACCGATACATCAACTTTTTGTACGTCGCCTTCGTTCTGCGAATTGACATCCAACTTTGCGAAGTTACTCCGCAGCACAGCATCAACAGGGGTCGTGCTAGCCTGCGAACCAATTAAGACTTTGCCCGCTCCGGCTTTAACCGATACATCAAGGCTTTTGACCGTACCGCCGGCCTTTTCAACTTGCCGGCTTTGTACCTGTGCATTGTTTACTGTTTCAATAAACGGCGCGGTACCAATAGCCACCCATGCAAGTAGCGCAAGGCTCGCTAGCATTAAAATTGCCGATACAAACTTCCACCATGTACCCCTAATGTTCAACAGTGAAACCCCCCAGCCAACAATCAACAAAGGCCAAAGGTACCATAGGTTCTCGTAGTGGAGCTCGATAACACCAAAGTTGCTGAGTAAAAACAATACCCCGATAAGGACAAGTAGTAGGCCCCAAAAAACGCGGCTCATATCCCAACCTTTATACCGTTGCGGCGGCGTGGGAGCTGCTGTTTTTTCAGTTGCTGTGGTTTTTTGTGTGTCAGCCATTATTTTTTACCCCCCTTTCGCAAGAGGACTAGTCCACCAACAATAATCAATGCCAGCGGCCACAAGAACTGCCAACGGATCGTAAATATTTGCGGAAACAGCTGCGCCAAAAACAGCCAGGCCCCTAAAACGATGAGCCCGACACCCAAGTAGTGCTTTGAGCGATTCACCACCCCCTTATCCTTAAACTCTTGTGTCAGTTCAGTGAGATTCGCCTTGGCCGATGCAGACGATATTCCCGCCCGGGCCTGCGCCTCATTTTTAGGCAGTAATAGCGCAAGCAACAGGTAAATCGGGATTATAACGCCAACGCCGGCAATCACCAGCACAACGAGTACAACCCGCAGTAGCGTGACATCGAGCTCAAAGTATTCCGCCAAACCCGCAGCCACACCAAATATTTTGCCCCCATTGGGGCGGCGATAAAGTTTTTTTGCTTCCCGCATAGGTCCTCCTAGGTTGTTGTTTTTATTATCTCATATTTTTTTGTGTTGTTAATAGAGCCCGCATGCAACGAGCGCGCGGCATATAGTGAGTTCAGTAAGCCTACCGCATACTAATTAGTCACAGAAACTGAATACGGCTTTGAGCCGTTAACAAGCGTATAGCTAGCCGGCGTGATACTCGCGACGTGGAATATAAGATTGCCTGTTACTGTGCCATTTGCTGGAATGGCTTGATCCTGCAGCGTGTTGATACCCCAGCCACTTGGCAATGTTGAAGCCCCCATAAAACCAGCTTGTTGGTAAATGTTACCTTGGCTATCCTTGAGTGTAAAATTGCTCGCCGTAACGCTAATTGCCGAAGAAGTATTATTTGTGAGCGTTAACCGAACCCCAAACCAAGTGCCACCGGCAGTCACTGTTCCTCCAGGGTTTACATATTGCGCAGCAATAACCTTTAGCAATAAGTCAGACTGGCTTACCGGCGCAGCATTCGCCGCCAAAATTTTATTATATTCGGTCTGAAGCGTGGATAACTTTGATTGAGTGCTCGAAAGCTCGGCCGATAGTTTTTTATTTGAGCTCGTTAGGTTGTCAACCGAAGCATTTGCTGATGATAGTTTTTTGTATTGCACGTAATATAATACGCCGGCACCCGCCAAAAGCATAAGTAAAATCACAGAAACAATAACCCAGCGCCTGCTTTTTCCAGGTTTTTTTACCTGTTCATTTGCTACTGTTTGCTGTTTTTCTTGTGCGGGCTTGTCGTTCATAGTACTATCCATATCATTATAGTAGGGCGCCTGCCCACGTTCCGCAAGTAGCCCAAACACTTTTACCCGATAATCACCACCGACACACTCCATGCGCCCTAACTTAGCCTCGACCGCACCCCCTTAATTGGGTTAGACCGCTATACCGAGTTTACAGCCCCCACTAGTGGACAGATTTTTGCAATTATAAGGATACTGTATTACTTACAGAAAAATTAGATATTAACGAGCTAAGCAATACATCGTCAACCGCATTCAGGCAGTGCTGCGGGGAGCCCGTAACGACGTAGTAGTGCGTTCCAATTTGCCTATCCTTAAAAGTATTGGGTGCGGGTGGCGCACTCCCCTGATATAATGCAAGATCCATGCCACAGCTCTTGTCTGTTAGATAGTTGGCACCAACCTTTGGTGTTAGTACGGCATCATAAGGAAATGCTCCAATTAAATTACCCGTTCTATTTTGGATGGCGTAACTGACTTTATCTGCATTCTCACCTAGCCATATTTTTATACCCCACTCGTTCACGGCAATAAAGTTTTTATTTTGAGACTCAAGCTTGGCTTGGTACCCCCGTGATTCTTTCTGCAAACTAGCAACCCGATCATTGAGCTGAGTAATCTTTGCGTCTTTTGCGCTGAGCTGCAACCATTGCTCTTGGCGCGTTTGCCACAAATAAGCTAAACCAGCCATTAGGCCAACAAATAAAGACGTTGCGACAACTCGGCCAAGAATCGTTCGCATCTTACGACTTTTCGGTTCTTGTGGGGGTCGCATACCTGAAGATTCTCGATGTGTATTCATAAATTAAATATATCACAACGAATTTTAGCTCCGGCGCTAAAGCCTCCTCTGCTCGCTTGAAAACAAAATTCCTAAAGGCATTTTATTTCCTGCGCGGCGCTCCACCGAACCACTTTTGCCACGGCAAAAGATCTGGTTCCCGCGCCACAGTGCAAAGCCACGTAAGACCCCACACAAAGTGGGGGCTACGACTATACACGGCTCATGCCTCACAGTGCAATCGACATGGGAACATCCACTTATTCGATTATTTTTTGTAAATGTAAAAGAAGTCCTTGTTGTAGCCTTCGAGGTACTTTTTACCCCCGACCATATTGCTCAATAGTGGCGAACTCGTATACTGCCCGTTGCCCTGGCTTTGGTAGATAATAAAACGCACCCACGGTGGATTTATATCTAGCTGGATAGCATTTACCGCTCCGGCCGACTTAAGGGCGGCGGCAAGCGTACTCGGTAGTAACGAGTTACCAGCTGCATATATAAGGTCCCCTTGCTTGGTTATTCCCAGCCCAGAACGCCAGGTGTACATACTATTGGTTATGGTCCTGCCCCAGGTATCGGTCCCCTGGCTATCTAATGAAACGACTTGCCCATTTTGCACAAGGTACGGGCCATTTTGACGAATCGCGAGCACATCTGGTGTCATCAGGGGCGTGCCAGTATATTCCGCAAATTTTACATCGCCGTTCTTGTACATAACTAAAGCCGGTAAGCCTACTCGCAAAGGCACATACGTGGTGTTTCCCACTATCATACCGTAGTGCCCGTCCCTTTCCTGAAAACCACCGTCGAAAGCTGCCAGCAGGTTATTAGAGGCTTGTATCTGCTTAGGGATTACGCCAGGCCCATACACGCCATGTGTTCCCCCCGGGTAATACGTTCCCGCCTGGGCGCCGATTCCTAGTTTTGTCATGTCCATTTGAACTAACGACACTATGGCGTACGGGCGTGCCGGGTCCGGGCGGATAAAGCTCCTGGCAAGTATAACGCGGTTTGGAAACAGCGTTTGGTTTATATTTACCCATTCACCCTCTCCGGCCAGTGGGGGTAACCCTGCCGCCGGACCAATTTGGGCAAAAACCATCTGTTGGTCTGCTTTCGAAGCTGGCGACTTAGTAACTACGACCGGTTTTGACGCAGCAGAGGCCGCATACGAGGGAGCGTTCTGTTTGAACAGCATGTATTTCAAAAGGTTAAGCTTGTCTTCGAGCGAAAAGTACACCGACTCTATTGCGAGCGTGTTTCTTTCCCCGAAAATTGGCCTCAATACATTGTCGGCTGCCTGGGATGACACCCCTGTAAGGACCCCCGGCAATGCGGCTACGGCCACAACCATGCCTATACTCAGCCATATATAAAATTTTTTGCTCTTTAATAGCCAGAATCTGGGGCGCTTTATCTTCACTCTAATAAGTCTACCAAACGCTAGCGCATTTGCCTAAAAGCAATGCTATCGAGCGGGGAACACCTTCCTCGCGGAATGTGCTTATGCTCGGCTCCGGCTAGTGGACGGAATTCGCAACTTTAATGCTACAGAAGAGTGTATTGCCAACCTGGCTGCCAACTTTTAGTTTTGCGCCAGTCATTATCAAAAGCTTCCTGCCATGTCTCCTCTTTACTAATTACGTCAAGAGCTAGCTGTGGTGCTTTATGCGCTACTATTGCTACATGTTTATTGTCATAGGCTGATTTAAGGAACTATAAGTAGTCATCAATTCGAGTTTTTACCATTTCGTAACTTTCGCCGTTCGGCATTGGCGTTGTTGTAGATTGCTCCTGCATTGGCTCTACTTTATCTGACGGCGCGCCATTCAAATCACCGTAGTTACATTCCCGTAAGCGTGCGTCTGGAATTATAGGATATTTGTTGCCCCATGATAATCTAGCGGAGTGGATAGCTCGCACTAAATCTGAAGTGAAGACTGCATCAAAATGTTGACCTTCCGTCTTAAATCCCAACTCCTTTGATTGCTGCATACCTAGCTCGGATAAATCAACGTCGTTCCAGCCGGAGGAAAGGTTGTCTTCATTATCCGTAGTCGTACCGTGGACAAAATATGTGATCTCTACTGACATAGGCTCATCATAGCAAAACAAAAGACCTCTGTAAAAAAGAGGTCTTTAAAGTATAAGCTTTTTGGCTCCGGCTAGCGGACGAGTTCCGTAACTTTACAGATATTCAAGTCGCTGTAAAAGAATTTTTGTTGGTGGGTTGATATCGTAATTTCGCAAATCTTCAATTGACACCCATTCCAATACCTCATTACTATTAACTGGACTGGGCTCTCCGCCGGCGATTTCGCAAATTGCATCAAGGTAAATAAATCGCTTTACGTCCCCGTCGTGGTCCAGCTTTGTCTCTTCATCCCACCATAGCTTTTCTACTATTGATACATTAAAATTCCATCGTGCCATCAAGTCATTGTTGAGCGAATCAACGACGTTACCGCTACTATCATCAATTCTGCCGCCAAATAATGCCCACAGCTCTTTATAGGGACTTTTCGCCGGGTCCATTTTCCGTAAAAGAATCTTGTCTCCGTTTTTTACAACCGCCACTGGCATGAGAACTGTTTTCATGCAGTCTATTATCGCACACCACCAAATAAAAATACCCCCTTGCGGGGTATCTTTATTTGGCTCCGGCTAGCGAACGAATATCAAAACTGCCTTATTAGCCTTATGCACGTAACTTAGTATTGAATCGATTTTCATTAAACAATACATCCCTTTCAGAGGTGCCGCTCTCTGGAGGTATAAAAACTATGATTATCATTTCTTAGATTTAAGATATTTGAGGACCGTTAAGTAGTAGGGATCAGTTTTATTAGGAATGTCTGTTGCCATTATTTCTTCTGTAGTTTTCCAAGAATAAAATGCATGCTCCCAACTTATAGCAATTATTGGTGAATGATTCTTCAGCTCTGCTAGATACACAATGTGAAGGAATTCATTTTCTGCATCCCTCCTATAAACCTCCGTCATATCTTTATCGGCAATTCGTATTCCAACTTCTTCTTCAAGCTCGCGGATCGCCGCAGCACGGTATGTTTCACACTGCTCCACATAACCGCCTGGAAAATCAGGATGATGTGCGAATTGAGGATGCGTTGAAGAACGTATGAGTACGAGAATACGCCCACTCTCGTCCTGGATTAGGGTCTTTACTACAACTTTCACACTAGATATTATGCAGGTAGGCATATTTGGTGTCCAGTTCGTAAACCTCACCACACCATACCTAGCGTGGTTACTTAATTTCAGGTACAGTATTTGAATGAATATCGAAGCAATCCATAAGAAATCCATGCAGATGCAGGCAAAGATTATAGATAACAAGGATCTTTTAGTAATGATGTTGGGAAAGTATGAATCTTACGAAACTGCAAAAGATGAGATTGCAAGAAGTATAAGTGCACTTGGAGGAGCTCGCGATGAATTCAAATATCTTACGATACCCGAAAACCAATTAAGGATTGCTACCTTTTTTCCGCTAAATCTTCCTCTTTACTCCCTCGTTATATTTGCGCTTGTGCCAGGGCTATTTGCAGAAAGAGTAGTCATAAGAGCGCCCACCACAATGCAAGTAATTGTAAATGAACTATTCAATCTCCTTGATTTACAAGAAGTTCTACCAAATATTGTAATAAAGAATATTTCGCGAGCTACCTTTCTTGAAGTGTATGCTGAATCTTCTGACATTATTTTGTTTACAGGTAAATACGTTAATGCGCTTGACGTCAAGAAGCGATGCCCAAACTCTTTATTAATTTTTAACGGTGGCGGTGTTAATCCTGCAATCGTTTTTTCCGACGCAGATACGGATCTTGCCGCTAAAAAAATTGTTGAAATGAGAACATTCAATAGCGGGCAAGACTGTGCTGGCACTGATGTAATTTTTCTCCACAAAAGCATTGCAGAAGAGGTAACGAATAAAATAAGTGTCCAAGTTGAGGATATTAAAGTTGGACAGTATGGTGACCCCGAAACGCAAATAGGACCAATTTTAAAAAAAGAATACGTCGAATCTCTCTCTAACTTTATAGAAACTATGGAACCTTATGTAGTAAAGATGGGGTTTATTGATTATGTGACATCCACCGTATCCCCATACGTCATCTCAAGGTCTATTGACTCTCATCATGGAGAGTTCCATGAATTTTTCGCACCTGTATTTTATATACTCACGTTTGAGCGTATGGAGCAGTTAGTTACCATTCTTTCGCAGCCAGATATA
This sequence comes from bacterium, assembly GCA_021781475.1. GTDB lineage: Bacteria > Patescibacteriota > Saccharimonadia > Saccharimonadales > Saccharimonadaceae > Saccharimonas. The sequence goes on from JAJXWT010000010.1 coordinate 18,806, forward strand.
GAAGACTTTTCAATGTATATATCTCACTTCGGAACAGATCCGGCATTGGAGACACTTAAAACATCCTCGCAGTTACTACATGGCTGCATCATCAATGACGTAGAACAAGGGAATAAAGCATACGGAGGGTATGGGAAAAAGGCTAATTTCGTTTCTTTTGGAAGGAAGACTATTTCTCGTCCTATCTTAATTAGCCACGAAATTGATAGCTTCTATAAAAATAATGGAATAGTCGACTAAAGTCGCTCGACAACAGGTATATTAAGTAATCCCAAGCCATTTTCCATGACGATTTTGTAAGCATAATGAAGTGATATACGTAAACTGGCAAGTTTCGGGTTATCTAGTCCTGTAACTCGGGATTCCTCGTAAAATCGTCCATGTAACTGCACGAGTTCCTGTAAGTACATAACAAACAGGTGAGGCGCACGCGCTTCGGCTGTTTTCCGAACCATATCACCATACTCGCTCATCATCAAAGCAATCTTGTGCTCAGTCTCCGTTGAAAATTCTTTAGGGAGGTCCGCTAAGAGGAGCTTCTCTACTGAACTATCGAGTTTGTTCAAAATTGAGCATGTGCGAGTATAGGCGTAAAGTACATCAATTACCGTTCCACCCCCAAGTTCAAGCATATGATTGATGTCAAAACGAACATTTGATGTGCGGTCTGTTTGTAAATCATTCCAAATTAATGCCCCCACTGCTACTTTATTTGCAATTTCATATAATTGCTTCTCGTCCATGTCGGGGTTGCGACTTAAAATCTCTTGTGCCGTTCGCTCGTTTAGTTGATCAAGAACATCCTCGAGTTTTCCGCTCGTTCCTTTTCGTGTTGATAGTTTTTTGCCAGATTCGTCCAACAATAGTCCAAAGTTTACATGTTCAAGTTGCATTGATGAACCATCGGTATTGGTGTTTAGCTCCGCAGCCTCAGCAACCCTAAAAAGTGATCGGAAATAGCTCGACTGTTCATCGCCAACAACATAAAGTGAAATATCAGGGCTATACGTTTGTTCACGAAATCGAACCGTCGCCAGGTCTCTTGCAGCATATACACAATAGCCATCTTGAGTGCGAATCATGACTACATGCTCGGCATTTATATACACCGCAGGAGTTTCCTTGTCGTATACAACAAGTTCCGAAGAAACCATATTCCGCAACTCATCCACTAGTATGATTGAATCGTGAACGAAGTAACCCTCACCCAACATAGTATCAAACCGGACATTCAAACGGTCATACATAGCTGAAAACTCTTTGAGACTAAGATTAAAAGCAACCGCCCAACGATCAAGAAGCTTTGTGTCGCCCGCCTCCAGGCGAGCGAAATACTCTCGTCCGAGACGGACAAGGCGTGGAGACTCTTTCTTTTCCTGGCTAAATCGAACATACATAGTAGTAAGATCATCCATTGAGAATGATGTAAATTCACAATCAGGAGCATACTCATCACACGCTGCCAAAAGATTTCCGAATTGCGTTCCCCAATCCCCAAGGTGGTTATCGCGCACAACAGTATACCCTACTGCCAATAAGAAACGAGCCAAAGATTCACCAATTACTGTTGATCGCAGGTGGTTGATACCGAACGGCTTGGCAACATTTGGACTAGAATATTCGACGATTGCCGCTTTTCCGACTTTATCCGTCAATGTTCCGTAGTCTTTCCCTTTCCGAAGTATTTCAGTCACCTTATTAATCAGAATGTCATCTGATAAGCGAAGATTCATATATGGGCCAGTTGCTTCAACGCGGCTAAAAACTGTAAGTGGTGTTATTCTTTCAGCCGCATTCTTTGCTAAGTGCATTGGGTTTAATCCCATATCCTTTGCGTAACTAAACATTGAAAGTGCATAGTCAGGCGCCCATTGTAATGATGCTGACTTGGGGGGGTGAACAAGATTCTTATTAGCATCATCCGTATTTAATACGGACCTCAAACATTTATTAAGTCTCGCCTTCCAAGCATCCTCTAATGTTCCAACGACACTTGTGCTACGTTTAATTTCCTTGATTTTTTCTAATGAACCCGCAACCTGAGATTGAAGCATAGCTCGGTACTGATCATAGGTAATATGTTCACTCATAAATAAAGTTCCAATCGTAAAATCCGGGTAAGTTACATCTTATCTTTTGTTCAAGTATACATTACTCGGCGTATTCTTCGCAAAAACCTCCTTGTTCGCCCAATCGTATTTAGTACGCGTTGACGGCGTGAGTGGGCTATCGTTTCTTTTATATACGTCTAATATAATCCTTCTGAGCTGAATAAAGTCATTGTTTATTTTATATTCTAATTCCGACTGGTCTGGCCGTAGCGAATCTTCTTCGCATATTAACCCCGCGTATTCGATTTCGACTTGGTTAAATTCATGGTAATTACCCTCGGTAAAACTAGAATGGTCGGCATAAACTTCAAAAACGTTACGTGTTTCCGGCATATAAATATTTACCTTTATTCTATCTCTGCGAAAGAAAGGCGTAACAACTACAGTACTTAAATCCGCACTTGGGTCAAGCTCAAGCGCAACATCAGCAAGTGCTTGAGAAGAGAACGGGATAACCGTTTCTTTTCGTACAAGTGCGCCCTCTTCATCATTTCCAAGGAAGAATTTGTATTTCAGCATTGGAACTTGCCCTTCTAGATCTGCTGACATATATACTATCCCTGATTCACCAACATTATACACTTTTTGATAATTCATGTTGATGATTGGTTGACCGCTAAAAACTTTGTCTTTGTCCCCAAGTGCAACTCTTTTAGCAATCCCTCGTGGATCTGATGGCGCATCTAATTTAATTTCACGTTCTGTAATAATCCAGTCGTCATATGCTTTCTCATCTAGTTCTGGCTCAAAAAAAGTATGCCTTGTTTTCGCATGCTCAGAAATCCGTACGCCCTTGCTTCTTTTTGTTTCTTTATATGTAATGTTGCCGCGTGAAAGAATAGCTATAATTGGTAATTCATCGAGGGGTGTATCTGAATCCTTTTTGATTTCAAGAATTGGAGTAACTTCAGCAGATGCAAGCGAAAAAATAACATCTTCATCATGAAAGCTTGCTACATAATAACGAATGTTAGTATCGAAACAAATACGATGATTGAAGTTAAGGAAATGTTGACGTTGATAATTTGATGCACCAATTGGTACAAACTCCGTTATTCCGTTTTTTGCCGCAAACTCAAGCAATGACTCATTTATTGCCTCGAGGTTATCAAATAATGTGTCGTTTCCTTGATTAAAATGTGCGAGATATTCTATAAAACTTCCATATGTAACCCCGCTATTTGAATCGGTTTTTACTTTTATATTGTACCCATGCTGCGTCGTATGGCTCTTTAGCTCAATGACGCACACCGCTTCGTGATCTGCTAAGAAAAGATTTGACGGAGTTATATTATTATAGAATCTAGCTTTTAGCGCAAATCCGAAATCTACCAGCGGGCGAACACCCTCCCATAGATCGCTTTTAGCACCAAAATAAATCGTGGTTACAACTTTTGTTAGATGAATCTGTGCTTTGTATTCTTTTTCTAAATCTTGTAAATGAGGCATGCTTTGCAGCTCAAAACTAACTTCGTGGCGATTATAATCCAAATGCTTCACTGCACTATCTCCATTGTCCTGCTTCATTATTCTATATATTATACGGTATTTTCCTTTTTAGGGTTATTACTTGATCCCATCAAGCTATTTCCATCGACCAGAGCTTTTGCAATGCGAACATTTAGTCTCTCGCCAAAAGTTACTACTCCACTTTTTACATCTTGATGAAGCTCATATATCTCATACTCCTTTGGCGGAATTAATGGGTTAATGCCGACCTCTCCTCTTGGTAAAACAGTATTCTCAATAACGATAACGCCACGCTGAGACCAATCGCTCCATATATATTCTGCTCTTAGCATATCGTAGTCCCATAAAAATGGTCGCATAGATTGTTTGTCGCCAATGAGCCTATGAACTATATGTCCTGATAGCGAAATATTTGTGTCGAAAGTTATATTATCAGGGATTATCTCTTTATTCATTAGCTTTATCCATATCGTTTGTGAGAGTCTCTTTTTCATAAAAGTTTTGAAGCTATATTCATTAAAATCTACAAATAAGCCTCTCTCTTTATTCATAATAATAAGCGCATCGATGACAGCATCTATTGATGGTTGAAACTTCTCGAGATCAAAACCATCACTCAGAGAAGGAGTAAGAGTGTATACTAGATCCTTTAAATGCTTTATGGCAAGCTCTCCGCGCTCTCTTTGTGTAACACTGTCACTATCTTGTTGTAAAAGCTGTACGTACTCACTTAAGGTTTCAAAATAAACGTAGCCTAATAACGGCATTACACCAACAGCAGCTTCAAATCCAGAAAAGAATTCATCATTGGGTATAGCAGCAACATCACTACAGATATTCAAAAACGGCCGAGCGAATTGAATTTGATGCACGACATCATTTTCAAACTCTCCAAAAACCACGTTATGCTCAGATGTGTGAAAGTTTCGTTTTGTTTGAATATATATATCAAATTGCATTGGGCCGAGATATAAATAGTTGAATTGAGCCAAGCTCTTATTTGTTTTCGTGAATTTTGTTTTGACTTTAATTCCTATTAGTGAAATGTGTTTTGTCTCTTTTGGGGTAATCCTATTTATTGCCGGGATTTCACTATCGATTATGTACTGCGTAAAGTTATGTAGTTTGCCATCTAGGTTAAGAGGTGTCGCATAAATAGTCGCGCCTAAACAGCCGACGCTAGGGTATAGCAATCCCGACCGCTTAATAGAATCCAAGCTCTGAGTTGCATGAACGAGTACAATATTTTCCTTTTCGACAGCCGCATGAAGACTGTTATGTGCATACAGGTCACCGTTAGGAGTACACTCATAAAAATAGTTTAGCCATTTTTGCTCCTCTGGATCATGACGAGATTCAATACTAAACATATCCCTACTATAAAACTTTCTAGGTATTACATCAATCCTGTACGCTACCCCGCTTCAATGGTACTGTGTGTATATAATATGAGCTATATACAATCAATCAAATCAATCTTTAGTTTTTACCGTTCAACAGTCCGCCCCTATAAAAAAATGTTTATACTAATAACTGTCTCCTCCTTTATCGCAACCGTCCTATATTCCGTACTCGCACCATTTGTGATTGCCCATGTGATTGACCATATTTTGAATATAGATAATAAAACTTGGGGACCATTAGCTACACTCGTCATGACCTATTTTGGGGTATTAATTGCGGGGGATGTTATTGCTTGGCGGCTTGTCGACTTTTATCAATGGACCATAGAAGATCAAGTATCTCGGAGCAGTAATAAATATACAAGAGCATTTATTACTCTATCTGACACAACGATTTATCAAATAATACCTCTCGCCACCAGTATTCTAGGATCATGCATATTAATTTTTATGAATGGATCAGCAGTATTGGCGCTCTTTATATTAGTGTCGGCATCTTCTTTTATCCTACTCACACCCGTACTCACTAAAAAGCTGTCTATTGCTGAAATTCGATACAATACAGAACTATCTTTTTCGAAGCTGAACAAAATACACACAATTCAGCAGACAATCATCAAGATGCTACTTACGCTATTTTCTGTAGCCGTTCTCTACATAACGACAATGCAAATTACAGATACAAAAATCTCGCTGGGAATAGGTATAATGAGCCTCATTTACGGAACATCTCTTTCTAGACAACTTTTTACATTTAGCAATAACAGTATTAAAAATTATCGAACATGTCTAAGTAGTATTAAATTAATTCGGTAGTGCTCCAAAGCACGTTATAAGTGAAGTTGTATAGGAGTAAATAACACAGGAAGTATAGCTACAATAAAAAAATTTCTTATCAACAAACTGAGGCATGTTGTCAATTCGCACCCACGTGATGTGACCGAAGTAGCATTCACTTGTGATTATTATATAAAGAAGACTTTATAGGATACTCTCGAAAAGAAGCGCTCTATTGTAATGAAGCTAGGTAAAAAGTTAACGCTGCTGGATAGAGCTAATCAATTCTCCCTAAAAGATTATTTGTATCTTTAGATAAAATGAATTGAAGGCGGAGCATTCAGAAACGGCTAGAACCGACGATTTACAGCCAAAAAGCGCCGCCTTACAGCACAGCTCTCTCAATGGCTCCGGCAGCTGGGTCGACTAAAGCCTCTTTCGCTTGCTGCAAAAATGAGCTGGCTCCTTTTTCTGCGCGGCACTCCACCGAACCGCGACCATGCGCCAGTAAACTGGCGCGGTCGCTGGCCCAAGATCAGTATCAAAGCCACGTAAAAACCCCACGCTGAAGGTGGGGATTTTACGTGGCTCCCCATACAGGTCAAGAACCACCTAACGGGGGTAAAACGAGACAAATGAGACATTACACGCCATAGTGAGAAGTGTCTCATTTTTAATGAAAGAGGTGTTTTATGGCAAAAGCAGCCGGGATAGATGAAAAGGCTTGTTTATAGAGTATAATTGACATAAAAGCCAAGCAGGAAGGCAGCAATGATTCGAACGTTTAACCCAAAAGATCGAGGTTCCTTAGATATGTTGATGCTCAAACTGCAAAAGCACTTTACTGACGTCGACACCTTAGCCGAATCCTTGCCCTTCAAAGATATTAAAAGTGCACATAGCTACATGCAACAAATGATAGATGATGTGGATTCTATGGGGGGTGTAATATATGTCGCCGACGAATCCGATGGAGTTATAGGATTTGCTCAAGGCGTTATCATAAACCACGCACCAGGTGATAATGCTGTTTTTTATACGACTCATGGTGCACGAAAGGACGGGTGGATTGGATTGATTTTTGTTGAACCCGAGCACAGAGGTGGAGGAATTGGTAGGTCGTTAATAGATGCGATGAAAGAATACTTTAAAAATAAAGGATGCGACACTATTCGGCTGCTGGTCCTAAGCGGAAATACACACGCCATAGATATATATAGGCAGTATGGATTTGAGCCCCATGAATTTGAGATGGCAATGAAGATAAAAAAATAATGGCGACCATTACTATTCTTATTCGTTATAACCCACAGCAACTCTTATCTCGAGCTGAATGCCGTAGCTTCGTGATAAATGCTATGCAGGGTGTAATCGGTAAACCCGCCACTCTTACGTTTGATGCAGTGTAACAGGCAAGCTATTTTGAGTAATGTCATCAGTAAGAGCACGGATCCTATCAAGATCAATTTGATAAATTGCGGGCTGAATTTTCCCTGCCATGATTACTCTCCGTTCAACACACCTGCTGGTGTTGATCGAATTATAACTCTTTATGAGATATCTGCCCAGATTGCATCAAAAAACTGACCGATAGGGATATCGGTCAGTTTGAATTGTGTTTACAACTTGGCTCCGGCAGCTGGGCTATCCAGGATATATCATCGTCGCGCTCAGAAGAGTAAACTTTTCTGCTCTGCTCCTCGCTATCGAACCGCGACCATGCGCCAGCAAACTGGCGCGGTCGCTGGTTGGAGTCGCAATTAGCGGAGCCAAATAAAAACACCCCTTGCGGGGTATCTTTATTTGGCTCCGGCAGCTGGGCTCGAACCAGCGACCTAATCGTTAACAGCGATCCGCTCTACCACTGAGCTATGCCGGAATAAAAAAGTAAGGTGCGCTGCGCTCGAGGCACAGATACAAAAGGTATTTTACCGCAATTTGCCAACACTGTAAACACCACTGTTACTAGCGAATTGCTTCGAGCTGGCGGGTCAGGTCGGCAATCGCGCCCCAGCTGCTGCCGTCGCTCATAACAACCAATACATACGTGCCCTTTGGGCTATATACAATCGCGGCGTCGTGCAGTAAACCGTTTAAAAAGCCTACTTTGTCGGCCACAGGCGCGCTGGTGCCGGCCGGAATGCCATTGCGGTACACGTTTGCCAGCATGGCGCTTTCGAGCCGCTGCTTGCTGGTGGCGCTAAACATGGTGCCGCTTTCGAGCGTGCCCAAAAACAGCGCCAGGTCGTTGGCAGTGGTGTAGGGGCCACCATCCTCAATAAAGTTAGAGTTTTTTAGGCCTAAGGCATTGATTTCGTTAGTAATTGTTTGCAGGCCAATGGTGTTTAAGAACGCCTCGCCACAGGCATTGTCGCTGTAGGTGATCATTTTGTTAAAGCATGCTTCGTTGTCGGCCCAGCTCATTTCGCCCGAATCAACGCGCTTTAACACGCTGTACGCGACAAATAGCTTGTAGGTGCTTGCGGTGACAAACTTTTTGTCGCCTTGGTAATTTGCGTGGCGCCCACTGCCCGATAATTCCGCATACGAAATCCCAAACGTGCCCGGGTGGTCTTTTGCAAAATTGGCAAACAGCGCCGTAACACCCTGGTCGGTCGAGGTATAGGTGTGGACATAGGTGACATTTGCCGGTACTGGCTGGGTGGCGGCGCTCGCCGTGTTGCTATCGCCATGCACCACCTTTTCGATTGACGCCGTTGTGGCATCTAGGTTAAGCGCCGTGCCATCACCGCCCCCCACGCGGCTTTGTTCCGTAAAATCACGCATAGTAACCGTTGCCGTGCCTGGCGCAACTGCCACCTTTGGCGCCACCACCTTGTTTAGGTACGCGGCAGCGCGATCGCCGTTGATATGGGCCTGCACGGTCACATTTGTCGGTGTAAAATCAAGCCACGAATAGACTTCGCTTGCCGGGATAACAATGGGTTGGCCGCCCGCCACAAGCGTAATACCGTTACCTACTTGTTTCATGTAATAATCGGCACTCGCCTGCGCGGCCGCATTAATAAGCTTTGGGGGCACGGTTGTCATACTTACCTGCGCCGCGACTGGCCGCCCAAGCGACGGTGTAAAGGCCAAAAAGTCCTGTTTAACCGTGGCTTTGCTACATTCACCACCGTTTTGCGCTGGCACTACAACAAGCTTGTCGCCATTTGCTTTTAGGGTCGCATTTTGTGGTGCAACTTGGCATTGCGGCAGTAATTGTGTTGTTAAAAACTCATCGGTTTTGTGACTACTGGCAATTTTTGGAGTGCCACTGGCGCTCGTGCCCCACAAGATAGAGCTTGGCACCAGCCGCTCATACCAGGGGTACTGCATAGCGCTCACCCGTGCTGCCACGTTTACACTAAGCCCCGCTTGCGAAAACGTCGGGCTCGCCGCGGCGTTCTGCGCGCTGCCAAGGTACACCCGCACTTGGGTATTCGCGTACGCCGTACTTAAAGCCTGAATAGCCGCCTGCTTGCTCATGGCGCCAACCGGGTAGCCATCAACCTGCTGCAGCGGCAAGAGTTCGTCGCCAGGGTAAAACAACTGGACAATCAGCAGCACACCAATTACCCATACCCCCAGCAATAAGCCAAGGCGCGCCCACGGTACCCGCCGTACAGTGTGGCGAGCCACAGCTACCACCTGGCGCAGTTGTTCACTCCCAGCCATATACTCGCATTATACTACACTGGCTTACTCTGGTCGCTGGTACCCCAAAATACCGAGTGCTTCTTGCAGCACGGCAATCTGGTGCGCGTTGGCTTCGGCGTTTGGCTGCAGCTCGCGCAACTTTTCGTAGATTTGCTGTTCTGCAGTGCGCACTATAGTTGTTTTTTCGACAACGTCGGCGGTGCCCTCTGTGTGCGGCATACGCACAACCAAGGATCGTGCCGAGTTGTCCCGCTTAAGCAGCCAGCCCCTCGCAATAAGGCCGTTCACGTGTGTTGCCACCGTGCTGACGCTTTTGTAGTCGAGCGCGCGCATAATTTCACGGTAGCTCGGCCCATAGCCGTAGCCCTTAATGAATCCATCGATAAAATTAAGCAGTTCTTTTTGCTTTTTTGTTGGTCGTACTGCGTCCATATGTACCCCCTATTAATGCGATTGCGGCAAGCCCCCACCAAACAATACTCACGGTGTCATCGGCCCAAACCGGCAGCATAAGGCCAACAACAGCCAGCCCAATACCACTACTAAAGGCTGCAAGCGCCAACCAGTCTGCCCGGCGCCGGTATAACTGAACGAGCACTAGCCCATTGGCGTACACAAACAACGCAAGCCCCATCCAGCCGACTTCGTGCGCAATCATAAGGTATTGGTTTTCGATAACCATGCTGCTGCTACCAAAGAGCGAAGCCGAGCCCGTGCTGCCAATGCCCGCGCCCAGCGGCTCTACCGCCACGCGCTGCAAGCCCTGCATAAGCGATTCGGCGTGGGCTGTATTTGAATCAATCGCCGCCCCGGTGGTTGGGTTATTGTGAACAACCACGTTTTGCACGAACGAGGTATTTCGTGCGGCATAGAGCAGCCCGCCAGCAACAACCACCGCAACAATGGCAGCGTAGACAAGTTTTTTGCTAAGCCGCAACCCAAACACCACCCATGCAACTACGCCAAGGGCAATAACCGCGCCAATAACAGCGCTCCGCGAATAGCTCACCCATAAAGCAACGGCGCTCGCAACGAGCAGCAACCCCAGCGCTACCTGGGTACGCCGCTCAGCCAGTCGCCGCCGCGCCATTGCCGCGTACGCCACCGCGCCGGCCAGTACCATAATGGCGTAGGCGCCAAGCGGGTTCGGCCCCCTTAGCGTGCTGTTGTAGCGAATATAATTTGGGTTTTTGTCGACCGTTAGGTACGGCTGAATAGTAGCGTTGCCGTAGCCCAATAGCGATAAGGTGTTTTTCGGCAAAAATAGCTCCATAACGGCAAACCCCACGACAATCACCGCGCCCACTATGCCAACGCGGATAAATGGCTGGCGGTACTGCGGGTACAGGTGCAAAAAGGCGTACACCGTTAAAAAGTAGGCCACGTAGCGTAAATCAATCATCAGCCCGGCAACAGTCTGCTGCACGCCGTGCGGGTAAATCCCCATGGCCATAAGGTGCAGCGCAATATACACCAAAAGGGCCGCTACAACCGGCTTAGCCGTAAAACTGCCCAACATATGGCGCCGGTACAGCGCAATAATCACTAAAATTGCCGCCAGGCCGGTTAGCAGCTCTTTCCAGGACTTAATAGTGACCGCCAGCGACGGCACGTGCGCGCCGACCCACACCGTAAGGGGTGCATGCACGACAATAAATCCAAACACCATAAGCAAAAGCCATGCCGGAATATATTCAAAGACAAAACGCTTCATCCCCCTTACTATACTAAAAATGGTATAATAGCGGTAATATATGCCATCTAAAAACACCAAATTCTATAGTGTTATCCTAATGACTGCAGACTTTTTGGTTTTGCTGGCCGCCTTTACCGCTGCCTACATTGTGCGCGTACAGATTGATAGCCGGCCGCTTTTAAGCCAAGTATACGCGGTCGACTACCTTGGTATGGCCCTAAGCATTTTGCCTATGTGGATCATTGTGTTCGCTATGCTCGGCCTCTACAATTCGCAAATTTATAACCGCCGCCTGGCCGAATGGGGGCGCATATTCTTTGGCGCTATTATTGGTATTTTAGTGGTGATTGGCTGGCAATACGTAACCGACCGCGTATTCTTTCCAGCCCGGCTCGTGGCGCTCTACGCACTCGGCGCTTCACTTGCGCTCGTTATTTTTGAGCGTGAGCTGTTACGGCTTATCCGCACGCTAGCGTTCCGCTATGGCATTGGCATTAGCCGCGTGCTGATGATCGGCCACAGCGGCGCCACCGAAGACATCGCGCTGGCACTGTCGGCAACCGATAAGTCTGGCTACCACATTGTCGCCATGGCTACGCCCAAAAAGTATGTGCCATACCGTAAAAACATCACCCACTACGGCGACATTGCAACGGCGCTCAACAACATTACCGCCCAGCGCATTGACACTATTATTCAAACCGATTTCGAAGATGATGATATGAACGAAAAAATCTTGTCGGCCGCCCAGGTGAACCACGTGCGCTACAATTTTATCCCGGGCCGCCCCGAATTTTACACTGGCAAAAATACCATCGACGTGTTCCTAGGCTACCCCATGATCAGTGTCAGCCAAACACCGCTGATTGGCTGGGGTGCCATTGCCAAGCGCATTTTCGACGTACTACTTATTACCCTTTTTGCCCCTATTTGGCTGCCTATCTTTTTACTCACGTTGCTGCTGCAAAAACTGCTGAACCCGGGGCCCGTGTATTTTAAAAGCCCCCGCCTTGGCCGCTACGGCAAGGTTATCTACGTTTATAAATTCCGATCAATGCTGTGGAAATACTGCGGCCCCGATGCAATTAAGATTTTTAAAGACATGGGCCGCGAAGACCTTGCCGAAGAATATAGGCAAAACCGAAAGGTTGCACATGACCCGCGCATTACCGGCTTTGGTAAGTTTATCCGCATTACCTCGCTCGACGAATTACCGCAACTGTTTAACGTGTTGAGGGGCGATATGAGCCTGGTGGGCCCGCGCCCGATTATTAAAGACGAGCAGGTGTTTTATAAAGACAAGGCATCGCTGTTGTTCAGCGTGCAGCCCGGCATTACTGGCCTGTGGCAAGTTTCGGGACGCAGCGACCTTAGCTTTAAAGAGCGGGTCGATCTAGAGCTGTTTTACGCCCAAAACTGGAGTTTTATGCTAGACCTTAAAATCTTGTTCAAGACCATTCGGGTAGTCTTATTCGGTCACGGAGCCCGCTAATGGCCGAGCCGAAAATCGCCATTGTGTGCGAGTTTTTAACCGTTATGGGCGGTGCCGAAAATGTCGTGCTCGAACTACATAAGTTGTTCCCCAAAGCCCCCATTTACACCGCGCTGTATAACCCCAGCAAAGTGCCCGCGTTTAACAGTGCCGATGTTCGGCCGTCGTATCTGCAAAAACTACCAAAGGTACTGCGCAAAACCCACCGCCTGTTCCCAACGCTCGGCGTGAATGCCTTTAAAAAAATGGATCTTTCGGCCTACGATATTATTATTACCAGCGCCTA
>JAJXWT010000011.1 GCA_021781475.1 bacterium
AAAGTAGTCAAAAACCTGGTCGGTATGCGCCCTGCCCCCGTACTTGAAAGCGAACTAAAAGAATTTTTAGACGCGTAGCCATACCTTTCTTGCCGTATTGCACTTATGGTATACTAGGTGACAGTTACTAATGAGGTATAGGGATACAGTATATGGATAATATGCATACGCGCATGAGGAATAACGAGCGCGATTTAACTACAGCTCGGCCCGCTGCCGTGGGTGATGATATGCGTCGGTACGCCGCGCCGCGCCCGCCAGTCGAAGGGCCACGCAAAAGGCGTCGCCGTTTTTTGAATGGTAAAGTGTTTGCCGTGCTTGCGGCAGTCATTGTGCTGGGTATTGCCGGTTTTGGCGTGTGGCAATACTACACGAGTGGTGTTGGCTCTGATGGCATTGACCACAGTAAATACCAGGCGGTATTTTTGTCGAACGGTACCATTACAAACAATGTCTACTTTGGAAAGTTGGAGCGCATTAGTGATGGCTACTATCGCCTTACTGACGCGTTTTATATTAAGGCCGCACAAACTGGCAGCGGTAGTAGTAGTGCCTCACAGCCATCAGCGAACGATTTAACGCTTGCGAAGTTGGGTGCTACTGAAATTTACGGCCCAGAAGACACGGTGATTATTCCCCGCGAGCAAGTGCTGTACTACCAAAATATGCGGAGCGACAGCAAGATTGTGCAAGCAATTAATAAGTACAACAGCGCCAACAAAACAAAGGGGTAAATAGTGCCGCTTGCGCCGGTCAAAAACAGGGCCCGCCCGCGCGAATCGCGGAAAGCCCGCTTTATGCGGCGTGTCCGTATTGGCGTTGTGGTGCCCCTGGCTTTAGTGGTGTTGATAGGCGGTGGTTTATTCGCATGGGTGTGGCTGCAAAAGCCAGCTGAACCAAAAGCAGCCACCGACACAGCCGCTCACCAGCCGGTACTGCCGAACTTAGCCGCACAAAAGCTGGCGCCTAATGTACCAATTGGCTCCTCGGTCCAATCAATTACTACACCCGTCACACCGGGCAGTAACGCAAGTGTGACGCTACGTACCGCCGAAGGCGCGGTGTGTAGCATTAAGGTGGTGCACCTTGACCCATACCAAAAGGAGCTTGCGCGGGTGAGCGACACTGGGCTAGCCGATAAAACGGCCGATGCATATGGTATGGTAACCTGGACTTGGACTATGCCGCCAAACGCGGCCATTGCAACCTGGAAAGCAGATATGTATTGCAAGCGCGACAGTCAAAGCACCCATAGTATTGGTGAGATTGTGGTGCAGCGGTAGCGGGTTAGTTTTTATGGATGGGCTGCGTTATAAGGTTGTTGCCAAGGTCGTGCCATTCGCTCTGTGTGAGGTTTGTGGTGTCTGGGTTAAAGAATATAATTAGGCCATTTTCGAGCATAAGACCAATTTGTTTGCCTTTGTCTTTGTCGGGGTGGCTTAGGTTAATAACGCCAGCGTTGGTTACCACGGTTGCTTCGCTTTTATTTTCTAGAAACTTTGTCTTATAATCAGGTATTTCGTAAAACTGTGGTGGTTGCGGATACTCACTCGCGGTAACCTGTTTGCCGCCAGGGGTAGTAATAATAAAGCTCAGCACTTTTGTGCTACTATCGACGTTTGCGTAGTCAAAACTCGCTTGGGTATAGTTGGCGGCGTCGTTGCCCATAACCATTGGAGTAAAGTCAAGCTGGTTGGCGATTTTTTGCGGGATGGGGCCGTTGCTCGCGCTGCTATATTTTTGGTATAAAAGCCAGCCGCCTACGCCAACAACACTAATGACAAGCAGCCATACCACAATAGCCTTAGCCGATAGCTCGACAGTAATTCGTTTACCCATGCGTATGCCCTAATTATAGCAGCTAGCGGACAATAAAGTTGACATACAGCGAGCCGGAACAGTTGCTCACAGAGGTGCAGGTGTTGCTGTAGCTGGTACGCGTGTTGCCTGCTGAATAGTAGAATGAGTTGTTCGGGATTGACGTGGTGGTAGTGGCGAAGCCATTGGTACTGCTGGATATCACAAAGCTACCGGCCGAACCGCCGACCGCCTTGACCCAGGCCGGTCCGTTCACTGTCACAATAATATTCGGAGCCCCCGCTGAGGTTGGTGTGCTTGGATCGATCACATCCACTGCGCCGTACAGCTTTTTGCTGCCCGAGGCGCTTGGTTGCATAGCACCGGTCGAACCAGCGTCGACCAGCATGCCAAGGTCAACCGGTGAGCTGGTGTTCACGGGCTCTTTGAGCGCGGAGCTAAAGGTGCGGGTGTCGTACAGGTTACTTACGATGTTATTCGTAACTTGCACTTCGGCAAGGCACACCACAGGCTGGGTGACACTAAAGGCGGGCAGCGTGCTTGCGCTGGTGCTGGTGCTGGCAGCGACGCCACCTTGCCATACGGCCGCGCCGGTTGGGTCGAGGCATATGTGGGCATACCAGGTGCCGGTGCTCGAAATTGGTAATGCGGTGCGTGAACAGTTGCTGGTGTTGCTGACAATGCAAAGGTAAGAATCTGACACTGTCATGCGGCGACCGCCAGAATAGGCGACACATTGGTTAATGTGCAACTCGTTGTTCTGGGTGCGTGACACCTTGCAGGGGCCCGAAGCGCCGTTCACAGTCAGCGCTGGCAGGTCGTAGGCGTTCCCGGTGCCACCGCTCGACGGCAGTACGCCAAAGGTGAGCAGGCCAAGGGTGTCCGGGTTAGAAATGTCAGTCCAGCTGTTACCAACGCAGCCGCGGATGCTCCCCATGGTGGTGTTATAGTAAATGGCACCTTCGTTGTTGCCCGCACCACAGCTGACGCTGTCAGTTTGGCCGTTATAGTTGTCGAGGTTTAGGAGCGTGAGGTTGGCATCACTATTGGCGCCCGAACCTATAATTGTGTCGCCGGCAAGGGTTATTGTGCCGCTTGGTGATACCGTAAACACGTCGACCCCGTTGTTTTGCACGGCAAAGCGGCCGTTGGTACCACAGTTTGTCACGCATTTTAGGTTCATTAAGATGTTTGGATCATTTGCCGTGTCGGTGGCATCGATGACAAAGTCTTTTGAGTCTGCAAGCATAATCGAGGCCGGTGTGGCGCTGTTGTCGTAGACATTTTGCAGGTTCACGCTGGTGCCAACACCACAATCCTGGAAGTAAAGTTCGCCTGTCGCCATTGTCTTTAAGCAGTTGCCGGCATTGCCCATTTGGGTTGGTAGGCTTAAGGTGTAATCGTTTGCCGCGCCAGTGGTGTCGAGCGGGTTGGCATTCGGGGCGCGTAAGGTGACGGTGTTGCTGCCGCTCGCGTTTTTAAAGGCGATGGAACCCTGAATCGCGTTAGCGGTTCCAAGGCTTAGGGTCGGCGAGCTTGCGATAGAGGTGCCGCCAATCGTCAGGTAACCTGCCATGGTTGTCGCGATGTTATTGTGGCCAATTACAATATTACCAAGGTTGCCCCCAGCGGTGGTGCCAACATCGAGCGTGAGGTTGCCGCTCGCGGTGGTGCCGGTGCCGTTGCCGCTCGTAATTGTGAGGCTTTCGTTGTCATGTGATTTGAGGGTGTTCATAATGCCGGTACCACTAATGTTGAAATTGCCGCTTTGCGTGGTGCCTGGCGTGGTCGTTTGCAGCGCGATTGATGACCCGGCACTTGCCGAGTAGCCGCTACAGGTCACGGCTGTGGTACACACATCAACAACCGCTCCGTTAACGATTGCCTTTAAGCTGTTTGTGGTGCTGTTGTAGAACAGGCCGCCATTTTTGTTTGCCAGGGTTGTTGGGTCACTAGCGCTGTTATCGAGCACGAGTATTGTAGTGTTTGTATCGATACCTGTGTTGTCGCCAATTTTTACAATGTTATTAGTGGTGTCGGCACGCAGCAAAGTGTTGACGCCAGCGGCTGACTGCACCTGGAACGCAGCGGTTGAGTCGGTGCTGTTTTGATAGGTCATATTGCTGCGGACTTCGTTACGGGTCATGTAAAGGTCGTCAAAGTAGTACGGGCCGACACTTGTTGTCGCGTCAACAACAGCCGCCACCTTGGCATATGCGGCACCAGCCGGTGCAACGGCAGTAGTTTTTACGAGCGTCCAGTTGCTAGCAGCTGATCCGTAGGTTTCACCAGTATTGCCAGTGTCACTAATTTTAACCTTGTCTTTGTTGTACCAGCTAATCATGACGCCGCCGTAGCCATTCGCGCCCGAAGCAGCTTTCATGTAGCCTTCGAGGTAAAGGTTTGCACCGGGCTGCACCTCGTAGTATGTACCGGCGTAGACACTAATGGCGGTGTTGTTTGGGGTGACTTGCAGGCTGTAATTGCCGTTATGTGCGGTGGTCGAAGAGTTGACAATGCTTGCCTGTGTGTAGCTACTGTCAAACCAACCTTCTTCGCCATTTTGGAGTGATGTGGCGCTGCCGCCGGCTTCGAACCCAGGGTTGATGATTTCATTACCGACGGATTTAACAGAGTTGCTGACCGTGTAGCCGTTGGCGCTATTAATATTAAACGTGTATTGACCACCACTGTTGAGGACACGGAAGGCGCTACTGCTGTCGGTGGTACCCTGAATCGTGACGCGCCCCTGGGTGTTGACGCCAAATAATGTGGTGCCAAGGCCAGTTGAGTTACTTGAATGGACGGCCAAAATATCCGCGCCAACACCAATCGACGTGTCGGCATCTTGAATGTCGATACCGCCATGAGTGCCGTCGAGCTTAATTTCGGGTGTTGATGCCGGGTTAGTGCCGTTGTTGTAGGTTGCCTGCAGGGTAATAGCGTTTGAAGCCCCGCCCGGTGTCCACGCCGTGCCGTTCCATATCATCGTAGCGGTGGTGTTTTGTTTCATGATGATACTGAGCGCGTCGGTACCCGTATTAGCAGCAAGGGTGAAATCCTGGCTGCCGCTAGCGGTCGTCACGTACACAATGCGGCCGGTGGCGGTGTTTGTGGGCGCCGGTAAGGTAATGGTGATGTTTGAGGCAGAAGCACTCACAATAACGGTGCTGTATGAATCAATATCAGCCTGGCTAATCGTACAGCTTGTCGCACACGCCGGGTTGGTGGCCGCAAGGTAGCTAGATGCCCCAAGGTTCACAAGGCCCTGCGTGCCCGTGCCGGCGCCCGCACCCCCTACCAGTAGCACGTTGCCGCCGTTGCCGGCCGTGCCGGCAGCGCCACCAATGATTTGGACCTGGCCGCCGTTGCCGCTCGCTGATGCCCCGGCTGCTACGGTAAGGCCTACGCCGGCGCCAGTAGCAACGCTTGCGGCGCTAATGCTATGCGCGCTGTTATTGCCAAAAAGCAAATCACCAGTATTCGCAATGTTGAATACGTTGACGCCGCCTGATTGCAGGTTCACAAAGTTACCGCCAGTACCAGTTTTATTAATAGACACACTGTCAGTGTTAGTGCCAGATTCGACTTGTACGCCTTGGGCCAGCTGCAAAAATTGCGCCGCTGTCATGCCGCCTAAGGCGTTTGAATTCATAGCGTAGGGGCTGCTGCTCAGGCGTTTCATGGGGACCATTTCGCCGTCGAGGCTACAGTTTGCAATTGGCGTACAGGTGGTGCTCGTGCCGCCAATGTTCATACTAAGCCACAGGGTGCTCTGGTTCCAATCGACTTGGGTACCAAATGGGTTGACGGTGCCGAGCTCGACTGACATATAACCATTTTGCACCTTAACGCCGTAACCGGCGGCGTTGGTCCAGTCTTCGGTCCACACCAGCGTGCCGCCAGGGTTGCCGACTGATGTGCCGGTGCCGCCTTGGTAAATTTTAAATTCCATATTGTAGTAGCCGTCGGGTACGACTGCACCTTGGGCATTCAGCAGGCGCCCCTGAAAGTTGATGGTCGGGTTGGTAGCGGCAAAAACAGGGGTGCTAGTAAGGGGCAAAAGAGCAAAAATAAACACACTCACTAAGAGTGCGCTCCAAACGTATTTCCCAAATAGACGTATAACACGAACAATCATGTTTGTTTTTGCTCTTTTTTGTCTTACCTTTTACCCGATAGAAGGGGAGTTCTCACACTGACTCTTCGTATCACCTACAAGCATAACCGATTTATGTCAATTATGCAACAGCAATATGGGGCAAAACTGGGGATAACTATCGTTAGGGTGTTAAAATTTGGCCGTGCGAACTAAGGCTACGGATTTCGCGTTTTTCGCCAAGCCAAAAACTCACGACCATGGCAACCGATGCGGTGTATAGCGGCCATAAAGCCAGGAGCTGTGTCGCGGTTGAGTTTGATGATGATCCGGTGCCTGCGGCGCCTGCAGTGGATGCTGTAGTGTCTGGTTGTCCGTTCACGATGGCGGCAACCGTTAAGAATGCGACGCGGCCCTTGCTGTCGGTTGCTTGCAGCGCGACCTGGTAGATGCCGGGCTTATCATAGGTGTGGGGCATATTAAACGTTTGGTTATCGGCAAGTGACTGCAGGTTGTTTTTTGTGTCGCCCCATAGCACATTCACGGCGTAAGGTGGCGTGCCACCAAGAATACTAATTGGCATTGTCATTGTTTGCTGGGGGAATACGCCACGATACACTGCGTCGGTGACTAGGACCATTGGTGCGGCGCCTGCATCGAACGAGGTGACGTTTGTGGCGGCTTGGGTGGTAAAGTCAAAGTACACGGTAACTGTGCTCGAGTCTGGCCCCGCTTGGTTTAGCGCATCGTATACGCGGGCAACAAAACTATTTTTGCCGCTGAGTAAATCAACAGTGACTGAATATTTACCGTTGCTATCACACACGGTTGAGCCAGCAAATATATTATCGCGAAATAACTCGACAAGTGTATTTGCTGGGCAAGTGCCGCTCACCGCCAAAGGGGTTGTGGTGCTATGCTGGCCATCGGTTGGGCTTGTGATTGTTGCTGCGGTGGTTGGGGGTTTGCCTGGTACAGTACCGGTAATGCCAATTGACCCACTCGCTGGCAGCGGGCGTGTCCACGACAGGCTTGCAGCGTGCACGGTGTAAAAACTCAGCGCAGCCCCGACCACAAATAGGAGTGCCGCTAAGGCCGCGTACGACGTATGTTCATGCGGGCGCCGCCGTAGGGTGTGTTTGTGTGGGCTTAATGTCAGCCAAGTTGCCATAAGCTCATTATAGCGTATTTTTACAGATTAACGGCGTGATGTGCGGACGCGCTTGGTGATGCGTCGATTGTAGTTGCGTATCAGGGTGCGGATGATGAAGAATAGCAAGATAAGGCCGACAATAATCACGATAATAAGGCGGTAGGGCACAATCCAGAATGTCAGGGTTGAGGTAACGGTTTGGTTTTTTGCTCCGTATTTTATAGTGATTTTTGCGGTATATTTCCCAAACAAGGTCGTGGTGCCAAGGGCGCCTGTGTCGAGGGGGGCAGTAAACTTACGGATACTCCCTGGTAGTACGGTGCGCCGTTCAAGGTTCATATTAACGTTCGCAACGTCACGGCCAAACATATCGGTGACAGCCACCTGCCCTACGGGTTGCTCGTACACATTGCCGGTGTTGTTGATGCGGAATACAAAATCTATCGGTGTGCTTTCAAAAAGGCTCGCAGGCGTGTCGCGGCCTGGTTCACTGGTGTAAAAGCTTTCAATCTTCATGTTTTCGTTGGCATCGCCGTTTACACGGACAAAGACAAGTGATCCGAGGCTTGCAGAGAGCGACACGCCAGTTTGGCTTGTGCTTGGCGCCGTGGCGCTAAAACGGATAATACCGTAGTAGCCACCAGGTGCTGCATTGCTCGGGACCTTAATAACAATAGGTAGTTTTTGCATTTCCTTTGATTTAAGGTTGAGCTGAGGGAGCGCCTGAAGCCAGGCACGGATAGAATATGGGCTTGGTGTGGTTTCTTGCAGGTTAATGTTAGGGTCACCGTTTTCGCCTTTTGCGGAAAAGTCGTTGACGGTGCTGCTCACGATAAGCGGCGAATTTGATATGTTGCGCAGATCTATTTGGGCGTTGACGGTATCGCCAGGGTTGGCAGAGAGCGTCAGGACTGGTGGTGCGATTTCTAGTGCCTGCCCGGCGGCGTCATTCACGGCGTAAATTGACTGAACGGGTGCAACCAAAACGGCAGCAAGTGCCAGAACGGTAAAAATGGTGTAGCGTCGCTTATTCATGATTAAAATGTCGGTGTGCAAATGTAGGTTAGGGTTGTTGAGTAGTCGCCAGCGAGCTGGTTGCCAGCTACATCAACCATGTAGGTTGCGGTATAGAGCTGTAAGTTTGTTGGCCCGTTGCTGCCAGTGCTGCCACTGTTTGCTACTACATCACCAGATGCGAACTTATAGGTATCGGTTGTATTGTAGCCTGTTGTCGCCTGACCGGTAAAGTCGGCCGGTGCCACGGTAGCTGACGCCGGTGTGATATCGGCACCGACTGGCGTTGTGCTCACCTGGTTTTGCACAAGGTTCATGCCAAACTCACTGACGCCAACGCTCGGGGCCTTTGCCGTGGTAATTGCCGGAATAGAGGTAGTCCCGTTCATGAGCGTGCTGCCTGTCACTGCTATAGTGTAGCCGTTCAGGGCGTTGGTGCTTGCTGCCATCTGGCTGGTGGCGAATGACGTTGCAGTTGTTGAAAATAAGGATGTAAATTTAACGGTACCTGGGGTGGCCGTTGAACAGTCTGGGAGCGATGTTGTCGCATTTAAGCCAATTGTTGCCCCAGTACAAAACACGAGGGATTCAGGCATCGTGCCACTCAGCAGGATAGGGTTAGCGGTGCTGGCTGCAACCGACCCGGTGTCAGTAGCAGTACCAGTTCCATCGGTGCTTGCAAAGCTCGAAATTCGCACGTAAAAGGTATAGTTTGGTGGCGTTGGGTTTTTGACGTTGTTAATTTGCACGACGACAAGGCCAGATACGCTGTTGGCGGCCCTGGTTAGAATGACGGTGTTGGTGGTCGCACTTTGCAGGCTAAAGCCTGTCACACTTGAACCGGTTTCATTGCCAAAGGTGGCAGTGCTGGCGTCCATACCAGTTGGCGTGTTGCAGGTGTTAATTTCGGCGACATCGCAATATTGGAGCTCAACTGAGCCGAGTGTCTGTGAGGTTGGCAGGGTAAATGTAAACTTGTGGTTCACGACGCCGCCCGGTGTAGAGCCACCAGTTAAACCATCGGTGCTAGTGAGCAATGTGAGTGAGCGGCTGGTAATTTGTGCCGCATTTGCCGTCGTTGCACTCACAAGACTCGCTACTGTTGCCCCTAGCAATAACCCAATAAGGAGAATTCCCCTAACCCTCACACTTCTCATATGCTACTGAGTGTAGCATAAGCAAGAAGATTCAGTCAAACAATATGCAAAGTGATTTTTAAAGGGTTCCGTGCGGTAAGATTACTAGTAAGTTGGCGTACAGATATAGGTAAGGGTGGTGCTGTAGTTACCAGCGGGCTGGCTACCAGGAACGTCGGCGATGTAGGTAACAGTAAATATCTGACCGTCGGTTGCAGCGGTAGCGCCCGCCTGGCCTTGGACGTAGCCGTTCTTACTGTCGGCCACTGCGTCGCCGGAGTTAAACTTGAACTGGTTCACTACGTCGTAGCCGTTGATGGCCTCGCCGCGGTAGGTGTGGGTTGCGTCGCTTTGGGCGGGCGTTGGTGACACTTCGGCGCCAGTCGCTGCCGCAAGGTATGTGGTGTCGTTGGCTTTTAGGTTCAGCCCGAACTGGCTAGTGCCCGCAACAGGGACAGCAGAGGCGGCCATCGCATTAATCTGGTTAGTTGTGCCCGACATAAGGGTGGAGCCGTTTACGGTAATGACATAGCCATAGGTCGCGTTGGTGCTTGCGGCCATTTGACTGGTTGCAGTCGCCGTAGAGGTCGGATCGAACAGCTGGTTAAAGGCGACGCTACCGGGAGTTGCGCTCGCGCAGTCAGGGATAGTTGTTGGAACAGCTGGTGTCTGCGTGTTGTCCATTTTGAACGGCACAGTAGCACCCGTACAAAACACGAGTGATTCAGGCATTGTGCCACTCAACTGAATTGGGTCTGCGGTACTGGCGGTGACGGTGCCTTGGTCGATTGCACTCCCTGAGGCATCGGTGGTGCCATACGTAGAAATACGGACATAGAAGGTGTAGTTTGGCTCTGGTGTGATACCATCTGCCATAAGCGCCTGTGGGTTAGTAACGCCTGAAAGCTGAACTGTCACCACGGTGCTTGCGGCAACGTTATTTGTATTACTGCGGGTGAGGGTGACGACATTCGTGGTGGCGGTGCCAACAGTTAGTCCATCGATACCTGTCGCGCTG
The DNA here is from genome assembly GCA_021781475.1 of bacterium. Taxonomy (GTDB): domain Bacteria; phylum Patescibacteriota; class Saccharimonadia; order Saccharimonadales; family Saccharimonadaceae; genus Saccharimonas. The sequence continues at coordinate 10,239 of JAJXWT010000011.1, forward strand.
GTAAGTGTTGCGGATGAAGCGTCCATGCCAGTAGGAGCTTGGCAGGTGCCGCCGCCGACATCAGCAGCGGTCGTACAGTATTCAAACTTTAGTGAGCCAATGTTACCACCGGTGGGCAGGGTAAATGTGAACAAGTGGTTCACCGCGACACCAGGGGCGGAACCACCATTTAGCCCATTTGCCTGGAGCGTCAAGCTACGTTGCGTGATTTGACCGGCGGCGTAAACTGGGCTTTGTAATAATGATTGCAATGAAACGGCGCTAATAAGCGCAAGCACGCTTAACAAGCGTAAAATGTAGGGTGTCTTGTTTTGTATTTTCATGGTGGATTTTTATTGTTTTTTTATGTTTGTTGACTCTTGTAACGGATAATAGCATGAGCGTTATGGGGCTGTCAATAGATTGCGCCCGAGAATGTTGATGAGTTATCCACAGGCTAGTATGTGCCAGTCACGACAAGCGTTTCGTCGGTGCTGTAGGTGCCACCAGGGGTAAAGCCACCCACATTCACTAGGTAGCTGATGGTATAGGTGGTTGCGCCAGAGCTTTTGCTTGCAGAGGCAATTGTATCACCGCTCACATAGCGAAAATTGTTCGCGACATTATAGTTTGGGTCCACCGTACCGAATCCAAACTGCCCATTGTCGGGGTTGGCGCCAAATGAAACTGGACTGGTGTTGGCGACAAGGTTGATGCCAAACTGTTCGGTGCCGGGTTTTGAGATGTCACTTGTTGTCATTGCGGTGAGCGTGTGGCCAGCGTTTGTTGGTGGGGATCCGTAAATTTGTACGACGTACCCGTAGCTTGTGTAGTTGCTCACCGTGAAAGAGCTCGTTGTTGTTGTCGCTTGTGTCGGCGACAATTTTCCAAATTGGGCATTCGTGGTATTGACCGCAAAGGAAAGGGTTGGCGCATGCGGGGTTTTTGTACCCGAATCAACCTGAAAATTGGTTGAAGAGCTACTGCCGACGGCAATATCACCGGTGGAGCTGTTCGCCTGGTAATTCGCACTGGTTGCGCCATAAAGGCCGCCGGTGCCGACTGAACTCCCGTCGATTTGGTAGTTGGCGGACTTTGGGTCAACCGCATAGGCAAATTGGCCGACTAAAACCGACCCGATAATAGCGAGGCTCACTCCGGCCCACGTAGCACGTTGCATACTGCTATTGTTTATGAACTTGCCGAAATTTGCAAGGTAGGTTATAGTTTTAGGTGCAAACGTAGTAATACAAAAATATGCAAGAAACAACCGGCCCCCAACCAGAAGTGCTTTCTGCCCAGGGTGGAGAAAGCAGTCTTGCGAGCACCTACGCATCTGGTGGCCCGCAGCCTGCTCGTGGTCCAAAAATACCACGCCGGGGCAGCTACCGACCGAGCCATAAGGCGACATTTATTGGGCTCTCTGCCATTGCGGCGATTATTGCCATTAATGTCATTGTCATACTACTTGTGATGCAGGGCCAGACTACCGCTTCGCAAAAGGCAGTCAGCGAAGTGACACTCAGCAACAACACACTGAATAGCCTTGGGGTTAATAAAACAGCCGTTGGGAACGAAGGCGCCAAATTGACTGTCGGGCCGGACTCAACCTTTAACGGCACGGTCACAATCGCAAAAAATACAAGTATTGGTGGCGATTTACAGCTGAATGGAAAAATATCTTCGACACAAGCGAGCATTGCAACCTTGCAAGCCGGTAACGGCACAGTAAATACGCTGAGCGCCAATGGTGATATTTCGGCTGACAGCTTATTGCTCCGTAAAGATCTGACGGTACCTGGCACATCCCAACTAAACGGGCCAGTGACAGTCGGCCAGTTACTCACCGTGAATAATAATGTGAATGTTGCGGGCAGCTTGGCGGTGGGCGGGAGCCTGAGCGTCCATAATTTTCAGGCAAGCAGCCTGGCAAGTGATACGATTTTAACAATTGGCGGCCATGTAATCACGCGGGGTAGTACGCCATCGGTGAGTGGCGGCAACGGGCTGGGCCAAAACGGTACCGTAACAGTCAGCGGGAGCGACACAAGCGGGGGAATCAGCCTGGGCGTGGGGGTTGGCGGTGGTGGCGGCCTATTGTGCAACGTGACATTTACCGAGCAGTACGACAGTACCCCACACGTGATTGTCACCCCAGTGGGCCGGAGCATGAATTTATACATTACGCGTAACGCTACTGGGTTTCAGGTGTATACCGATAGTGCCCTGTCGGCGGGCGGCTACGCAATTGACTATATTGTAATGCAGTAGCTAAATATTCACGAACAGCAATACTTCGTTATCGCGCACGGTTACCAGGCCGTTTTTTGCGTCGATCGTAACAGGCTCATTGTTAGTCTCGATCGTAATGGTACCAGCGGTCAGCATGGTTAAAAAGTCAGCGTGCCCTGGCAAAATGTCAAATGGCCCAATGCGGTTCGCCGCGCTGACGGCACTGGCTGCACCGTCGTAATAGAGTGCGAACGGTGCGCGGGCAATCACATGGAGGTCAAGGGGCGCTTCGCTCATGATGCTTTGTGCGAATCTGGCGGCGTGCCCTGCGCGCTCTTTGACGTTTGGTCGCTGGCGCCGGATTTTGCTGGCGAGCCATTTTGCGTGTCGTTACCCGCATTTAAAATTGCCTCAATCCCTGAAAGTGTTTGTTCAAGCGTAAAATACTGCCCTGGCCGGCCACTGAACTTTTCGGCAACGGAAAAGTCTTGGCTAAAGAACTCTATCAGCTTTTGGGCATCTTTGTAATCTTTTCGGTCGGCGGGCGAAAGTTCGTTTTCACCCACGATAGCGATAATGTTTTTAAGGCTATCGTATTTTTGCATCACGGATTGGACTTTTTCTGCTAAACGGTAATGGCGCTCGCCAACGATGTCGGGCGTTAATAGGGAGCTGGTTGTCTTGAGTAAATTGACCGCTGGGCGGATACCTTGCTCGGCAATGGAGCGGTCAAGCACGAGCACGCTGTCGAGCTGTTGGCTAATTGCCTGGACGGCCGGGTCGCTCAGGTCGTCGGCTGGCACGTAAATTGCCTGCACGCTGGTAATGGTGCCATGCTCCGTTGAGCTAAGGCGGTCCTGTAGGCGGCGGAGGTCGCTAAACACCATTGGGCTGTAGCCACCCTCGCTGGGGATCAGGCCGAGGTTCGTGGACATTTCGGTCATTGCTTGCACATGGCGGTAAATATTGTCAATAAAGAACAAAATGTCTTTGCCTTCTTCGTCGCGGAAATACTCGGCGGCAGTGGCGGCTGCTGGGGCGACCATACTACGGATTGCCGGCGTCGCATCCATTTGGCCAAAGAACATTACGGTATCTTTGAGCACGTTGGTATCGCGGAGTGTTTCGTACAGCTCGTTACCTTCGCGGATACGTTCACCAACACCGCAATATACAGATAATGAACTACTTTCTTCGCCATCTTTTGTGTGCGTGACGTTGTGGATCATTTCCATAGTGAGCACTGTTTTGCCAACGCCGGCACCACCAATGACACCAATTTTGCGGCCCTTTACGAACGGCGTCAGAAAATCAATTACCTTTAGGCCGGTTTCAAGCAGCTCGAGTTTTTTGCTACTGCGATAGCTCGTGGTATTTTGCGGCGTATTGATCGGCCGTCGCTTATCGGTTACGGGGTCGGCTTTATCGAGCGGCTCACCAAGTGCGTTAAACACGCGGCCTTTTGTTAAGGCACCAACCGGTACGGTGACCTGTTGGTGCGAACGGTAGAGCTTTTGGCCGCAATGGACCAGCGTATTGTTGTTGAGGTTAAGGCAGACGGCGCGGTCGCCCCTAAAAAAGTTTACTTCAATAAAGGCGCTCGGATCTTCGGGGAGGCTCAGGAGTTCTTTTACGTCGGGCTTGGCACCTAAAATCTGCACTTCGATTGTGAGGCCGCGCAGGCTCACAATAGTGCCGACATATTCAGCCCCCGCTGTTGGCGTAGTGGCGCTCATAATGTACCCTCCTTTTCGCTACGCTCGCGACGCTTTTTCTTGATGCCAACCAGTACCTCACGGAGTCGTCGGTCGCTCTCGCCGCGTTTGCTGCGGTGGAACTCAAGCGTATAGCCGCTCGTCATTTCACCGGCGCGTTTTTCGGCGGTTGTCATGGCGTTAAAGCGACTGGCGGCCTGCGCTAAACCTGATTGCAAAATTGTTTGGCTGAGGGCAAGGCTCATCATGGTCACCTCCATTTGGTCGGCAATTTCATTCAGGCTCGGTTCAAAAATCGTGTCAGCGGCGGTTATGATTCCTTCTTCGGCATCTTGGCTCATGGCCTTCATGTGCATTACCAGGTCAAGGCTGCGGATTTCTTGTTGGCCAAGGCTCAAGTATTCTTCGTAGTACACGATAATGGTTGAGTAATCGATAATTGCCTCGATAACCGGTTCGACATTCACGTAGCTGTCAGTTTCGGGTACTTGGAAAAAGCGGGCGTAGGGGATACCGCGCTGGCTTAACTGGCTTGCGCCGTGGCTCCCCAGTACGACGATGTCGGTTGTGGCTGGGTTGTAGTTTTGCTGCATGGTTTCAACAAGGCGCATATCAAGGTCGCCGCTAAGGCCCGCCTCGGCGCTAATGAGCACAAGGACAGTCCGGCCATTGCCGTAATCATCACGGGCGGTGATACGCGTTTTTGGATCGACTCGAATAGAGGTATAGCAGCTCCACAGCAGGTCGAAAAACTCTTGGCTGAGCTGCGCCTTATTTTTTACTTTAGCCACCTGAGTGCTGGCCAGGCTTTCAAAGACATTCGTGAGGTTGCCGAGTGTCGTGACGCTCGCAATGTCTTTTTCGATAATATTTGGCCGGCGCATACTACTTTTTCACCCCTTTGCCAGCTTTATTCTTGTCGTTTTGCTCGGCTGCGCCTGGGGCGGGTTCGGCCGCGGCCACAACCGGCTGGAGTGGCTCGGCGGCAAATTGCGTAAATAGCTCGGCTTCGATTCGGTCGTAATCGGCTTCGGATTTTGCTTCGGCCGCGCGGGCTTTTACGGCTTGCTTTAGGGCTTCGACATCAACTGCGCGGTCGTCGGGGCTGTGCATAATAACTTCGAGCATGAGCTGTTGTTCCGCGAGGCCGTACAATTGTTCGGGTGGCTGCTGTAGGGCCGCGTATAGGTGCTTGCCGCGCGCCAGGTCGGTGCGGGTTTCGGCGCTTAATTGGCTACTAAAGTGGCTAAACTCATCGGCCTGGCGATATTTTGCAAGGGCCTTAAATAGGGCGGTGCTGAGCTGTTTTTGCCGCTTATTTTGTGCCTGGCCACCCACGCGTGAAACAGAAAGGCCAGCGTTTACCGCAGGGCGGACGCCTTTCCGGAAATAACCGAGGTCAAATATAATCTGCCCATCAGTAATGGACATAATATTTGTTGGTAAATACGCAGTGATGTCATCGTTTGGCGTCAAAATAACCGGTAAGCTACTCAGCGTCTTGCCGTTTGACAGTAATTTACCAGCCCGCTCCAGTAGCGATGAGTGGGTGTAAAAAATATCGCCAGGGTAGCTATCCCGCCCCGGGTCGACTTCTTGGAGGAGTGAAAGCTGTCGGTAGGCTTCGGCGTGGCTGCTTAAATCGTCGTACATAATAATGACATCGCGGCCACCAGTGCCTTCGGGGCCTTCGCCGTACCACAATGCCTCGGCCATGGCGCAGGCGGCGTACGGAGCAATGTAGCTCATGGCCAGGGAGTCAAAAATGTTTGCAAGCACGACAATGGTATGGTCCATTGCACCGCTCTCGCGCAGGCTCGCCAAAAGGTGCTCGATATCAACTTTGCGCTTGCCAATCAGGACAAACACGGCAATTTTGTCGCTCCCTTGCTGATTGGCAATCAGTTGGCTTAAAAAGGCGCTCTTACCGCTTTTACTGTCACCTAAAATCGCAATACGTTGGCCCAGCACAATCGGAAAAAAGCTGTCGACCGCTGGTACGCCGCTCACAAGCTGCTCGTCGAGCATCTTGCGATCCATAATACCGGGTGCGGGCGTAAATATCCCTGCGCGCTTGACGGCCGCGACCGCTGGGCCACCGTCGAGTGGCTCGCCGAGTGGATTCACGACACGCCCAATGAGTTCGGGGCCAACAGGAACTTGGAGCTGCTGGCTTTGCATGACGACCAGCGTGCCAAGTGCGACGTTCTCGCTATCGAGGTTGTATAAGATGACTCGATCACCGTGGGCTTCGCGAACAAGGGCACGCTGACCGTCCTGAAATAACACCTGTGACCCAAGCTGGACACCTTCGAGACCGCGAACTTCCACAATGAAACGGTTTACCGCAACGACTTCGCCGGTAAGGTTTTCGGCTTCGACAAGTTGCTGGAACGCGTTGTTATCAAACATGGTTCAGCACCTCTGTAAAAGAATGAGCGCTATCGATGAGTCTGCGGTGTAGGCTCCAGTCGTAAATATGGCTGCCGGCTCGTACGACCAGCCCACCAAGGATAGTGCTGTTAAATGAAAATGTCACTAGTACACTTTCAGCAAGGCTGTGGCGGCACCACGCGACAATGTGCTCTTTGACCTGTTGTGGGGCTGGGGCGGCAAGCGTGATGGTGATGGTTGGCGCATGGTTGGCAATATGCTCAAGGCTTTCAATGAGCTGGCGGTATGAATCGGCTGTAGTACCGTTAACCTTGCTCCACCCGCCAAGCAATTCGGCAGTTGCCGGGTTTAATTCTGGCGCCACCGTAGGCTTATGGGCGCCAACCTTTTGCTTAATGGTTTCGTGGTGCGCCCAGGCTGAATAGTCCTGCACCTCATGAATGGCTATGGTGAGGTCTTGCGGCGAGATAATGCTGCTTGGCAGGCTATATTTCATCGGACACCTCTTTAATCAGTTCGCTCTTGTGCTTTTCGAGCTCGGCCATTAGGTATGGTTCCTGCGCGCCAAGGTCGGCATTATATTGCAAGGTGGTAGACAAAAAAGAGGTAACAGCCTGGGAAAGTTTCGCGTCGATCCGTTCGATTGCGGCTTTTTTTGCCGTTTCGATATCGGCCTCGGCCTGTTTTTCGAGTGCGGTGTGACGTTCGACAAATTTCGCTTCGAGCATTTTCTGTCGTTCAACTATCAGGGCTTCAAGCTCGGCCTGATGCCGTTCGACGTCAGTTTGGACTTGGCCGCGAGTTTTTTCGGCCTGCTGGCGTAAGGTATCGAGCGTTTTTTTGTAGCGGTCCATTTCTTCGCCAAGAATATTGCCAGATAGCTGTGTTAATTTGTCGTTAATTTTTACTGTTGTTTCGCGGAGATCATGCTTAAAGCCCGTGACAGACCGGTCGAGCACATTTTGGTAATCGGTTTCGGCGACGCGGAGCAGGCGCTCCTTGACAGCCATAGGCAAGTGTATGCTGCCGCTTGGATCCTGCGGTTCGGCGTTAAAGCCGTGTGGGTGAAAATGGAGCCATAAATGCTCGACGGCCAGTGCGATTGCTGCCCCGAGGATGAAAACGTTAATGGTCAGGAATAGTTGTAGCGCGCTCATGTCACATCCTTGTAAGTACTAAATAAATTGATACAGTGGCAACCGCCAGAATGCCCAGCACGAGTGCCGACAGCTGGATAACGTCTCGGTACACTGCGCTTTGGCTCATTGGGTTGCGCCCCACGCTAATGATGCTGCTGCGAATCATACTGAAAATAATGCTCATCACCACAATCGCCGTGATAATAAAAATCGCGCCGCTGATAATAATTGGGAGGGGCTTTACGTCGCGCCCGGCAAGGCTATTGGCGATATTTTGAAAGGCAACCGGGATAATTGATTTGTCGGGTTGCTTAAAAAAGTACGCGACATTCACAAGCACTGGTACTTCGCCAATCGTTACCTGCTGGGTCGCGCCGTTCGTGTCTGTAATGGTTTGCTGGCGCGTACTTGTCATGCTGCCCTGGGCAATGCCGACAACGCGTACGTTGCCATCGGCGAGCATGCCAAGGCCAGCAACGGGGCTCGCCGTAATGTGGTCACCGCGCTGAATAGTGCCGTTGATATCGGTAACAAGTAGCGGTAAAATTCCACTGGTCGCCACCTCTGTTTGTTCGGCGCTACCAGTTGAGACCGACAAAAGCGAGCTGTCGGGATTGACCACGACCCCAAGCAGGCTATCGGCGTTCGAGGTCACGCCCGGCTCAACTTGTGTCTGGCTGCCTTTCACAAGGCTGACGATTGACCCGACGGGGATTTGGGTGCTGGATTGGTAGCTTTCCGAAATCGTTGTGATGGCGTGCGCTGTCGCATAACTGAGGCACGCAAATAAGCTGCCTATGACCAGGCTGCTCACGCCCGTAACCAGTATGTGTCGTTGCGTCCCCATCCCCTTGGGCTTTAGTATAGCAAAAACGCTCATGCTTCACTAGTAAATCGTGGTAAAATGGAGGTGATATGGGCTGGAATCGTGATCGTGGATTTACTGTTCTTGAAGCAATTGTGGTTGTCGTGTGTGTGATTATTATGGCCGCAATTGCCCTGTTTGTGGTGCGTGCACGATGATTACCGACCAGCTCCTTGCTCGTTACCCGATTATTTCTGACCAGGTTGATAAAACGGAACTGAGGGCCGTGCTCCTTGAGCTGGAGCGACTTTTACAGCGCGGTGTGTGTGGCGCAGTGGTTGAGTTTGGTTGTTATGTTGGCACCACAAGCTTATTTATCGCTCGCTTACTGCAGCACTATAACCAGCAGGCAACCTACCATGTGTATGATTCGTTTCAGGGCTTACCCGACAAAACAGCGCAGGATTTTTCGGCGGCAGGCGAACAATTTAAGGCGGGCGAGCTGTTTGCGACGAAAAAGCAGTTTATTGCCAATTTTAAAAAAGCTGGTGCTCCGCTCCCGGTTGTCCACAAGGGGTGGTTCCATGATTTATCGCCAGACGATGTGCCACCGAACATTACCTTTGCGTTTTTAGATGGTGACTATTACCAGTCGATTCACGATTCGCTCCAACTGGTTGTGCCTAATCTTGCGCCCACTCATACGATTGTCGTTGACGATTATGCCAGTAGCGCCCTCCCGGGGGCGGCACGTGCCGTCGATGAATGGGCTGGCGCGCGGCGCTGGCATGTTCGTAGTGAGGCGAGCCTAGCAATTATCCGCAATGGGTAAACAAGTGTAACCAAAAGCGATATAATACACTCCATGACAGTTCCGGTAAAAACGCTTGCAAACGGTCACACAATCCCCGTCGTTGGGGCTGGCTTGTGGAAAGTAACAGAAGCAGAGGCGTTTACAACTATGTTTACAGCGGCAATTGCAGCTGGTTACCGGCACTTTGATAGCGCGCAGGCCTACGGGAACGAACACTTGCTTGGGGCGGCGTGGCACCAATCGGGCGTGGCGCGCAGTGAGCTATTTTTAACCACTAAAATTGCGGTCACGCATTTTGGTGAAAAGCGAACGCTCAATAGTTTCAATCAGTCCCTTAAAAACCTACAAACAGATTACGTCGATTTGCTGTTGTTGCATTTCCCGGTGCCGTTACTACGCCGCAGCTCGTGGTCGGCACTTGAGCAACTGCTCCAAAGCGGCGCAGCCAAAGCAATTGGCGTGAGCAACTACACTATCCGGCACCTCAAAGAAATGCAGCAGTACGCCAAGCTGACGCCAATGGTCAACCAGGTTGAGCTGCACGTCTTTTTACAGCAGCCCGAACTAGTCCAGTACTGTGCCGATAACGGCATTCTGCTAGAAGCCTATTCACCGCTTGCACACGCAAAAGCCATGGATAGCCCAGCAATCGCCGCAATCGCGAGCGCCCATAATAAAACCTATGCGCAGATTATGTTGCGCTGGTGTATCGAGCGCGGGCTTATTGTGTTGCCAAAATCAGTGACGCCCCAGCGGCTGCAGCAAAATATTGATATTTTTGACTTTTCACTCAGCCCTGGCGACATGGCGGCAATTGCAGTCCTCGATGTGCAAAAACGGACGTGTTGGGATCCAACGCATGTGCCGTAAGGTGTTAGTAAATCACACGGCATAATAATAGAATAAAACAAAAGGGGGCAAGTCACGTGGCGCGCGCAAAGACTATACAAAAAGAACAACTGTTAAGCAAATTTTACGCACTTTCGGCGCTCATTGCTGCGGTAGTGGTGAACGCCGCCGCAAACATTATTCCACTCAACGGCAACACAACCGCACAGGTGTCAGATGCCTACCCAAACTTGTTCGCACCGGCGCCCTACACATTTGCGATATGGGGGGTCATTTATGCATTTTTGGGTGGCTTTGCGGTGTATCAATTCAATGCCGTACGGTTGCGCAAAAAGCACTCGCTCTTGTCTGAAAACCTTGTACACCACCTGAGTACGGGTTTTTTGCTCACCTCGGCCCTTAATATGGCGTGGATGTTTGCCTGGCATTACCGGCACATTGGTACCGCTTTGCTGATAATGGCGGCGCTGCTTGTGGTGCTGGTGCATAACCTGCGCGTTTTGCAGGGCGTTAAGCGCTCGCGTTGGGATACGGTGTTTGTGGTGACTCCATTTAGCTTGTACGCTGGTTGGGTTACTATTGCCACCGTTGCTAATGCAGTTACTTGGCTCGTGAGCGCCCACTGGAACGGCTGGGGGATTGCGAGCTGGGTGTGGACGCTTATTGTAGTGCTTATTGGCGCGGCTATTATTATCGCGGCTGGCAGCCGGTTGCGTAACCCGGTATTTATAGCGGTAGGCATATGGGCGTATATTGGCATTTACGTTCGGCATATTACCGCCCTTGATATGCGCTACCTGGCGGTTGTGATTACGGTTATTGCGGCAATCACGGCCATGTTCTATGCTCTTTTACGGGTTATGCCGCCACGCTTGCGAGCTCAACTCCATTTGCGGTAAAGGCAATATTCAGCTCCGTTTCAGGTAATCCATTATTTAGTGAAATAGTTTACACCGCGCTATTTTTGTGGGGGGTATGATAGGTACATTAACAAAGGAACAAGGAGAACAAGCGTATGGATATGATCGTATGGATTATTGTCGGAGCACTTGCCGGCTGGATTGCAAACATGATCGTTAAAACCGGAAGTTCGGGCATTGTCACCGACATTGTTGTCGGCATGATTGGCGCCTTTGTGGGCGGTTGGATTGTAGCCTTGTTTGGGTACAACATCAACGGCACACAGCTGAGTGTTCCAGGCCTTCTTACGGCAATCCTTGGCTCTGTCATACTCCTTGCCGTCATCAAGGCATTTCGTGGTCCGCGCACTGCATAGTAGGGCAGGCGCCTATAAAACAAGCCCTGTTTGCGGGGCTTGTTTTAGTGTGGTATATTACGGACAGAAGCGGTGAATAACCGCACCTGTTAGTGAAAAAAGTTACAGCGCACCGCGCATAAGTATATATACTGGGGATAACATGATGAGCATGAAAACGAACGCCTCAATCCTGGTTGTCGAAGACGATCAAGCACTGAACGACGCTTACCAAGCAATTCTTTCGAGTGTGGGCTATGATGTGGTGACGGCATTTAACGGCCAAGAAGCGCTGGATGAACTGCGCGATATGAAATCGCCCGATGTTATTTTGCTTGATTTGCGCATGCCAGTGCTCGATGGTGTTGGGTTTTTGCGCGAATACCGCCCAAAAGAACACCCCGAAACAACTGTGGTGGTATTTAGTAACTACGATTCCCATAAGGATATCGACGAAGCGTACGAGCTCGGTGTCGATCGCTATGTGCTGAAAGCACGGGCAGCGCCAAAAGACCTCCTCCACCTTATTGATGGCATTTTGACCGAAAAACACGCGACTAGCAAAAAGTAATAGCCCTACTAACGATCAAGCTCAAGGCTGCGGAAACTATCTTCGCCAAGGTATTGCTCGAGCTTGCTTTTGTCAATAAAGTAGGTCGAGTTGACATAGCTCACTGCGCCTGATTGTTTGAGCAGCTTTAGGTTTTTGGCCGTGCTTTCGCGGGTTTGCCCAATCAGGTTTGCCAGCATACTTTGGGTGAGCTTAAGGTCGATTTCGAACACGCCCGACTGCTTTTCAATGCCGTAGCGGAACATCAGGTAGTATAGGGTATAGCAAATCTTTGCATTGGCGCGCGATTGGCACAAACCGGTAATGCGGAGCATGGACCCCGCCTGCGAACGGACAATGTGGTCAAGGTATTCGCGCATCAGCGCGGGGGTATTGAGCGCCTCCAAAAAATCTTCTTTGTTGATCTTGAGTACGCGTACGTCGTTGACGGCGTCGTAGTTGAATAGTGCGACAGATGTTTGATCGTTCATCCAGGCGAGGGGGATAAGTGACCCCTTGCCGTGCAAGTTCACAATTGCTTCGTCGCCGTCGTGGTTAATGGTGTATGATTTGACGACTCCATCAAGAATAATAATGGCAAAACGGGGTACCTCGCCCTGAAAATATAGGCTCGAGCCTTTGCGGTAGATGCTTGGGGTCCCTACGTTTCGTAACTGACTCAGCAGCTGTTTCATACTATAATTATACCATTTATTGGGGCGCTCAACCATAGCAGGGCGGCTAAGGGGGCAGATATGCCACAATTGCAGGCGAATATGCACAAAATGCATGAATTTTTGCAGGACCCTAGGCGGCGGCGACTGTCGCCTGGGCTGCCCTGGTGATGTACAGTGTAATGGCTAAAAAAGTGGCTTAGGGGCGTACAGGTGAGCTTGACAGTCATGTATAACATGTATAACATGTTATACATGACTAATTTTCACCAAGCAATTCATTTAGCGGGCACGGTTACCGTTGGACCCAAGGGCCAAGTGGTAATACCAGCCGACGTACGCGAGGGTATGGGCATTGCGCCTGGCGATAAGCTCGTGGCATTGTACTTTGACCAAAAAAAATCCATTGCGTTTATCACCGAAGACCAAGCGCAAGCGTACATTGAACAAATGGGTGATAAATTTACCCAGTTTAAAAACCAATTAACACAACAGGCCGATACGGCGCCAGAAGGGTGGGATTAATGAGTTTGCACCATATCAGCAGCCGCGAAAAACTTATTGTCATGCTTGCGGTTATGAGCGCGCTGTTATTAGTGGCACTTGACCAGACTATTATGTCAACGGCAGTCGCCGCAATTGCGCAGCAATTTAATAGTTTTAGTAGCATTGGCTTTGTGTTTACGGCCTATTTGCTCACGACAACCATTGCCACGCCGCTTGCTGGTAAATTGTCTGACATGTATGGCCGGCGGCTGTTGCTTTTAATCGGCGTGTCAATATTTACCATTGGTAGCTGGATGTCTGGCCACTCACCAACAATCGACGCGCTAATTTTGTGGCGTGCGGTGCAGGGTGTCGGTGGCGGTATTATTAGTGCCAATGCCTTTACGATTATTGGTGACCTGTTTACTCCGCGTGAGCGGGGCAAGTGGCAGGGCTTGTCTGGGGCCGTGTTTGGCCTGAGCTCGGTCGCTGGTCCGCTGATCGGTGGCTGGCTGACTGACGGCGCGCACATATTTGGGATTGTTACGGACTGGCGGTGGACGTTTTTTGTCAATGTGCCAGTTGGTATCATCGCCTTTATTATCATTGCGCGGTACTGCCCACCAATAAAGCATGACGCCGAGCATCACCCCGATTATGTTGGTGCGACGCTTATTACCGTTGCCCTCGCGTCACTTGTACTCGCGGTGGATAATACCCAAATTGTCTTTCAGTCCCTAGTGAACGCCGGTGTTGCCGTTGCGACCATTAAGGCGGCACTATTTACGATAGCCATCGTAGCGACGGGCTTGTTTATCTTGGCAGAATATCGGGCCAAGCAGCCGATTGTGCCGCTATGGTTTTACAAAAACCGCACCTTTGTTTTGGTGACGAGTGCAATGCTTTTGTTCGGCGCGGCGTTTATTGGCTCAATTTTGTACCTCACCCAGTTTAACCAGCAAGTGTTTGGAGCGTCGGCTGCGACCGCTGGTGTTATGTTGCTGCCATTTGTTGGGGGCATGATGGTGACATCGATTGCAAGTGGGCAGATTGCCTCGCGCACAGGCCGCTATAAAACAATGATGGTGGCGGGGGTAGGCATAGCGGCGGTGGCTATTTATAGCCTCACGATGTTGGAACCCACCACGCCATTCTGGCAAGAAGGCATTCGCATGGTGTTCGTTGGCCTTGGTTTGGGCATGGTAATGCCGCTCATGAACTTAGCGGTGCAGAACGAATTTGACCAAAAAGATCTTGGTGTCGCCACATCGACCGTTCAGCTCACACGTGGCTTGGGCTCTACCCTGGGGACGGCGATCTTAAGTGGTGCGCTCACGGCGGGCATTATCGCCTCGCTTGGTAACCCAAGCAATATCCCGTACATTCAGCAGCTTAAGCAGTCCCCACAGGCAAGCGCTTTGTTCGGTACAAATAGCGATATCAACTCTGACACCCTGCTTGCAATTAATTCACAACGGAGTGCAATAAAAGCGGGCGCGACTCAGGCGATTAATGCCACGCCAGCGCCGGCGGCAGTTAAGCAGGCACAAATAAAGGCCATTGACACAATGCAATCGAACTACAACCGCGATGTCGTGGATGCGTTTGCGAACGGCCTACACACGGTGTTCATTATTGCGTCGAGCCTTATGGGCGTCGCCTTTGTACTAGTGTTGTTTGTCAAAGAGCGGCAGCTCCGGAGTGGGATTGACGCCACGCCCGGTGAATAATAACAGAGGACATAGCGCCTGTGCTTGCATAGCCGTTGACGGTCGTGATATGATTGGCAAGTCGCTCGCGCGATAAAACTAACAACGCTTTATAACGTAAAGGTCGATAGCGCGAGGTAGAGACACGTCGTACTAAAGGAGTACAAATAACACATGCCAATAGCAGTCGATTTTGCGCCTTCACGGAGCAAAAGGATCGCAGTGGATGTGGTGCCTGCCGCATGGCAGCAGTATATCGCAGAATAACCTGTAGCGCGTATACGCTTACAAACACGATAAAAACACCCCAAGGCACCGGGGTGTTTTTCGTATGTCAAGCCTTAACGTCGTTTATACGCCGGCGGCTTTAAAGGCGGGCTGGAGGACCAGCTTGTCAAAGTCAGCTGCCGATGACCAGACGAGCTGCGCCTGATTACCCGCGCTGTCAGTAGTGCCAGCGGGGACAAGTTTACCATCGAGTGCGTAGAGCGAGCCAACGTCTTTGCCGTTTAGGTACAGGCTTGGGGTGCCAGTGACGCCTTGTTTATTTGCGAGCGCATCGTCAAAGGCAATCTTTTTGGCAATGGCACTGCTTTCAATGACAGCCTTTGCCTTGTTGGGGTCGCCACCGATTTCTTTAATAAGGTTGGCAAAATAATTTGTGCGCTGATTACCGGCAGGCAAGCTTTCCCAGCTTGTCTGGGTTGCGTACAGCTTGTCATGCATTTGCCAGTATTTGCCTTGTAGGCCGGCAGCTTCAGCAAAGCTGGCGGCAGCCAGTGAATTTTGGTGGCCTGGAATCAATTTATTGCGGAACACAAACGTTAGCTTATTTTGGTATTTGGCGACCAGTTGCTCAAGTACGGGTGCCGCGGCATCGCAGCCGGGGCACTGGTAGTCGCCGTATTCAATCAGCGTCACCTTTTTACCGGTCCCGAACGTATGGTCGGCAATGTTACCCGATGCGGCCGTGGCTGGCTGTATGGCGTTGATGTTGATATTGGCGGCTAGGCTTACCTGGCCCTGTCGTGATACATATACGGCACCGCCCACGGCAAGTGCAATGATGATTCCAAAAATTATCCAACCTTTTGCTGTCATAGTCAAAAAACTCCTTTATGGTACCGTTTTAGTATAACCCAAATCTGGATTTTTACGCTACAATAAAACTATGCATGTACTATATTTACTCCTCTCGGTATTTGTGGGGAGTTTACTGGTCATCGTGTCGTCAATCTCTCCGGCACGAACAGGGGTCAGCACGTTTGAGCTTGTGCGGCGCAGGGAACTTGGCAACAAAGATGCCGAACACGAGTTGCGGCGCGAAACGTTGATTGCCGACCTGTATTCTATGCGTCGCCTCGCTGTTGGGGTGTCGCTGGTGGCGTTTGTTTTTATGAGTATTGCGGCATGGGGCATGGCATGGGGCGCGCTGGTATCGTTCGCGCTTGCAGTTGCCTACGGTAAGCTCGCGACATTGCCGGTTGTGCACGCAATTGCAATGAAGATTTACGAAGAAAATGAGGCATCGCTGATGCATGCGATTGAGGCACATCCAGCTAGCATGCGTGCGCTGAGGGGGGTTGTGTGGGTGGAATCTCGCGCTATGCTCAGCTCGCGGCAGGAACTCGAATACCTTGTGCGGGAATCACAGGGTATTTTGCACGAGCAAGATAAGCGCCGCATTATCAATTCGCTCCACTTTAATGAGCGAACTGTCGAAGAAATTATGACGCCGCGCGGGGTGATTAGTTCGGTCAAGCATACAGATATAGTGGGGCCGTATATCCTTGACGCCCTCCACAAGACTGGTCACAGCCGGTTCCCTGTGGTCGACGAAGATATTGATCACGTGGTGGGCGTCTTGTACACCAGGGATCTGGTAACGCTGAGTGACAAGCGGTCCAAGACAGCTGGTGAAGTGATGGACGACCACGTGTTTTATATTAATCGCGACCAAACGCTTGATCATGCGCTCACGGCGTTTTTAAAAACCCACCGGCACATGTTTATTGTGGTAAACGAATACCGCGAAACAGCTGGCGTGCTCACCCTCGAAGACACCATGGAGGCCTTGCTTGGTTACAAAATTATTGATGAGTTTGACCAGCATGATGATTTACGCGCTGTGGCAGACCGCATGGCGCGGCGCAACAACAACCCCCCGCACGCAACGAACGTGTAGCCTAAGGTGTTAATGTATGGTAAAATAGTTCAAAATGGCACACAATGACCGAACACTAGCAGCCGAGGCTGTACAACATATTAATGAGTCAATTACTGTTGCCGGTTGGGTGCACTCGCGCCGTGACCATGGTGGCTTATTGTTTATTGACGTGCGCGACCACACGGGCGTATTGCAGCTTGTCGTCAGCCCCGAGCAAGGCCAGGCATTCGCAGTCGCCGAAACAGTTCGCGACGAATATGTGATTCGCGCGAGCGGGCTGCTCCGGGAGCGTGCGCCTGAGTTAAAAAACGACAAGATTCCAACGGGTGCCGTGGAGCTTGTGGCGAGTGAATTGACCGTATTAAACCAAGCGCGCGCGTTACCGATTCAGCCTTTTGCCGACGCTCAGGCGAATGAGGATTTGCGGTTTAAGTACCGCTACCTTGACCTTAGGCGCCCAAAAATGCAGCACATGCTCAAAAAGCGCGCAGAAATGTATCGTCGTATCCACACCTACATGGACGCCCGCGATTTTGTTGAAGTGACAACACCGATTTTGGCAAACTCGAGCCCCGAAGGCGCCCGTGATTTTTTGATTCCGTCGCGGTTGCAGCAAGGCAAGTTTTACGCCCTGCCACAGGCGCCGCAGCAGTTTAAGCAGCTACTTATGGTGGGTGGCGTACCGCGCTATTACCAACTGGCGGCGTGTTTTCGTGACGAAGACCCACGGGCAGACCGTTTGTACGGCGAGTTCTACCAGCTTGATCTCGAAATGAGCTTTGTCGAAGATGGCGAAGAGGTGCGCCAGATGGTTGAGCCACTCATGAAAGAGCTGGTGACCGACTTTGCCGGCAAGCGCCTACTCACTAATGATATTCCGCGGATTCCCTACAACGAGGCGATGGAAAAATATGGCAGCGATAAGCCTGACCTACGCTATGGCATGGAATTAGTTGAGCTAACCAACGCGTTTACCGCGACCGAATTCGCAGTTTTTAAAAATGCCGAATGCGTAAAGGCAATTTGCGTCAAAGGTGGCGCAAGCCTGAGCCGTAAACAGATCGATTCGTATACAGAAATTGCCAAACACGAAGGCGCCGGCGGTCTTGCGTACATTATGTACCGCGATGGCCAGGCACAATCACCGATTGCAAAGTTTTTGAGCGAAGCAGAACTAGCTGAGATACAGCAGCGCACCGGAGCCAGCGACGGTGACGCGGTGTTCTTTGGGGCCGACCGTCGTGGCGTTGTGAACGCCGTGCTTGGCAAGTTACGCATAGAATTCGCGGCTCATTTTGGCCTAAAAGACCCGAATGTTGTCGCGCTTGCATGGATCGTTGATTTTCCATTTTATGAATATGACGAAAAAACTTGCACGCTTGACTTTGGTCATAACCCGTTTAGTATGCCAAAAGGCGGGCTCGACGCTATCCATGCGACGGACAACAAAGCCGAAATCGTTGCTGACCAATACGACATGGTAATGAATGGCTACGAAATTTGCAGCGGCGGGGTGCGGAATCATAACCCCGAAATACTGTACGAAGTCTTTCATGTCCTTGGGTTTAGCAAACAATACGTCGAAGAAAAGTTTGGCGCGATGCTGAATGCGCTGCAGTATGGTGCGCCGCCACACGCCGGGTGTGCTTTTGGCGTTGATCGAATTCTGATGGAATTGCTTGACGAGCAGAACGTTCGTGAAGTTGTTGCGTTCCCTAAAAATGGCAGCGGGGTCGATGTCATGATGGGGAGCCCAAGCAGGGTCGACACCGCGCAGCTAAAAGAACTAGGGCTGTAAGCTCGCATGGAATACATTCTCGCGGAGTTGAGTCATATTCCGCCAGTGTTGCCGCTTGTTATTAACTGGTCCCTGCGCCTGCTCGCGCTTATCATTGTGCCGCGCAATCGGCAGCCCACAAGTGGTATGGCGTGGCTCATGCTCATATTTTTGAGCCCTACCCTTGGGTGGATCGCATTTTTAATGTTTGGTACCACAAAACTCCCAAGGAATCGCCGGCACTTACAGGCACGGGTCGATCGTTACCTTGAATCAATTGATGATGGCGACGCTACTCCCTGGCGTGTGTTGCCGGACCAGTTCACCCAAGTGTTCAAGTTAGCCGAGAGCCTTGTGCATATGCCACTCACGTATGCAGACCGTTTTGAACTGATCGATAATTACGATGATTTCTTTAGTCAATTGACTCATGACTTTAAAAGCGCAAAAGAGGTAATTTACGTCAATTTTTATATATTGTGTGCTGATGAGTCAACTCAACCAGTCCTTGACGCACTGGTTGCTGCCCACCAACGGGGCGTGAGCGTATACGTGCTGTACGACGCGTACAGTGCGGTCAAATATCGCCGTTGGTCGCGGGCGGCTCGCAGGCAACTCGAGGCCGCTGGTATTGCGGTGCGGGCGTCGCTCCCATTTAGCCTTGCACCGTACCGGTATGTGCGGCCTGATCTTCGCAATCACCGCAAAATGGTCACGATTGATCACACAATCTGCTACACGGGTTCGCAAAATATTATCGATAAGCACTATCACCGAACAGATGCAATATATTACAAGGAACTGGTGGTGCGGCTTGAGGGCTACGCGGCGAAACACGTTGATATCGTGTTTGCAACTGATTGGCTTGCGGAGACAAAGGATAACATTTTAATGTTGGAGCCATCGCCGCGGCGGCACACCACAAAAACGAATTTACGGGTCCAAGTGCTCCCGAGCGGCCCTGGCTATTCCGATGAAAATAACTTAAAAGTTTTTACCGCACTTTTTTATGCAGCGCAAAAGACAAT
>JAJXWT010000026.1 GCA_021781475.1 bacterium
GAGCTTGCAGCGGATATAACTGTTGCTGCGCAGGCCCGCCATATTTTCAACTGTAATCAGCCGGCCATCTTTTATAATCGCCACCCTGTCGCATATCTTTTGTACTTCACTTAAAATGTGGCTGCTAAACAGTATTGTGGCGCCACGTTCGTTTTCGCGCCGCAACAGGTCAAAAAATGTCTGCTGCATGAGCGGGTCAAGACCGCCGGTCGGCTCGTCTAATATAATCAAATCTGGGCTATGCAACAGCCCCTGCACAATGCCGACTTTCTTTTTGTTACCATAGCTTAAATCGTCGATTTTACGGTTCAGGTCAAGATCTAGCGCGGCGGCGAGCTCTTTGATGCGGGCCTGCATGGTGGCTTTGGGCTGGTGGTAAAAACTAGCGCTATAGTTTAGCAGGTCTTTGACACGCATGTTGTCATAGTAAAAAACTTCGCTTGGCAAATAGCCAATATGTTCACGGATTGTTGGGCCATTGGTAGCAATATCTTTGCCTAGTATGGTCGCGCTGCCGCTTGTTGGTTTAATCAGGCCCAGTAACGTGCGAATGGTCGTTGATTTGCCTGCCCCATTGGGGCCAATAAACCCGAATATTTCGCCCTGGTGGATGTCCAGGTTAATGTCGATAATGCCCCTATCGTTCCCATAGTTTTTGGTCAAATTATGGGTTGTAATGCTGCTTGTCATACGCATATTGTACGCTAAACAATAGCAAAAAGCGCCCCGGGGTAAGGGCGCTTTTTAAAGAGAGGTTTATGTGATAAGGAGAGCAGAGAGGCAGTGTGCCAAATAGTGTGTGTTATGCGAGGGGCCCTCCTTTCTTTGTTAACCTTTGTGCGTTTGGGCCAGGTGTCCCTGGCTAGGCACTACTATGCGGCGACAACCTTAAAAAAAGCTGAAAAACACAGTTTATTGCAACAATCGCTTTACCCGCGCCGATGTACTGGGGTGCGTGCTAAAAAGCGCGCCAATGCCATCGGTTGTAAACATGTTGGTAAACATAAGGTGGGCGGTTGATTGCTCGGCGGTAGTCGGCTGGTAGTCGCGCAGCTGGGGCTTTAGCTGCTCCAACTTTTGCAGGGCACTCGCGAGCGCGTGCCCGTCGCCACCCGTAATGTGCTTGCTGTGCGCGTCGGCGCCAAATTCGCGGGTCCGGCTAACCGCAAGTTGGATCAACATGGCGGCAAGCGGGGCAAAAATCGCCATAGCCAGTAGTGCAATCGGGTTTGGTGATTCCCTGTCGCCGCCAAAAAACAGGGCTATTTGCGCCAGGTAGCTAATGGCACCGCCAACGGTTGCGGCGATTGTGCTTACCAGCATATCGTAGTTTTTAACGTGGCCAAGTTCGTGTGCGAGCACGGCGTACAGCTCGTCGTCGCTTAATAGCTCCATAATCCCTGCGGTGACTGCTACGACAGCGTGGCTTGGGTTACGGCCGGTAGCGAACGCGTTTGGGATTGGCGTGTTGACATAGTACAGTTGCGGCATGGGCAGGTTGTCTTTGGCGGCGATATCTTGCACCATTGGCCGAATTTGCGGAAAGCGCTGCTCGTCGAGCGGCACGGCATTTTGCATTTTAAGCACCATGCTGCCACTAAACCAGTACATGCCAAAGTTTAGGGCGCCGGCAACTACAAGTGCCAATAACGCGCCGCTTTGGCCGCCAATTCCGTAGCCGATTGCCATAAACAGGCCAACCATGGCTGCCATTAAAATTGTCGTTTTAAAAATTGCAGAAGATTTCATAATGTATCTCCCCTGTTACGCCCTAGCTTTACTTTATGCTTGGACATATACCATTATAGCGTACCCGGCCCATTGTTGCTGGTTGGGCTATTGGATTTTCTTTGTGTGGGGGGCGCGGGCCTGTGCGGGGTTTTTGGGGTGGTGGTCGAGTTCATCAATAATATCGCTCCAATCGTCTTTGGCCGCTGGCTTTTGGCTTGGCGCGGTCGGCGCGGTTGGCGGCAGCACATCGCGCGCTGCCTTTTTGTGCTCTATTGCGGTGAGTGCTCGTGCGGTCGCGCGTTCGGCAACTAAGCGGTTCGTTTGGTCGCTTGTGTCGCCAAGCTTATACAGGTAGGTCACGCCATTGCTCGCAATAATAAAGTGTGTGAGCGTGCTGCTAATTTCGTCGGCTATAATTGGGGTTTTTAGTTCTTCTTCAAGGTTGAGCATGTCGTCAAAACTGCGCATAAGCACTAGTTCGTGGCCAGTTAAGTCGACCGGCCGGCTGGTGCGTACAATAATGCCGTCGTGGTAGCGATAAATTTTATCGAGCTGGCGACGGTAAGCCGACCTAAAGATACGCTTGCGAAAGCCGTAAAGTATCAGCCCGATGCCAAAAAGCCCCACGACAGAGCCGCCGTACAGTTCGAGCAAGTAGGCCACGCTTTGGTGGCCCTGCTGGCTTTTTGCCACCACCTGTTTTGTGTCTTGCTTATCAAACTTTATGGCTGGTTGGTAAATTTGTTGTTCGAGTGGAATGCTCACGGTACTCACACGGGTGTCGCTAAACGGCGTGCCATCGATAGAGCCGGTGGTGTGGACCGTTAAGGTGGCAACTGTGACGCTGTTTGTTGGGAGCGATAACGCCGTGCGGAACGCTTCGACCGCCTGTTGGTACGCGGCAAAAGGTATAGTGACAGTCTTATCGAACGCAATGCTTGCGCCCTGGGAATGCAGGACCGTTTGCGGCACAAGGGTGTGCGTTTGCTCCCAGACGTTTGTGCTGTTGTCGGTATTATTTTTTAGCGCATAGTTTGCCTGGACAACCGCTGCCACGCTGTACGTGGTTTCAAGGTTAGCCGGGTCGGCACCGGCAAAGCTGTAGTGAAACGTCGCGTCGATAGTATTTGTCAGGCTTGCGACATACGCCTGGTTTGCCGGCTGGGGGGACGTGCCAAAAAAGCTATTATCCATGTAATGAATCGCCGTGGTTGCATTTTGCGTAACGGTGTAGGTGTATGCCGACGACACATCGCTGGCGTTTGAGGACTGCACGGCTTTGGCCTGGTACACAAATGCCCCGCCAATAATCGCGAGCAGTAGCCCGAGCGCGCTCAAACCGAGTGCTCGGTGTTGTTGTGGGTTGTTGCTCCGTTCCATGTTATCCATTTACCTGCTTGCTTGCGTTCCCAACCGTCATTTCGTGCAGCCAAACCGTTGGGTAGCCAATGTATGGTATTTGCGCGCGCACGATTCCAAGCACTTGGTTTTGTGCTACTGGGGGGTCTTGACTCGGGTTGTTATCGCCTTTCGTAATAAATATTCGTTTGCCGCTGCCGTCTGGGGTGTGGTCAATTGTGATAACCCGGTGCGTAATAATCAGGCCTCTTGCTCCATATTGTATGATATCGCCTACGTTTATGTCCATTGGGTTAGTGTCTTTCTTGATAATAACAACACTACCACGGGTAAACGTGGGGTCCATGCTGTCGCTCATAATCGCACTCGGTTTGTAGGCAAACGCCCCGGTCATAAACAGCGCAAGGCCAATCATGGCAATTGTCCACATGCCATCGTACGCGCGTTTGGTATGGTGCCGGCGGTGTTGTTCGTGGCGTGACCGCTGTGAGCGGTCAATCACAAGGTATACAATGACGGTAAGCAAAATTGACGAAACACCACTTAAATACCAGTCATATTTTGGAATAATTGGTGGCAATATGGTGATCGCGAGGGTACCAAGCCGGTAGGTCAGCTGGGCTGGTAGCCCACAGGCAACGGCCAGGTAGGTTAACAGTGCGCTGCTTGTAATGGCTGGCGCAATGTCAGATACAAACAGCTTAATCACGTCGACAAACGATCGCGCCGCGGCAATATGGCTAATGTTAATTTGCGCCAGTGCGAACACGCAGGCCACTAGTACGCCCACCCAAAGGGCATTACGCCTGCCGGCAAGCAACATGGTGCGGTGGCGGGCGTATTCAAGGGCGGCCGCGGCAACCCCAAACGCGGCAATATTGACCGCAATTGCTTGTGGGTTGCTTACAAGCGCGTTGCGCATAAAGGTGACAAATATGCCCGTTGCAAAATAGCCAACAAACCATATCGCAAGCACCGAGCCAACTAATACGGCTTTGTCCCCCTTGTGCTGCACCCTGTCGGTCAGGCCCGTCGAAAGCGCAAAAGCAAGCACCGCAATAACAGCGCCTGCAATGGGTGTGGCAATGTACGTAAGGGTACTGGCCTGCACGGCGGGCAAATAGCGCATGGCAATAAGCGAAAACACGCCCAGCGCACCGGTCAGGGCGACCAATAGCCATACACTTGCCCGAACAGTGGCCAAGCGGTGCCACATGCCTAGCCCCTCCCCTGCACTGTGCAGCCGGTTATTGCCCAGGTGGAAGATTTAATACCAAAGCTGCCGGTAAAAGTAAACGAACCCGCGTTTGCCAGCGCGGCGGTGCTGCTAAAGGTAATGCTATTTGCTGTCGTGACATAGTTTACTGTTGTGCCAATATTAAAATTACTTGGCGCGCTAGCCCACGTACACACCGCTTGCCAGCCCCCTAGGTTTAAGCCGGTATTGTTGGTGACAGTAAAGCTATACGGGTAGGTGTAATTGGCCCCTTTGCTACTTGACGCACCGGCGGTATAGCCCACGGTAAGCCCACTAATGGTTTGGTAGCTGCTTGAATACGTACCGCTTATGTACACGTTTTGCAAAACATAGCCGGGTGTTGCGCTTGCAAAACTAAAGGTGAACGTGGCGCTCCCGCCCGCTACAATATTGCCATTTGTGCTGCCGTTCGTGACAGTCACGGTGTTTGCGTTTTGCGTACACACAACGGTGGTATCACACGTAAGTTGGGCGGCATCGCTGGGTACATCAAATTGCAGCTGCCAAGCCGACATGTTAATAATTCCCCGGTCCGTAATTGTTACGGGGTTAAATGTGTAGGCCGTGCTTGTTCCCTGCACTGTCGAAGATTCGTTGTACGTGGCGAACATGGATTGGCTCGAATAATACAGCGGCTTAGCGGCCTGGCTGTTTATGGTGAGCTGTTGCGAAAACAGCGCATACCCCGTGCCCATAATGGCAAGGGGTAGCACCAAAATCATTGTAATTTGTCTGCCAAAACCAGTCCGGCTACGCGTGTAAGGCACAATTGCCTTCCTTTGTATTTGTTAGGCTTGGTCGTAGTTCAGCGAAATAGTTGCCGATTTGCTTGCGCTTGTTGTTGTTGGCGACGAGCTTGCGTCCCAGGTAACTGTTACGTTAACAGTGTTGGTGGTGCCAGCGTTTAGCGTCGTTGTACCCGCTGTTACACCCGAAACCGTGTAGGTAATGTAGGTTGGCGCTGCCGCATTGGTGGTTGATAGGTCGGTAAGGCTCGAAAGCAATGCGTTAATGCTGCCACCGTTGGTTACGGTAATCGCATACGTTGCGGTTGCGCCAGGGTATGCCAGGTTTGTATTAAATGTTGCGCTTGTGCCAGTAAAGCTTGGCGCGGTGGCGTCGGTCGCCCCTGTGCTGCTTACCAGTGTAATATTTGTAATCGCTACATTCCAGTCGCCCGAAGCAGTCCCGGTACCATTGATTGTCACTACTTGTGCGTAGGCTGCATAAGCAACAGACGCCAAGCCAACAACCACGAGGGCGGCGACGAGTAATTTATTGCGCATTATATTCTCCTTATTTTTGTCGTTACGCTTATGGTATAAATGTACAGTATTTGCAAGTGAACGGCAAGCCTGGAATAAAGCTGAAAGAAAATATCCAATAAAATAACCAGCTGATCAGGCCGGTTATTTTATTCCCCTTGCAAGGTGGAAATATCTCGTGGCTTCGTATTCTTTTGGTTTACGTTGCCTATTTTTGTAAGGTATTTCTTTTTGTCGATATATCTTACCT
>JAJXWT010000012.1 GCA_021781475.1 bacterium
CCTCGGCCACACCAGACTGCTTGGTTATAACAAGGGCGTTGCCATAATGGGCGGCCTCGAGCGCCGTTAAGCCAAACGGCTCGCTTACGCTGCTCATCACAAACACATCACTCACGCTGTAGGCGTCGCGCCATTGCTTGCCGCGCACAAAACCGGTAAAAATCACCTTGTCGGCTACACCAAGGTTGGCGGCCATCTCCACCAGCTCGTCGCGCTGTTCACCGTCGCCTGCCAAAAGTAGCGCCATGCGGTCATTTTTGCTCACCGCCTTGGCAAAGCCTTCCAAAAGCTGCGTTAAACCTTTTTGCACCGTAAAACGGGTAATTGCGCTAATAATGGTGTAGCCTTCGCGTTTTAACGATTCAAGGTAGCGGTAGGTACGCATATCATATTCGTAATTGCCCATGCTAGCCACATCTATGCCGTTATACACGACTTCGACTTTATCGGCTGGAATGCCATACTTATGTACAATAATGCTTTTTGTAATGCCGCTTACAGCCAAAATGCGGTCGGCCATCATTAGGCCCTGGTATTCGATCTCGTGCACAATGGGGTTGCCACTGCCAAAGTGGCCTGCGCGGTCAAACTCGGTTGCGTGCACATGCACAATCAGCGGCTTATTGGTCAGTTGCTTGGCACGCATGCCAGCTTCCATGGTAAGCCAGTCGTGCGCATGAATCGCATCCATATCTTTAAACTTGCCGTTCGCAATGGAACGCTCAACATACTGAATGTAACGTTTTTGCACGCCACGCATTGTTTGCAAATCGCTTACGTCGACCTTGTCTAGGTCGTGCTCTTGGATATATTTGCTGTCGTACGCGCCCATCATACCAAATTTGTGAATCGGCTCAAGCTGGGTTGCCGAATGGATAGTCATGTATTCGGTGCCCGGGTGTTCGGCGGTGTAGGGAAGGACGAAATCGATTTCGGCGCCCTGCAGGGCGAGCGCCTTACTCAGGTGGTAGCAGGCTACCCCTAGGCCCCCGCTGTTATGCGGTGGCAATTCCCACCCAAGCATTAATATCTTCATCCTCTGTGCAATAGAAGGCGATTTCTCGCGCGTTCCATCCCCCTAACGATTCCTTATGTTTATGTACTTTTAGTATAGAACGTTGTATTTTTGAATGCAACGCTTATGGTAAGTTTTTTACCACGCTTTTTTGCGCATTTGGCATCGCCGGCGTATCTGGTATAATAAGGTCGGTACCAACACAAGACTACAGGGGTGTAGCTCAATTGGTAGAGTAGCGGTCTCCAAAACCGTTGGTTGTAGGTTCGAGTCCTGTCACCCCTGCCAAGCATAAGCATACTATGAAGGTCCCTAATCCAACAGCAGTTCACCGAGAGTAAGCTCTTGGGAAGTTTAATGATAAATTTTATAAAGACGCTGTCAGCGCTTTAAGAACGTTATCAAAATAGTTCCAAGCTCATCGACTAGCGACCAGCTCGGGCAGCAATTGCGTATTGCATAAAATATGCTTCAAGCCTTTCATCAGGCTGGCGTAATTCTACTGACCTTAAAAAAAGTTCGCGTGCGCTCATCAGTTCACGACGACGGTATTTAGGTAGGACTGATGCAGATGCATCGATAAGGTCTATCCCCCTACGAAAGGCGCCGTCTAAAGCCGCTTCATCCTTTCGACGAATGGCGTTCATAGAACGCCCAACTTCGCTACCAATATTGCCAAGTTGGTCTAAAACCGGTAAAGAAACCCATTTTTCTCGATCAAACACATGGCTACTCATAGACGGCCTCTTTAATAATGGTGATTAGCCGTTGACGGATAGTTTCGTTTAAAATATCCCGCGATGGGTTATTTTGTCGTGGACGAATATTAATCATTGAGTCAAACTCGATAAAGTCATCCGTTTTGTATCTATCCGGATGGAGGTTTAAGCCCATAAACTATCCTGTTTGGATCCGTTCTCTAGAAGGTAGGCTTCACCATCCGCGTGCATCTCCATATCAACAACGACCAGCTTTTTATCGACGTCAACATCTACCTTAACAAGGTTACCGTACATCTTCTCGGCCATATTAGACAACTCAGCTACTGATATTTTATCGACGGTTTTCATTGTTTATATTATACCATGATAGGTTCGGTAATAGCCCCGTAGCCCCTTCCACGCATACGCACATTGTCCATAGATCTCACCTGAGGTCTTTTTGTTTGCTATGATGATGTAATGAAGATCTATCTCGCTTGTTCAATCCGCGGTGGCCGTAATGACGCTGATATTTATGCACAGCTTGCCGCCCATATTAAAACCCAGGCAACGCTGTTAACCGAGATTTTTGCCGATGGCAAACTTACACCACAGGGTATGAATAAGCCAAGCGCTGATATATGGGCAACAGATATAGCCTGGCTTAAGGAATCTGACGCGGTAATCGCAGAAGTCACGAATCCGAGCTTGGGGGTAGGGTACGAGCTTGCCAAGGCCGAGGAATGGAATAAGCCGGTGCTCGCACTGTTTCGTAATGACGGGGACCGCAAGTTATCAGCGATGATTGATGGCTCGCCGCATATTAAGACAGCCTACTATACAGCAGTGCCCGAGGCACAGGCAGCGATTGATAATTTTATAAAAGGCTTACACTAACATCCAAAGGGGCGGGCACTGCCGCAACAATGATCTACCTATCCACACTGGCATACGGCGTAGTCGAAGATTCGCTGCATATGTATGCCATTTGGCTAGCGGTTACGACCGTGTATATCCTCGAACGTGCCATTACGGTGGCAAAACGAGGGTTCAAGCAGGTTTTATTGGCAGCATCTCTCATAATTGAGATGCCGTACGATATATGCCTGCAAGCAGTGCACTCTTATGCAATCGCAACTGCTTTGCTGCGAACGCGTAAGAGCTGGTAAACACACCAACCCAAGGAGATATGAGTATGTACGGACCCTCAGCAGCAACTGGCCTCGTGGCAGCAGGCGGCATCGCCGCTTTCACTGACGGGAACGTGCTTTTCGCGTTCCTTGCGGGCTTCACGCTTTTCAGCGCGGCTCTCGCCCTGGGGCGTATCACGCCGAAGATCAAGCGCGGGCGGGGCATCAGCGCAAGCTGACGCATGACAAGATGGCGACAACCTCACCCCAAGCGTGAGGTTGTCGCCATCAGCAAAATTTTCGATTGTACAAGGTCACCTACACACCAATAGGTGTGTTTTTTGATACTACATAGACCGCAACGGCATAAACGCCACGCCCGAGGGCGATTAATCTCGGGCAACAAACACTAGCATGTAGCGTATAGCCTAAATGTGTGTGCTTGTTGCAAAAGATAGGTGCGCCCAAGCGCCCGACGTCAATCTGTTAAAGTTGACATTTTTGTTGTGTAGTGGTATAATGTGCATACAACAGCCACCACCGTGGCGGCTGAGTATTTTTGGGAGGAATCATGAGTATTCGGGTTGTTGAAGTGCCCGACCGCTATGCCTACCTGATGAACCGCATCGCCGCCGAGGTGCTGGCGGCCAAGCTCGCGGACGCCATAGTCGTTCGCGTCTACTCGGGCGTTCTACCACCAGAGTCAGAGCTCCTGCTGGGCCTTAAGCTCGATCACGAAGGCTTCGTGGACGAGCTTGACCTGATGCTGTACAGCATCAGGCTCCGCCTCACCGCCCCAGCATGATGCAATTCCACCCACCAGCCCCGCCAACGCCGACCATTCAATGGTTCGCACTGGCGGGGCTTTTGCTTTAGGTAAGCTGGCACACAGCTATAAAGTTGACAGTGTTTGTGTTTTGTTCTAATGTTAGTCTAATCATGCAATCGATCTTTGAAAGGAGCGCATGATGGCCAGAGGAATGACAGTGAACGGCGTATCTTGCACGCTCGTGCCGACAGAAGGCGTGGGAGTGGCCATAATGGTCACGACTAGCAGGCTACTACCGCGCGACGCATGGCGCAGGCTTGTAAACAATCATTTTGGCGCCGACTGCCGCCGGACGGTCCTGAGGATCTACGAAGACAGGGTCAACCTGACTTTACGGCTACAAACCGCAGAAGGCACGACGTGGCGCGAAAATGCCAAGGAAGTCATAAGCAAGATTCCACTGTTTCTGAAAGTGGTCGGCGACATTGAGGCCGCTTGAAGCAACCCCGCACAACCCCGCACGCTGCGCGATAGGCGAACCCCGCCTGCGCGTACGCAGGCGGGGTTTAACTATGTACTAATATAATGCTATGTTGGACGCCCCGAACGGAGCGCCCAGCATAGCTGCAGCTCCTCCGTTCGGGGCGTGACTCGGTTATTCGAGAAGACCGCTGAGGTCGTCCATGTCCCGGCCGTCAATCCACTCCCGGCATGCGCCCAGGAATATATCCGCAGCTGCGGTATTATAGCAGGGGTCCCCGTAGGGACGGGCTTCCACGCACACATCACCACTCGCCGAGACCGAAACAACTGTCGCACACCACTTGAGCATTTCCATGACCTCAAGATACAGCTCAAGACCGTCGGTGGCATAACAGACGCGAAGCGGCCCCTGTGACTCCGGCGCGTACTGCGCCACAGTAGCAGCACCCGGCAACACCAAACCCGATTCAGTGACGAAATCAGGTCGGTCCAGCAGGTCGGCGGGGCTTGCGCTGTTAGGCGTGATATGCACCACTGCGAACGGAGTGCCCTCGGCCACCAGAGTGCACAGCCCACTAGAGTCCCGCGCGTACTGATGAGCTGACACCTGAACGAACGAGGGGCTTATACGGGCGCCCCTGACCTCATATGTGATTGACACACGAACTCCCTTCCTAGTCCTAGGATAGTTTATACTATAAATTAATGCTCGAGTCAAATGTGTTGTGCCCCTGTAATTACACAGGCTCCCAAAACTGCCTATCAATATACCCTGCGAGTAGCGCTGCTACGCCGAGCCGCTATTCACGCTTGCAAAAAATAAGGTATACTAAAAACATGAGGTTTATACAGGGGACCCCGCAGGTGGCGGCCAACGATATTGCCGAGCGCCTGAACAAGCTACTCGCACACAAACGATCGGTATTGTGGCTTGTCAGTGGGGGTTCAAACATTGCCATCCAAACCATGGCAATGAACATGATCCCCGACGGATTGAGCAAAAATTTAACAATCATACCGGTAGACGAACGTTTTGGCCCCTATAGCCATGCGGCGAGCAACTCGGCTGCTATGCGCGCGGCCGGGTTCGACCCAAAGCACGCCGAATGGATTGACATACTCGAAAACAACCAAACGCTCGAACAAACCACACAGCTGCTTAATAGCTACCTTGCCCGCGAAGTCGCCATTGGCGATTACATATTTGCCACACTCGGCATGGGCGAAGATGGCCACACGGCCGGTATATTGCCACAGAGCCCGGCGCTCACAACTGCCGATTTTGCCGTCAGTTTTAAGGCCCCAGATTACTCACGCATTACCATTGGGGCCGATGCCCTAACCTCACACGTACAAGAAGCCGTACTTTGCGCCTTTGGCGACAACAAACGAGCGGTCCTGCAACACCTAAAAAGCCAAGATGAAAGCCGGCAAATTGTGCCCGCCATGATTTTGCACCAGATTAACGATTGCACCGTATATCACGACTAAACAGGAGTACTAAAAATGAAAATAATCGTACAAGGCCTTGGCCGTATGGGCATGCAAATTGCCCGCAAATTAGCCGAAGCAAACCACACTGTTATTGCCTTAAACCGCTCACCAGAACCCGTAGAACAAGCCGTGCAATATGGTGCCACGGGTGCGCACACACCCGCCGAAGCATTAGCAAACTTTACGGCTGGCGAACCGGTTGCGGTATGGGTCATGCTGCCCAGCGACATAGCCGAAACCGTCACACGCGAATGGCTTACGCTGTTGCCACAAGGCAGCACCATTATTAATGGCGCCAACAGCGACTACCGTAAAATTAAAGCCTTAAACGGCGATGTAGCAAAAGCCGGCATGGTTTTAGTTGATATTGGTGTGAGTGGTGGTGTGTGGGGCTACCAAAATGGGTTCCCCCTTATGGTCGGTAGCGACAACAAGGCCGCCGTTGATGCAATAGCGCCGGTTCTTGACACACTTGCGCAACCTGGCGGCGCCTGGGGCTACTTTGGCGCGAGCGGGGCGGGCAACTACGTAAAAATGGTCCACAACGCCATAGAATACGGCATAATGCAAAGTATTGCCGAAGGTTACCGCCTACTACACGAAAGCCCATACGATAATATCGACATGGCGCTTGCTGGCGACGTATGGCAACACCATAGTGTGATTACTAGCTGGCTAAACGACCTGACACGACAGGCCGTGGCCGAAAACCCGACCATGCAGGGCATTAGTGGCTACGTCGCCGAAAGTGGCGAAGCCCGCTGGGCACTCGAAACCGCCCAAGAACTTGGCTACGAACTACCGGCAATCCAAACGGCCTTTGATGTCCGCCTAAAAAGCCAGCAGGGCGAAATTAACTATGCCACAAAAGTTGTTGCCGCCCAGCGTAACAAATTTGGTGGCCACAACCTAAACGGCGAAGGAGCCCAGCCTAATGTCAAGTAACCCCTTATTGTTAGTCATTTTTGGCATTAGTGGCGACCTGGCAAAGCGCAAGCTTATGCCGGCGCTTTACCGCCTGATTGAACAAGCCGGTATGCCACAAGAATTCAAAATTATTGGTATTAGCCGCCAGGCTGACTATAGCGTTGACACCTTGTTCACTCATATAAACGAATTTTTGAAAGAGCCAAACAGCTACCAATTGGACTTTCTAAAAGACCACACTACTATTGTGCATAACGGCCTGCAGACAACCGAAGACGCCGAGTCACTGCGCAATACGCTCGAACAAGAATCACAGCAGCTTGGCAGTGGCACACAGCGTATTTACTACCTTAGCATTCCACCTGCGGCGTTCCCGCAACTCATGCAGCTGCTCGGCGACACCAGCCACAACACCCCATTTGCGAACGAATTTAACGCGCCGCGCCTACTAGTCGAAAAACCGTTCGGCTACGATTCTGAATCGGCCGCGGCATTAATCGCGAGCGCCCACACCAGCTTTAGCGAATCGCAAATTTACCGTATTGACCACTACCTGGCTAAAGAAACCGCGCAAAACATTTTGGCATTCCGCTTTAAAAACTCATTGTTTGAAAGCATATGGAACGATCGGCACATTGCCGATATTACCATTGTGGCGCACGAACAAATCGATATTGAAGGCCGCGCCAACTTTTACGAGCAGACTGGCGCGTTGCGCGATATTATCCAGAGCCACCTTATACAACTGCTAGCACTCGTTATGATGGAAGAGCCAACCGAGCTGACAAGCCCCGCGATTCACAATAAAAAGCTAGAGCTGCTGCAGGCAATTGCGCCCGCGAACCCAAAATACGCCGTGCGCGGCCAGTACGACGGCTACCGTGAAGCGGTCAGTAACCCCAACTCAAGCACCGAAACCTTCGCCCGCGTGGCGCTGCACGTGGATAGCGAACAATGGCGCAATACCACGATTATGCTCGAAACAGGCAAGGCATTAGACCAAAAGGCCACGTTTGTGCAGGTGACATTCCGCGCGCACGATGCCGACGGCGCAAAGCCCAATATCCTTACCTTTGAGCTACAGCCAAACGAGGGCATTTCACTAGAGCTGCAGGCCAAGCAGCCGGGGCTCGCCAACGACACACAGCCAGTGCGCATGGAGTTCGATTACGGCCGCTCGTTTGACACGCCTACCGCCGAAGCCTACGAACGAGTCATTATGGACGCAATCCGTGGCGACCAAACCCTGTTCGCGAGTGGCGAGGAAATTATGGCCGCCTGGCGGGCGGTTGACCCTGTTCTGCACGACTGGATTAACAATGGCCAGCAGGGGATTCGCCTGTACAAAAAAGGCGACCACGCGGCCAGCGTTCAATAACGGCTCCTTATAAAAAATACACCCCCCGGCGGGGTGTATTTTTTATAAGCTTATATACGTGCTTATACAATTCGGCGACTTATGTAGTAGTAATAGCCAGCCAGGCTTAGGGCACCGGCCCCAATGCCGCTCCCTAGTATATCCATAGGCCCGGTGTGTGGGTAAGTGGTTACCGCTGGTGCCGAGGGCGCACATTTGCTCTGGTCGGTTGTGTAGCGGCCGGTCGTGTCCTGCTGCACAATACTGTTGTCAATCGTTACGATTGTATTTGTGCTGGTATCACATACAGTGACTTGGCACTGACTGTAATCCGTTGTGTAGGTGCTTTTCTTTTGGCTCGGCAAAACAGTAATGTAGGTTTTGGTTGCCGTATCACAGTATTTTACCTTGCTACACTGGCTTAAATCAGTGGTGTAATGCACATTATCAATCAGTGTTTTGTTGACACTTTCAATGACGCCCGTGCTTACGTTACAAGCCTGTGCCAACTCAGGTGCTACCGTGACAACCGCCACACAGCTATTGCTAGTGACGTTTTGGACTGTGTTATTAACCGCAACCTGCACAGTTACCCTTGCGGTAAAGGTGCCAGACCCTGCGTAAGTGTGGGACACTCGCGCACCGTTTGTCGCGCTTGTGCTATCGCCAAAGTTGTAGGTGTAGCTTTTAATCGTGGCGCCATTTTGGGCGGTTGCAGTAGTAGTGAATTGGTATTGGTTACGAGTAATCTCGATAGCGGTCAAGTTGCTACATGCATATACTGGTGGTTTTGGCACCGGCACTGGTGTTGCTGGTACTGGGTTGCCACATACTTTCATAACAGCTGAACGAAAGCTGCCATCGGCGTTATAAAATACGTACACAGCCTGGGTCGTATTAAACGTCCGCGGCCCTTGGTACACCGTAACACTACCGATTTTAACCGGTGAGCCCGAAAGGCTTGTGCGGCCGACAGTAATAGCATTCGTTGCAATTACCTTGCCGTCGACAATAATTTTTTGGTCAGGCGTTACGTAGCCTGTTTTTGCGCTTGCGCTGTTTGCAATATCGCTTGCAGTAATATTGTAGTGGCTATAAATCGCCTGCAAACCGTCTTTATTGGCGGCATAAGTCGATTTTAACTGGCTTGGCGTGGGCACACCACAGGGGACGATATTGTTTGCGCCGCCACAGCTTGCGGCACTTGCGCTTGCCGTGCTTGCCTGTTGCAGGGCACCAAAGCCAATCGCTAGCCCAATGGTCGCGACCAATGCAATGACTGCTATTTTTAATCTGTTCATGTAATGTCTCCTCACACCTCTCAATTTATATATCTACTCTAGCACGTTGTTTACTTGTTGTCAAGTTATTATTGTAATCGCTTATGTTTTTCCCGGGGCCATGGTCTGCTATACTATTTGTATGACATCGCTTCATCTTTCCCGACCACACGCTATCATGATGGTAGGCTTACCCGGTAGCGGCAAAAGTTTCTTTGCCGAGCAGTTTGCTTCCACCTTTAACGCCCCTTATATTGATGCCCTTACGCTCACATCGTATGCTAAAGATGTAAAAACGGCTATGAAAATTGTTACAGTGTTCGCAGGGCAAATTGTCAAGACCGGCCAGACGTTTATTTACGAAGGTGACACCGACACTCGCGCGCTCAGGGCTGAGTTTGCGCAGTTTGCAAAATCACATGGCTACACCCCGCTTGTTTTATGGGTGCAAGTGGACGAAAAAACCGCCAAGGACCGCACGATTCGGGCGGGCAAAATGGACGGTGCAACATTTGACAGCATTATTAAGGGGTTCCAGACGCCCTTCAAAGAAGAAAAGCCCCTCGTAATCAGCGGCAAGCACACCTACGCTTCGCAGGCAAAAAAGGTGCTCGCAGTACTAGGCAGGGACCCACACGCCACCACGGCTGCCACCGATCGCCACAGCGCGCCTGTTGAACCAGCCTCGCGCCGCGCCATTACTATCCGTTCATGACAAAAACCTTTACCGACACCGAATTCGGCGAAGTCACCATTCACTTTCGTTCCATTGCAAGTGCAATTCGCGTGAGCGTGGGCACCGATGGCCGTTTGCGAGCCTCGGCACCTAAATTTACACCAGTTGCTGCAGTAAAACTCATGGTCAACACACACCGTGGCAAAATCCGTGATTTGTTCAAAAAGAGTATCGCACCAACCCTTTACGCCCACGGGCAGCAAGTTGGCAAAAGCCACCATATTGTTGTTGTGCCGGTAGCCGCCACACTAAAAACCAGCGCTCGCACTCAGGGGCTTAATATTATTGTGCGCCTACCCGCGGGCGAAAGCGTGACAAGTCCGGGCGTGCAGCGTATTATTCGCGACTGTATTATCGATGCCCTACGCCGCGAGGCCAAAGCGCACCTGCCGCGGCGCCTTGCCCAGCTTGCCGCGCAGCACAACTACCACTACGAACGCGTCCGTTTTAGCCATGCTGGCACAAGGTGGGGCAGCTGCAGCAGCACAGGTACTATCAGCTTAAACATCGCCCTTATGAAACTGCCAGATGAATTGATCGACTACGTGTTGGCCCACGAGCTTGCCCACACCGTGCACATGAACCATAGCACCGCGTTTTGGGCCGAAGTCCGCACCCTCGACCCGCACTATACGCTGCACCGCCGCCAATTACGCCAACAAACCCCGACTATCTAGTCATTTTAGTGCTTATGGTTTATACTGGGGGCACATGGCAAGGGGTGAGGAATCATACAAGCGGCTTGATAGTATTATCCACTGGGTAGGGCTCGCTGTACCTATTGTTCTGATATTCCATATCATATTGCTCGATACAGGGGTGCTGCCGGCCGATCGTTTTATTTACCCCACCGCAACCTACGTATTAATGGCCGCCTGGATAGCCACTATGCTCCACCTGGTGCTACGGCCGCCAAAAACAAACACCGGCGAAATCACCTATGTAAGCGCCTACCATATTTTTGGCGCGGCTTACGTATTGTTTGTGTGCGGCATGAACAGCCAAGTGGTTTACCTGTGGGCACTCTTACCAGTCGCTGCATATCGCTATGCGGGGCGCCACGGCTACTGGGCGAGTATTGCCACCTTTAGCGCGGTTGCGCTCGCCGACGCGCTTATGCATGCAAGCACCATCACTAGCCTCGCTACTAGCGTAATGGCCTACGTTGGTGTTGTGACACTTGGGTCAATCATGACACTCATTGCGCACGAGCTAGAAACCGAGCGCGAAAATATCGCCACCGAGCACACAAAAGAGCACCTACAGCGTGACCGCTTAACGACCGTTATTAACAACCTTGCAGACGCCATTATTGCCACGAACGCCCGTGGAATTATTGACACCTACAACGCCGCAGCGCTCAACCTAATTGACACCAACCGCCCGCTTACGGGGCTTTCGGTCGATACCGTGTTGCCGCTCACTACCGAGCAGGGCGATAAAGTGGAGCTTGCAAAGCTGCTGCAGGCGGCGCACAAAGTGGAAGCACGCGATGACCTGCAATTAAAGCTTGGCGACGAAACCCTGCGCCTAAGCCTAATTTTTAGCCCGATTAAATCAACCGATAGCCAGACCGACCAAGCCACCCATAGCTACGTGATTATTATGCGGGACATCACGCGCGAAAAAAGCCTCGAAGAAGAGCGCGACGAATTTGTTAGCGTGGTCAGCCACGAACTGCGCACGCCAATCACTATTGCCGAAGGCGCCCTCAGCAACGTGGCACTTATGCAAGAACGCGGCATTGCTACGCCAGCCCAAGTCCAGCAGGGTGTTGCTATGGCGCACGAACAGGTACTATTTTTGTCAGGCATGATTAACGACCTAAGCACCTTAAGCCGGGCCGAACGCGGCATTATGGCCGACAAAGCGCCAATCGAAGTTGAACCGTTTATTCACAATTTATACAACGAATACACCAAAGAAGCCCACAAAAAAAAGCTGCACCTCAACCTTGACCTCGATCCGCAGCTGGGCACGGTGCAGGCAAGCGAGCTGTACCTCCACGAGTTAATCCAAAACTTTATTACCAACGCCATTAAATACACCAAGCAGGGCAGCATTACCATCAGTGTACGCAAAAAAGCCGGCGAACTAACATTTTCTGTCACCGACACCGGTATTGGCATTAGCAAAAGTGACCAAAAACGAGTGTTTGAAAAATTCTTTCGCAGCGAGGATTACCGCACCCGCGAAACCAGCGGCACCGGCTTAGGGCTTTATGTCGCTAAAAAGCTAAGCCACTTGCTTGGAACCACTATTAGCCTTGAAAGCCGCCTTAACCACGGTAGTACATTTAGTTTTAGCTTGCCGCAAGTTACAGCGGGCGATTGACATTATAAAACAGTGGCGCTATACTGCTACTTGACAGTCTGCCTAAGCAGACTATTTTTAATTGAGAGAGAAGGTATAGGACAGTGGCAAAATCTCCTGACGCCCCAAAGGTAACGCGCATTACCGCAAAAGACACCGGGGCAAAAAAGCGTAAAGCCGTTTCGCTTAAGCAGGCGACCGAAAAGGACACCAAAAGCGTAAAGCAACAAATTGCCGACGCAGATCGCAAGGTAAACGTGTTCCGGCGCATTGGTGGCTACTTTAAGGGCAGCTGGGAAGAACTCAAGCTAGTACGCTGGCCCGACCGCCGCGCAACCTGGAAAATGACAGGCGCGCTTATTGTATTCACACTCGCGTTCGCCGTACTGATTTTGTTACTCGACTACGGTTTCCAGCAGTTATTCCAAGCATTAATAGGTAAGTAAAGGATTATATGGCAAAACAGAATCGATACGACAGCACACGGCAATGGTACGCCGTTCACACCTACAGCGGTTACGAAGAAAAGGTAGCCGACAGCATTAAAACCCGCAGCCAAACCGTGGACATGGC
This sequence comes from bacterium, assembly GCA_021781475.1. GTDB lineage: Bacteria > Patescibacteriota > Saccharimonadia > Saccharimonadales > Saccharimonadaceae > Saccharimonas. The sequence continues at coordinate 12,779 of JAJXWT010000012.1, forward strand.
TGACAAAATCTTTGACGCTATGGTGCCAAAAGAAAAGCAAATCCAGATTAAAAACGGCAAACGTAAAGTCGTTGACGCCAAAATATTCCAAGGCTACGTACTGGTCGAGATGAAAATGACCGAAGAAACCTGGTTTATCGTGCGCAACACCCCAGGCGTCACCGGTTTTGTGGGCCAAGGTAGCGACCCAACGCCAGTGAGCGAAAGTGAAATCGCCAAGATTAAAAAGCGCATGGGCGTCGAAGACCCCAAGCACCAAATTGACTTTACCGTGGGCGAAGTTGTTAGTATTGTCGATGGACCCTTTAAGGGCTTTGACGGCGCCTTAAGCGAAATTGACACCGCCAAGGGCAAGCTAAAGGTAATGGTGAGCATGTTCGGCCGCGACACACCCGTAGAGCTCGACGCCTTGCAGGTCAAAAAAGTCTAGCATAGATACACATACAAAATACACCGCATTTTGGCGGTGTATTTTGTATAGTAATACTATGGAATATTACATTTATATGTGGGATATGGTTAGCTCGACGAAGGCTATTCATGATGACGAAAAGAAAACCTTAGAATTTATTAATACAGTTGCAAACTTTTGCCTGGAATCCACCTCAGAATTGCCGCAAGTTCAGGTGGTACCGATTGGTGACGGCCAGCAGATATTATTCCCGGTCACAACAGATTTTGACACCATTGTGCTGCCGATTGCAGAATCAGTCAGCCGGTATGCCAAATCACTTGCTGCTGAATTCCCAGATTATCAGATCCGGTCGGCGCTCACACGGGGCACGCTCCAGCCCACCCCGCTCGGGCCAAACGGTACAGCATTATGGCAAATAAGCTCAACTTCGGCCCAATTGCAACCAGGTGAGTTTAAAAACCTTGTAAAATAAGCATTTACAGCGTATAATTAGCCACTGTTACGCACTAAATATGCTTCAATAAATATTTAGTAAACAAAGGAATTAAATTTATGGCAAAAAAAGTTATTGGTAACTTAAAGTTACGTATCCCTGCCGGCCGCGCAACCGCTGGCCCTCCAGTTGGTAGCACCCTTGGCCAATGGGGCCTCAACATGATGGATTTCATCAATCCATTTAACGAAGCCACTAAGGGCGACATGGGCAAAGACGTGATCGTGCACATTCAGGTGTTCGAAGACCGCACCTTTGCATGGAAAAGCCTTGGCCAGCCAGTTGACGACGCTATCCGCGCCAAAATTGGCATCAAAAAGGGCAGTGGTAAGCCACACATCGAAAAAGTGGGCAAAATCACTCGCAAGCAACTCGAAGAAATCGCAAGCGAAAAAATGGACCAGCTGAACGCCATTGACATGGACGGCGCGGTAAAAGTTATTGCCGGCACCGCCCGCAGCATGGGCGTTGAAGTCACTGACTAATTAAAGACCCAGCATCTAAAAACAGGCTAGCGCACGCTGGCCTGTTTTAATGACGCAGTCAGGTTAGTCAGGGTGCAATTTATTGGGGTGTGGCGCAGCTTGGTAGTGAGGATTGCCAGTGGCAATCCGGAAACGGACTTTCCGATGAAAGCTGTGCTTTCAATCGCGCAATCCGGGGGCCGCGGAACGTGGCCGCACCGTCGGCTGCCGCTCGCGTGTACCTTTCATGGCGCAATGAGTTATAATCTAGTAATTGGTATCGGGGTGTGGCGCAGCTTGGTAGCGCGCACCGTTCGGGACGGTGAGGCCGTGTGTTCGAATCACATCACCCCGACCAAAAATAGACCACACCCATTGTGGTTTATTTTTTATGACCTATTTTTTGCTACAATATACACATATGCGAAAATCTATCGCCACGCGGCAGGCCCAGGCCCACTATAACGTTATGCGCGTACGCGTACGCCACCAACGGATTGCTATGTGGCTTGGCGTGGTACTGCTTGCCAGTGCCTGCGGGCTATTTTTAAGCTACACAAACTGGAGCGCCACCAACCAAATCAATCAGTCTAATAAATCAATTGCTCAAAGTCAGCAACAGGCAAAACAGTATATCGCACTGGCAAAAATCAACGCCAAAAAAAAGGTTGAAAGTGATGCCAAAGCGCAAACCGCCGCGCAAATGGCCGCCACGGGTAAAAGCGAGGCCGATTTAATAGCCGCCTGGCCAGCCGCCCCGGCATCTACCACCGCTAGCTGTGGGGTGTCAGACCCCAGCTCGCTTACCGTTATCATCAACAAAAAGCACTGCTTTACGCCGCTCAACTGGACCCCGCCCGATTTAACCACCATTGACGGCCACCAAATGCGCAACATCGCCGCCACCCACATGACCGCCATGATGCAGGCCGCCGCCACGGCAAACGCCGGGTTTAGCATCACTAGCGGCTACCGTTCCTACCAAGACCAGTTAGTTGTATATAACGAATGGGTACGCATTAATGGCAGCACCGCACTTGCCGACAGCGTGAGCGCCCGCCCAGGCTACAGCGAGCACCAAACCGGCCTTGCCGCCGACCTAGAAACACCCGGCTGCGTGCTAGAATGCTTTGGTAAAACCCCGGCCTACGCCTGGCTTGCCCAGCACGCCGCCGACTACGGCTTTATTCGGCGCTACCCCGACGGCCTTAGCAGTATTACCGGCTATGCACCCGAACCGTGGCGTTGGCGCTATGTTGGCGCAACGGTGGCCAAGGATATGAAAGCCAAGGGGATTCAAACACTCGAAGCCTACTACGGTGTGAGCGGCGGCAACTACTAAATTCACAACGCCTGCGCATTGACACCCCAACTAATGGGCGAGCTATACTAGGTATAGTTATGGAGGTACTGGCGGCGTAAAAGCTGCTTTTCCACCCCCAAACTGCACATTTTACACCGTGTTCGGTATAAGCACCGCACACTTACACTCGCGACTTCCGGCATTTTACGCACTGTTTACTTGCAGATTAAACTAGCGCCAGCCATCGTCGTTCATACTCACCACATCTGCAAACAACAACCTAACCATAGGAGAGTATGCTATGAACACCTTAAACAAAATTATTAACAGCCCAGTGAATGTAACATCCGTTGGTTTTGACCGCCGCATGCAGGCATACCCAAAGCGAATGGAATGGAACGGCGCCACGTACTACTTTGTAGATAGCGGCGTGCGGGTACGGCGCGGCGAGCACGGCAGCTGCACCCTCACCATGAGCGACGGTAGCCAAAACTACTGCCTACGCCAACATGGCGGTGGCTGGACACTCGTAAGCCTGTGCTAACAAAAAATGCCCCTAACTGGGGTGTTTTTTATATACAAAGCAAAAGGGCCACCAGCGCGAGAGTGTTAAACTCTCGGCTGGCGGCCCGATGCCCTTCACTACCGCTCACTCTTCACCCTCAAAGGGCGAGGGGAGCTTGGCGAGCAGCCAGGCACCCGCGGCAATCGCCACGGCCACCAGGCCGAACGCGGCAATCCATTGACCCGCTCCCCCAAAGGGGAGGATCAGCCACTGGATGCCGCTCATCGCCGCGCTCCTTCGAGCTTGACGCCAACGCCGATCACGACAGAGGCGGCCAGCGAGATGATCGCCGCTACCGCCACCAAGTCGGTGGGGGTGGCACCGGCGACCAGGGCGAGCAACAGGACAAAAGCCCCGAAGGCCGTCCACTCGACACAGCGCACACCGTTGTGCGCATGGGCTGCGAGCAGCCCAAAGACAATGAATACCCCCGCGAGGAGCAGGGGAAGAAAACCATGACTAACCATGGCGCGCTCCTTATGATAGTTGGATTGTGAAGGGAATTGAGCTCCGCATGGTTACCCTTGCGAAATTCAAGTAGCATTATACCACTGCTGCTTATATTTGTCAATACTATACATAGGCCCTAGGGCCACATCCAGCGCCCGATAACAGAGGTGGTACGCGCGCACGCGGCATTGCATCTTATTGTTTTATATGATTAAATAGGCAGGTTCGTTCGCCAAAACGAAAGGTCCGAAGGAATGCCAGGATACACTGTGCCACGCCGGTTCACCACCCCCGGGAGATCATTGCCGGCCCCCAGCACCGCACAACAGATTGGACGTGCAGCGCAGCCAGACTGGCTATGCAGCATCTGCAGCCCGCCCGGCCGTGGCCTGTGGTCTACGGCTGTGCTAAGGAGGGAAACCGTAGTCGAGCTGTGCGACGGCCAACAGTCTGTCGTGCTGCCTGCGGGAACACGCATTGAAGCCTGCTACACCGCAAGGAAGTTGCTGAGGGCGTATGTGAAAGATTTCCGTTACGGCAGCTCTATCGGCCAGCTCAACCTACTGCCCCGCGGTGTCATCACATTCAATCCATGTCATGCCGTAGCCGCGGCATGAGCGACAGGCGAACACCAAGCCGCCCACTCCGCACTAGCGGGTGGGCGGCTGTTCATATCTGTACGCTATAGACAACATGCGTGATTTTTGTTACAATAGCGCTATTACAAATCAATGTTGGGAGGCGTAAAACCGCCGTTTGCACCACAGAAAGGATTTTAGCTCCATGGCTAAAAAAGCAGAGTTGCTTGAACAAGCAGCAAAGCTGAAACTTGAAGTTTCAGCAAAGAATACGATTGCCGAAATCGAGGCCGCAATTGCCGCCGCTGGCACCAAAGCAGACAAAAAAAGCGGGGAACCCGTAGCCGAGCACAAAGCCGACACCGCCAAGGCCGGCAAACGCAGCGCTAAGGCCATTGAACAAGCCGAAGAAAAGGCCGAAAAAGAGGCTAAAAAAGCCGCTCACGACACCACCCCAGCCGATCCCGAAGCTGTTGAATCCAAAAAGAAAGGCCCAGCGCCAAAAACCCGCAGCAAGTTGCTGCGCCGTGGCAAAAACTACCGCAAGGTTGCCGAACTTATTGAAGCCGGCAAGGTTTACACCCTGGCCGAAGCGCTAGAACTCGCAACCAAAACCAACCCAAGCAAAATGGACGCCAGTGTTGAAATCCACGTACGCCTTGGTGTTGACCCACGCCAGGCCGACCAAAACATCCGTAGCACTGTGGTGCTGCCACACGGTACGGGTAAAAAAGTGCGCGTTGCCGTATTTGCCGCCGAAACCGACGCTGCCAAAGCTACAAAAGCCGGTGCCGATATTGCGGGTGACGAAGAGTTTACAAAACTGCTCGACAAGGGCGAAATTAACTTTGACGTACTTGTAGCAACCCCTGCCTACATGCCAAAACTCGGTAAATATGCCCGCCTACTAGGGCCTAAGGGCTTAATGCCAAACCCTAAAAGCGGCACTGTTGCAACCGATGTTGAAAAGGCGGTAAAAGAGGCTAAGGCCGGTAAGGTTGAATACCGCGTAGATAAGCAAGCCATTGTGCACTTAAGCGTGGGTAAAGTCAGCTTTGGCACCGCTAAGCTGCAAGACAACGCCCGTGCGTTCTTTGGCAGTTTGCAAAGCCAAAAACCAAGCAGCCTAAAGGGTGTGTTTATTAAAAGCACTGCTATTAGCACCACCATGGGCCCCGGCATTACAATTGAAAACCAAGTTAACTAGTTAGCTAGTACCTGCCAAAAAATACCGCCCCGTAGCTGGAGCGGTTTTTTGGTTGTAAATTATACAGTTAGCGCTAGCAGTATGGTATGGTACGCTAGATGCAGGGTGTGACAAGTACATTTCGAACCAACAGAAAGGACGTCGCCATGACGTTCAGTGCAACAATCATTGCAGATTCGGTATCGCCAAACGGCCATCGACTCACCACCATAGAGGTGACCTTTCCGCGAATCGTGCTTGCTGAGTTCAACACGCACCGCGTGTTCAGCCGCAACAGTGCATCGAGCCGGGCCATTCCGGTCCGGAAGCGTATCAGCCACGTCCAGCAGGATCCATTCATTCCAGATGCCTGGGGTGCCGAGCAGAAAGGCATGCAAGCCGAGCACGACTTGAATGACGCCGATGCTGAAAAGGCGCGGGCAATCTGGAGGGCGGCCACCGCTAACGCCATCGAGTCTGCACGTGCGCTCGCCGAGCTGGGCGCTCACAAGGAGTACGCCAACCGGCTCCTTGAGCCGTTCATGTGGCAGACCGTCCTCGTGACGGCGACGGAATGGGACAACTTCTTCGCCCTCCGCGACAGCGAGATGGCCCAGCCAGAGATCCATGAGGCCGCTCGCTTGATGCGCGCCGCGTACAACAGCAGTGCACCGCGCTTCGTCGACTTCGGCGAATGGCATCTGCCGCTCATCCAGCCCGACGAGTACGACGGAGTGTTCGAGTTCAGCGAAGCCGCACGCAAGGTGTCTTCCGCCAGATGTGCTCGCGTCAGCTACCTGACCCACGACGGCACGCGTGACGTCGGAAAGGACCTCGATCTGTTTGACCGTCTGTACAGGCCAGGACACATGAGCCCGTTCGAGCACGTCGCCACTCCGAACAAGTACGTTGGTAAGTTGGTACAGGAGGACGAAACGTCACTCGGTAACCCGATCTACCGCTGGTACCCCAGGTTCGACGGCAACCTCCGCGGCTGGAAGCAGTACCGCAAGTTCTTCCCTCACGAGGCGAACTTCGGCGCTCGCTGAGCAGTGACCCCACCCACAATCCGCCAGTGGCGCGAGGTGTTTTACAACCCCCGCGCCACTGGCCCTACTTTTTTATAGACCATTCAACAACACTATATATAGCGTAGGGGTGCTACAATTAGGAGCAATAGGGAGGATATATGGGCGTATATAGCAATACACAAATTAACGATGCCATAAAAAAGGGAATTATTGTCAGTGTGCCTTTTACCGAACGGCATGTCAGCGAGGCGAGCCTAGACTTTACGCTTGGCCATTATTATTACCGGCAAGATACCAACGGCAGCGGCAGCGTGTACAACCCGTTCGATAAAGACGACGTCCACCGCTATTTCCAGGGGCCGCTTGAGGCAATGCCACACAAAGAATGGTGCGACGCCCATGGGTACAAAACATTTGTAAACATCCCCGATGACCACCCGATTATTGTGCTGCAGCCAGGCGAACGCATTTTGGCGCATACGCACGAATTTATGGGCATCCGCGCCGAAGGCGGTGCCTGCGAAGTCCGTAGTCGTAGCAGCTGGGGGCGCAATGGCGTGGCGGTATGTTTTGATGCCGGCTGGATTGACCCGGGCTACATTAACCGCATTACGCTTGAAATTTACAACCTAAACAAGCACGAAAGCGTAGTGCTACCAGTGGGCGAACGTATGGGGCAATTGATTTTTCACCACACCGGGCCAGTGCAGGGCAGTTACGCCGACGGCCGCAAGGGCATGAGTGGCAAGTACCAAGATACTGATAATTTGGACCAACTGATTGCCAACTGGCAACCAAGCGACATGCTACCGCGAGCGTTTAAAGATAGCCGCGCATTACCGCAACAGATTACAGGGCTGGGCAAAGGGGTTAAGTAAACATGATTAAGCGCGGCCGGTACATCGTTTGGGAGGGAAGCGACGGAATAGGTAAAAGCACGCAGCAACAAATAGCTGTGCAAGAGTCAAAGGCACGGGGCATCCCAACACTAGCTACCCGCGAGCCCGGTGGATCTAGCATTGGGCTGCAAGTACGTGAAATCCTATTAAGCCCAGATACGGGCGACCTTCATCCGACAACTGAGCTGCACTTGTTCCTTGCCGACCGAGTGCAGCTATGGTTTGGAAAACTAGCTGGCGCTTTGGCAGATGGCTACGACGTGCATAGTGATCGGAGCTGGTGGTCAACGTTAGCGTATCAAGGTGCTGGCGGAGAACTTGGATTTGAAGAAGTTATACAGGCGCACCGGCTTAGCCTACCAGATGCTTACCTAAACCCCGACCTTGGCTTTATTTTTTACATGACAGAGCAAGAACGGCAAGAAAGGCACGAGCGTTCCGGCTTTAAAGAGTTCGGCACTAAGGATAGAATCGAACAGCAGGGGGACGACTACTTTGGCAGACTGCTTGAAGGCTACGACTATGCCATGCGCGAGTTAGGTGCTATAGGCATTAGTGCCGCCGGCAGCATAGAGGATGTATCCGCTCGTTGGTGGCCATACGTATTTCCAGAATAGCAGCGAAACGCAACAGTGGAGCGGTGGTACGTGTGCTTGTTTTTGATTTATATACTGAATAATGCTATAATGTGTTTTTATGGCACTACCTACGGCAGAGTATTTACCTGCCAACCCCGAACTTGACCTAGGCCGCAAAGCCCGATCGCGCGCAAATGAACTTTTGCGCGATTTCGCGACAGACCACACAACCCCCGCCGTACTGAACGCAAGCAACCTGTACGCCGACTACCGCGAGCGCGGAATCGATGTCGAGCAAGCCCTTAAGCAGCACAGTCAGCTAACGCCACGTGAGTTTAAGCAGGTATGGGGTATTGCTACAGACTACCCAGTTGTCCGGCAATATCTCGCGAGCGATACATGGCAAACACCCCAACATGAAAATCGATGGGCGCACGCTACCCCAATACGGGATGTTGATAGCCTAATGAGCCTTGGGGAATCCGTTAATATCGAGACAATCCTGATTCATGCCGCGCACACCCTCGCCATAATGGATGTGTACGATGGCCAGAGCGACACCGCATATGATGCGGTGGTAAATGCTGAGTCTGTGCTTGCACCGCTGTGCGAAATAGCCAGTTTTGATGGGCCAGCAATGGCTCTTAGGAGCAAGGCGGAAATTATACGAATGCGCAACAGCGGCCTCGGGCATTTTGTCGACGAATCTGAACGAATATCACTTATGTACCAAGATGAAAACGGTGACTGCGGGCCACGGTTTCACCATTTTGCATCGTGCATATTGCGCGAAATAACCGGTTCGAGCAACCTACGACCAATTTTAGGGGCAGACTCAAAGCACGACATTGTGCTCGAAGATGGTTTTAATGACGAAAAAGGCATCCGGGAAATTGCAAGGCTAAAAACTATCGGCATGCGGGCGAATAAGCTGTATAGGAGCTTTAAAGATAACGGCGGAATCATGGAAGTTAACCTAGACGACGTGGGTATTACTGTTGTAGCGAAAGATGACGAGCACCTTACCCAGGCCTACATAGATGCCGTATACTCCATGCTTAAATCGCAGCATATCACCCCATGGCCATCCCCACGCCGCAAAGAATCGTTTCATATCCGCGGTTCAAGTGCTTTTGTTGAGCAGCTGAAAGCGGCCCTCATTGCGCGTTTTGATCCTGCTATGTTTGAGTTCGTTGAAGATGATACGGGGTTTCATGTCGCAAAAATGACGGGTTACTACGAAGATGCCGCCGGCTGTGTGCCCTTTGAAGTGCAAGTCTTAACCCAAGAGGGTCGCAAAGACTCACGTACCGGTAAATCGGCGCACATATTTTACAAGATTATGCGCATGCTTGGCGTAAAATATGTTCCCACCGAAGAACAGACCACTCGATTAGCAGCGTTTAACGCTCGCAGGGCACACATGGGGACGGACGGCCTATGCCCACCAAGCGAGCAACGTTTTGCGAATTTTATTGACGACCTGGGCCTATACTAGTTGCCAACACGCCAATCCTCTGTTATACTTACTGTTAGACATTACCAAAGACAGTAGCGAGCGAAAGCTTATAAGAATGCTACCGAGGGATGAAATCTCTTTTACGTCTTTGGCTTGTGGCCAAAGATTTTTGTAATGTCGGCAACTTAACAATGTGGTCATAACACTAAAGCTAACGTAAGGAACCCATATTTATGGCAATTTCTAAAGATAAGAAACAAGCTTTGGTTAGTGAACTAGCAGAACTCTTTGCAAGCGCAAAAGGCACCGCCGTTGCGAAGTACCAGGGGATCAGCGTGGCTGATTTACAGGCGCTCCGCAAGGCTGCCCGCCAGAACAGCGTGACCATTAAAGTGGTCAAAAACCGTTTAGTGCGCGTGGCAATGGGCAGTAACGACACCTACAAAAGCGCCGACACTGGCGCGCTTGTTGGCCAGTTGCTTTATGCATTTAGTAGCGACGACGAAGTCATGGCAGCAAAAACTTTGGATGAATTTGCAAAAACTCACCCAGAGCTCGAGCTAATTGCCGGCTTTAGCGGCGAAGGTTTGGCACTTGCTGCCGCAGACGTACAGGCACTCGCCGGTCTGCCAAGCAAAAACCAACTTATTGCCGAAGTCGTTGCACAACTGCTTTCACCAGTACACGATGTTACAAACGCGCTGTCGGGCAACCTACACGCGCTATTGGACGGCGTGGAAGCCAAAGCCGCAGCTTAACACTGCACACACTACCATTTACAACCCTATAGTAAGAAAGGATCTCCCATTATGGCAGACGTAAAAAAACTCGCTGAAGAGCTAACAAAGCTCACAGTTTTGGAAGTAAACGAATTAAAGAACGTCCTTAAGGACGAATACGGCATCGAGCCAGCTGCTGCAGCTGTTGCTGTTGCCGCGCCTGCTGCTGGCGGCGACGCTGCTGCTGCAGACGAAAAAACCGAATTCACCGTGAACCTAAAAGACGGCGGTGCACAAAAGGTTGCTGTTATTAAAGCTGTTAAGGAAATCACAGGCCTTGGCCTTGGTGAAGCAAAAGCACTTGTTGACAACGTGCCAAGCGTTATCCTTGAAAAAGCCAGCAAAGACGACGCCGAAAAGGCCAAGAAAGCTTTGGAAGAAGCTGGCGCCAGCGTCGAACTCGCCTAAGTTTCACATTTTACCGACCACATTGTTACCAAAAACCACCCCAAAAGGGGTGGTTTTTGTGTGTAGCTTACAGATTCCACAAGTTACCTTATGAATTCTGTGAGCTGCCGGACGGTGGGGGGTTGCCCCTCCGTCCGGCTTGTGCTCTGTCAACGAACACACCAATCGTGGTAGCCAAGGTACCTGTGCGGCTGCCACACGACCTTGCCACAGGGGCACACATCGAGCCCTCGGACATCGAAGATGTACGCGGCCGCCAGCGTAAAAAGCACGTGAGGAAGCGGCAGTCGCAGGCTAGTGTCACAAAGCCACGCGGCAGTTCTGTCAGCCAATGGCCTGTAACCCCTAAGGGCGAGTGAGGTAAATGCTACCGCACTCCGTGCGGCCTTTTCGTATCTATAAAATATCAAAAGGGGGCGCGACATTGCCATTGCAGCAATACCGCGCCCCTTATCCCTACCGACCGACGTGGTGATTAACTGGGGATATACTCCCAATTTTTAAGGGCGGCCTGCACCGCTTCTATGTCAAACGTGCACACAAAAAGCATATCGCGAGGTAGCAACACCCTACCAAGTATGCCATGGCGCCACAAATCTTCGCGATTGCTCGCGTCGAAATAGTAGTAGTGCTTGGAAATATACCCCGTTTTTTTCCTTGAAGCCACGTACCACTCCGATATAGAAGATGGCTCACGGTCGTCGCCTAGGTAATTGCAAAACCTGACGACATAGCACGGCGTGTGGCTAGTATCGATCGCGTACTCAATTTCGAGCGTTGTATCACCCGCAGGCGATACGCAGCGACGCACGGTATAGCCACTATTGACATACCCTGCAAGGTCCAGAGTAAGCTGATCGTACAAGGCGTTGGCATAAAGCGAGGCGCGCGCGTAGGCACTTTTGTGGTATACAAAAACGCCTATCTGAACTATGGCAAGGGCGCCTATCAATGTAGTGGGTAGCACTGGCGCATATGCCACATACATACGCAAGAACAAAGCAACCAGCGTAGCCTCTGCCACAATGTCGAACACCTTGCGGCGAGTTGTGTAAAAGTACATCGTAATTCCAATCAGTCGGCTATAGGATAAAAATACTTTAGTATGAATTAATAGTAATGTCAAGTTTTCGTTCTATACCACACCCCCTAAACGCAAGTCAAAACCAAAATTCACAACGATTTAGCCATGACCCCATATAACCTTGTGGAAAATCGACATTTAGATTGACAAAAAGGGGCCAAGGCGGTATATATGGGGTAGTATATAACAAAACACAGACAAGGAACTGCGAGATAATGTCTGAATTACCAGAAAAACAAGTAAAACGCCTAAGGAGTTTACTTCAGGAGGCCGAAACAAACCTTGCCGCCGCAAAGGAACTTTTAAACAGCATCATGGGCGAAGATGGTACAGTTGTTACCCCCTCGAGCAGCCGCGGTGAAGTCACCGGTAAGGTAATAGAGGGCGTATTTGATGGCCAAGTAATGTTGGGCCCCGACGGTAAAACCTACCCAGTACCGGCAAACTACGCTAGTAAGTCAAAGCTCGTCGAAGGTGACATTTTAAAGCTCACCATTGCCGATGACGGCGGCTTTATTTACAAGCAAATTAGCCCAGTACCGCGCAAGCAAATTATTGGTACACTTATGCAGCACGATGGCGCTTACTATGTAGAGGCCAGCGGCCGCGAGTACCGCATTTTGCTTGCCAGCGTGACCTATTTCCGCATTAACATTGGCGACCAAGTGACCATTATTGTGCCCGAAGACAACCCAGACGCAACCTGGGCCGCCGTTGAAGCCGCGCTGTAGTTCACTAAAAACAATGCAATACAACTATCCGCTCTCCAATGGCGGATTTTTGTAGTAATTCTCATAGCTATGCACGCGCATATTAGTATAATGTGCACATAATGCGTAAGCGACAAGATACCCCTGTCCAATCTGCGCAACCGTCGCACTTTTTGCACGGCACCCGCTTGTTGCACAACGAACCGGCCATTGACCAAGGAATTTGGCCTATACCGCCAGCCTATGCCGGGCCAATTGGTAAAGGGGCACTAAACCTGGTTGTGCTCAACTACAACACTATTAGCAGCGGTAGTAAACGCTTTGCCCTCGGCAGGCTTGCAACCCGTACGCTGAATTCATTTATGGACTTAGACTCTGAACGACAAGGCGGTGTTACGACAACCGACTTAATCGATTTATGGAATGACTATGGTTTAGATATGGATCCGCAGTTAGTAGGGCCGGCGCTGCGTGGCATCAATGCCCTCGATGCCATTCGGCACCAGATTGACAGCGAACCGTTTGTAGATAGTGCAAAAGGGCACGGCAGGCAACAGTTGTTTTGCATTGCACCCGACATTGCGTTTATTGACCAACGCCCCACGCCAGGCGGCCCACACGACTAAATCACAACAAACGTACCCGGCAATATGCGCTACAATAAGGTATAAGGATAGGGAGCAAGGTGTCTAAAGCGTTATACCGTACATACCGTTCAAAGTCTTTGGATGAAATTGTCGGGCAGGATCATATTACTGCCATTTTAAAGCGAGCCATTGCCGCCGATAAAGTTGCGCACGCCTACCTGCTGACGGGCCCGCGCGGGGTGGGCAAAACCAGCATTGCCCGTATTTTAGCGCATGCAATTAACAACTTGCCGTACACCGACGAAAGCAACCACCTAGATATTATTGAGATCGATGCCGCCAGCAATAACAGCGTCGAAGACGTGCGCGAGCTGCGCGAGCGCGTACAAATTGCGCCAGTCAGTGCCAAGCGTAAGGTGTATATTATCGATGAAGTCCACATGCTGAGCAAGCAGGCGTTTAACGCGCTGTTAAAAACGCTCGAAGAACCACCCGAACACGTGGTATTTATACTGGCGACAACAGATGCCGACAAATTACCAGCAACAATTATTAGCCGCGTGCAACGCTTTAACTTTCGGCCCATTGCGCCACAAGATGCCGTACGCCATTTGCAGGCGATTGCCAAAAAAGAGCATATTGCCATTGCCGCAGACGCGCTTGAGCTGATTGCCAGCCACGGCAAAGGCAGTTTCCGTGACAGTATTGGCCTACTCGACCAAATGCAGCACCTAAGCGATGGCACCATAACCTATGACATGGTCGCCCAAATTTTAGGGCTTGCCGACCAGGCGATAATTAGTAACTTACTGCAGGCATACGATGCCGGTGACATTGCAGCCGTTACGGCCGGTGTGCAGGCCGCAACCGACGCAGGAACACCGCCACACGTAATCACGGAACAACTCGTTGACACTATCCGTGATAATATTACCAACCGCCCCGAGTGGCTGCCTTTGCTCGACGATTTGTTAGACGTGCCAAAAAGCGCGTGGCCAGACATCAAGTTATTAACAGCGCTCGCAAAACACGTACCTACGCCAGCCGCTGCGCCGCCCCAAAGGCC
>JAJXWT010000027.1 GCA_021781475.1 bacterium
GCCCATTTCGTACAGGTTGACGCCGCCAAAGCTATACACTGTGTTGTCCACAATACTCCACTTAATGTGTGTACGGCCCATTACACCAAAATTCGCGTGGCGCCCTAGCCAGCGAAACTTTACACCCGCAGCGCGCAGGCGACGTTCAGTACGGATTGCCTGGTAGGCTTGCGCTGATTGGTCCTTGAGCAAATGGCGCCACGGGCTTGCGGCTGGTTCCATATAGGTGAATGAATCGACGCAAAAGGACACGCGAACGCCCCGGGAGGCTGCGTCGCACAGCGCCTGCGTAAACTGCTCCATACGTGGGCTATCGTTGTGGAATACAGTCACCACAAGGGCAACCCGGGTGGTTGCGGTGCTGATAGCATCTATTAAATCCAAAAGGTATTCGCCGGCCGGCAGCAGCTGTGGCTGCAAAGTTGGTATCATATCGTTTTACATCATACCCCAAAAGCTGCTATCATAAAAGTAAATAATAGTAGTAAACCATTAATGGAGACATGTAGCATGCCTGATTTTAACCAAATTGTTACGCCTGGCGATTACGAAAACGGCGTTATTAATACTGTCATTGAAATCCCCGAAGGCAGTAACCTAAAAATTGAATGGAAACGTCGCCAGGCTTATTTTGCGCTTGACCGTGTTGAGCCAAAGATTTTTGCAAAGCCCACTAACTACGGTTTTATCCCACAAACGCTCGATGAAGATGGTGATGAGCTGGACGTATTAGTGATTACTGGCACGCCACTTTCGACGGGTATTGTTGTTGAGGCTAAAATTTTGGGCTATGTGCAGTTTGTCGATGACGGTGAAGTTGACGATAAAATCATTGCGGTACCAGCCGACGACCGTGATAACGGCAATGCGTATAGTACCTTGGCAGACTTGCCTGAGCAGCTGCTAAAGCAAATTGAATTCCATTTTAATAACTACAAAGCCCTTAAAAAGCCTGGTAGCACAAAGGTAGAAAAATTTGGCGATGCCGCCGAAGCTAAGCAGGTGATTGCTAAGGCAATTGAGCGTTGGAATAACCAATAGTGCCGCGTGTGTCGGCAAAGGCGGTTATTGTCAACAGCGATAATAAATTTTTAGTCTTGACGAACAGCTATTGGCCAAGTAACCCTGGGCCGGCGTATGCACCCGACCTGCCCGGCGGCTCCCTGCACCGGGGCGAAGCACTCGAGCGAGGGCTGATCCGCGAGGTGCAAGAAGAAATCGGTATTAATATTAGCGCCGCGCCGCGCCGCCAATTAATGCAGTGTGGCGTGCCTTTCGCGGGCTATTCGGTTGTGGTGTATATGGTGTGGGCCAATATTCGAGATATCCGCCTTGATACCGAGCACTGTATGTTCAGTTGGCTTACGCTTGATGAGATGCGCGCTCAGCCGTGGTGGGGCGGCTACCGGCACTTGTTTGCTGAGCTCGAAAAACACCTGCAGCTCAATGGTCAAGCCGACTTTGCGGAATATCGCCAGGCTATTTCTTACGCCGCGGGATAGCAGCTGCGAATTGCCGCAGTATGCCGCCGTTTTGTCGCCGCAACTGGCTTTTTAGCTTGTCTTTGGCGTGGGGCGTTTTGACAAGACTAAGCCAGTCTTGCTTTGGCTTGGCACTTTTATTAGTAAGCACTTCGATATGATCGCCATGTTGCAACACGTAGTCAAACGAACGCATAGTGCTGTTAACCATAAAGCCGCTGGCACGGGCCGCAAGGTCGCTGTGCACGCGGTAGGCATAGTCGAGCGGATAACTACCAAATGGCAGGTCGTAAATATCGCCTTTTGGCGAAAACACAAAAATCCTATCTTCGAATAGCCCAAGCTTTAAATCTTCGGCGCTATATGTTTTACCGGCCCGCGCGTGGGCGGCAGCTGTTTGCAAATCGTGGATCCAACGTAAATCGCCCGGTAGTTCAGCCAGCTGTTTTTCGCGGTACGCGTCGGTTAGCTTTTGCTCATTAAAGTAAAAGCTTGCCGCGAGCCCCCGTTCGGCGTATTCGTGCATGGCATGGGTGCGTATTTGGAACTCGACAATTTGGCCTTGCGGCGTGGTAACGGTTGTATGGAGGCTTTGGTAGCCGTTGGCCTTTGGTTTTGCAATGTAATCCTTTATGCGGTCAAACATTGGTTGATACATGTCGTGTAAAACTCCGAGTACTAAATAACAATCTTCGACATCTTCAACGACAATCCGCAGGGCAATCAGGTCGTATATGTCGTCGATGTTGCCGACACGATCGAGCTTTTTGTACAAGCTATACACGCTTTTTATACGGCCATCGATAGTGTGGCTTATTTTTTCGTCGTTTAATTTGTTGCCAACAGCGCGTCGCACCGCATTCAGTTTACGGTTGCTTTTACGCACGCGACTATCGAGCAGCTGCTTAGTTTTAAGGTATTCGTGTGGGTTCAAATACTTGAAACTTAGCTCTTCAAGCTGGACACGAACGCGGCCCATGTTTAGGCGGTCAGCGAGGGGCGCAAATACCTCGAGTGTTTCTTGGGCAATCTTTTTTTGCTTAGCGGGGCTTTTGTATTGCAGGGTTTGCATGTTGTGCAGGCGGTCAGCCAACTTAATGATAATCACGCGGATGTCCTGGCCAACCGCAATCAAAAGTTTCGACAGGTTGTCTTTAGTTTGCGGCAGGTAGCTATCGAGGATACGCATGCCACTGCGCGCTTGGCTCACTTTTGTGACGCCATCGACAAGCAGCGCCACATCGGCGCCAAAGTTCGTTTCGATTTCGGCGAGCGTTAAGTCGGTATCCTCTACGGTATCGTGGAGGATACCGGCAATGACCGAATCGGTATCCATGCCCCACGTAATAAGGTTTGCGGCTACGGCAAGCGGGTGAGTGATGTAGGGTTCGCCACTCTTACGCTTTTGCCCCTGGTGGGCTTTTGTGGCAACATCGATGGCAAAATCAAGTTCGAGCACATCGGCTTCGGCGTAGGTGTTTTTTGCTAACTTAATCAACTCGTCCTTTTTCACTAGCTTTATTATAACCTAGACGCCAGCATATATGTTGCTTATACTTACTACATGAACGCGCGCGCAAAAAGCGGCCTTACGTTAGTAGAACTTATCATTGTTATGATAATTGCAGCTGTGTTAACTGCAATCGCGGCAGTGGCGTATACGGGGATTCAGCACCGGGCCGCCGATGCCTCCGTGGTGCGCACTATCGCTGATGCCCAAAAAGTGCTGCAAACCTTTAATGTGTTTAACCACTATTACCCGGCAAATCTAGCGAGTACCGATTATGCGCCGCCGTATACGGTTGCCGTTGTGCTGTTTACCGATGCGTCGCAAACACCGGTATACTCAAACTTGACCCCTGACCAAAACGCGCAATTGTTTTTGAACGCCTGCAATGGCTACATGCCGGTCACCGATGGCACTACGACGTATAATACGTCGTGCATTTACAGTGGTAATAACCTGCATGCAAAAGGCACAATTACCTCGAATGTAGTTGTTCAGGGGCCAACAATCAACCAGGCTGATTTTGTGCTCACATGCGGGAGCGCATGTGCCACGGCGCAAAATAATATTATTGCGTCGTTTTTGGCGCAGGGCGGTACGTTTCCAGTGACCGTTCCAAAAAATGGCAGCACCCTGCCAGCGCCCACAACCGTTACCTATGGCAATGCTTCCACCTATTGTCTAGAGGGCAGGTCACCTGATTTTCCAGATATTGTGTACCACACCACACCAGATTCAGCGAGCATGCCAGAACAGGGGCCGTGCCCGAGCGGCACCAACTTGCACTACCCATGATAAAACGGTTATACTTATAGCATGAAACTATTTATTGGTGCCGACCACGGCGGCTTTTACCTAAAAGAAAAAATCGAAGCATATATCAGTAAGCAGGGTTATGAATGGGGTGACGTTGGCGATGCCGAGCTTGACCCTGGCGATGATTTCCCGCAATTTGCACAAATGGCCGCACTTAAGGTGCTTGGCGAGCCCGAACCAGACGACCCACGGGCTATCCTAATATGTACCGGCGGCCAGGGCATGGCGATGGCAGCGAATCGCTTTAAGGGTATTCGCGCGGCCGTTATATGGGACAGCTTTGAGGCCCACGAATGCCGCAACGATAACAACGCGAACATTTTATGTTTGCCGGCCCGCGTGTTGGATACTAAAGATGAGTCATGGAAAGATATCATTGATACGTTCTTGAAAACGCCGTTCGCGGGGGCAACTCGGTACGTGCGGCGCAACGCAGAACTGGACGCCTTTTAAATGACGGCAATCGCCCCTTGTATCACGGTCGAGACCGAAGATGCCTACAAGGCGGCCGTTGACCGGCTCCACCCATTTGCAAACCGTGTCCACATTGACATTATGGATGGCGAATTTGCCCCCACGTTTAGCATCGGTATTGACAAGGTGTGGTGGCCTAAGGAGTGGCAGGTGGATATCCACGCGATGGTCGCGAGGCCGAGCGAATATGTCAACCAACTTATTCAGCTAAAGCCAACGACAATTATTTTTCACGCCGAGGTTCAAGAAGATCTTGGCCCTATTTTGCAAAAAATAAAAGCTGCCGGCATTCATGCGGGTGTTGGGTTGCTTAAGCCAACGGTGCCCGCTAACGTCGCCGCGTACATTAAGGCCGCCGACCATGTGTTGGTATTTTGTGGAGACCTTGGCCACTACGGCGGAAAGGCCGACCTTATGCAATTGGAAAAGGTGCGGCTTATCCGCAGCATCCGTGGCGATCTAGAAATCGGCTGGGATGGCGGCGCGGCAATTGAAAACGTGTTTAGCTTGGCGCAGGGTGGCGTTAATGTGATTAATTCGGGTGGCGCCATTAATAACGCCACTGATCCGGCCGCCATGTACAACCAAATGGTCACCGAAGTCAACAAGCACAGCGTGATTTAACGGTTACGCTTTTTAAGCGGGTGGTATATACTGGGTACATATGAGTGGGCTTAACTTGACATTACACCAGTTGCAGGAAAAAGCGGCAACTGTCCGCAAAGATATTATTAGTATGCTGGAACACGCGGGGAGCGGCCACACCGCCGGCCCCTTAGGGCTCGCTGACATTGTCACGACCCTTTATTTTAACGTAATGAACATTGACCCGGCGCATCCAAGCGACCCCGACCGTGATGTTTTTATGCTGAGCAACGGCCACTGTGTGCCGGTGCAGTACGCGGTTATGGCCGAGCGTGGCTATTTTGAAAAAAGTGAACTTATGACGCTACGCCGCCTGGGCAGTCGGCTGCAAGGTCACCCCGAGCGTGAGCGGTTACCAGGCCTAGAAACAACAAGCGGCCCCCTGGGCGAGGGTGTCGGCCAAGCAGCCGGCTATGCCTACACACTCCAATATATGGATAACGCGCGCCACCGCTGGGTGTACTGTATTACGGGTGATGGTGAACTCGACGAAGGCAATATTTGGGAAAGCGCCATGTTTGCCGGTAAGTATAAGTTAGCGCAGCTGATTGTGATTATTGATCGCAATAATATTCAAATTGATGGCCCGACGGAAAGCGTGATGACGCTCGAAGATT
>JAJXWT010000013.1 GCA_021781475.1 bacterium
GTGTGGTATGTGGGCAGCTCGACGCAGCAACCCACTACGACCAAACCATCAAATTGCCCGTAGGGTGTATAGTAAAACTATATGTTTCATACTGAAAACAGGCGTCGTTTTATTGAGCGTACCCAAGGTGCCCTTGCGGTTATTGCTGGGTACGATCAAATGCAGCTGAGCGGAGACATGCCCGCTCCATTTTTGCAGGAATCAAACTTTTGGTGGCTCAGCGGTATTGAACAGCCAGGTTGGAAAATCATTATTGATGGCGCCCGCGGCCGAGCCACATTGGTACGCCCCGCGCTGAGTAACGTGCAGCAAACGTTCGAAGGCGATATAAGCGATGATCAGGCGCTTGCGGTTAGCGGTGCTGCCGCAGTTATAACAGAGGCGGAACTTGAGCGGGAGCTACAGCAGTTGGCGCGCACGCACACGCGCGTTATAACCACCGTAAACACGGTGGACGGTGAGTTCCATGGCAACCCGGCACAGCATGCCAACAAAACGCGCCTTGAGCGGATATTTGTTTCGGTTGAACCGTGCAACAAAGAGCTCGCCGAACTTCGCGCCATTAAGCAGCCCGCTGAGCTTGAGCGTATTCAAAAAGCAATTACAATTAGCATACACGCCTTTGCTGGTGTTCGTGACTCGTGGCAAGGCTATAAAGGCGAATACGAAATTGAAGCTGACTTTACCCGGGAATTTAGGCGAAAAAATGCAAACCATGCGTATGCGCCAATTGTTGCTGGTGGCCCGCGCGCATGTACATTGCACTACGGGGCGAATGAGCATAAAATCCGTGCGCGTGATGCCGTCGTAATCGATATAGGCGCGCGATATAGGGGCTATGCCGCCGATATCACCCGCACCTATTGCCGCCAGCCGTCAAGGCGTACAGTTGAGGTGCACGGGGCTGTTGCCCACGCTCAGCGTAATATTATTAGCCTGCTGCGCCCTGATTTATTGGTGCAAGATTACATACGGCAAGTTGATGACATTATGAAAGATGCGCTTGGAGGCCTTGGGCTTATCAGTTCGCCCACTGATACAGCGGGGTACCGCCGCTACTTTCCGCATGCAGTAAGCCACGGGCTAGGGGTGGATGTGCATGATAGCCTTGGCGCGCCACGCTATTTTAAGCCCGGAATGGTGCTGACTGTGGAGCCGGGGATTTATATCCCCGAGCAATCAATCGGTGTACGTATCGAGGATGATATATTAATCACCGCGTCGGGCGCGCAAAACCTGAGCGGCCGCCTGTCGACAGATTTGTAAGCCTGCGATATACTAAGGTATACATGAAACGTCAATTACTAGTGCTTGTCGTGAGGTGGTTACTGAACTCGTTTGGCCTCTGGGTGGCGGTACGTTTATTTGGCACAGGCTATAATGACTCCGTGTATACATCAAATCTGCAAGTGTTTCTTGTCGCGGGCCTGGTGTTTTCGATTGTAAACGCGGTATTAAAACCAATCGTCACTATCTTGTCGCTCCCAGCGATTTTGCTTACCCTTGGCTTGTTCACGGTTATTGTAAACGGCATTATGGTGTATATTTCGCTCAGGTTGACCCCCGGCCTTGGTATGACATTTTGGAACTCTGTTCTTACCGGTTTGGTCTTAAGTTTGGTAAACTATATAGTAAGTAGTGTGTTAGAGCTTGAATATTCTAACAAAGGAGCATCAAGGGAAAGATTATGAAAATAGATCAAATTTTACAGGCCATTATGCTTATATCGTCAGTCCTTATGGTAGTCGCGATTCTATTGCAGCAACGCGGCGCGAGCCTTGGCGCTGGGTTTGGCGGTTCGAGCGAGCTCTATACGACTCGCCGCGGGTTCGATAAGAACCTGTTTGACGTAACGGTGATATTTGCCGTTATGTTTATTGGCTCGATTATAATCGGCTTGCTAGTCGGATAGGGTAACACGTACCGCCGTGGACAATAACTCAAAAGGGGGGTGGAAAGCATTCTCAAGCGTAGGGTTTGACCGCAAGGCAGCTTTACGGCGCCTTAAAAAGGCGGAAGTTGCAACTACGCGGCACGCACACCGCTTTTTGTTGTCCCGCTTACACCACGCGCGGCTTGTGCGCAAAGAGGTAAGCATATGGATGCTATTGATGGGGATTATGATTGCCGGCATGGGCGTGCAGTTCGCATTTGCTCAAACAGGGTACATGGTAACAGCACCGGCACCTGGGGGCACTTATTCCGAAGCGGTGCTGGGGCCGATTACGTCGCTAAACCCGCTTTATGCATCTTCGAGTGCTGAAGTTTCGTTCAGTCGGCTGGTGTTTTCGTCGCTATATAGCTACGACAATACGGGCACATTGCGCCAGGACCTCGCGACAAGCCTAAGTAGTACAAAAAACGGAACAGTCTATACGGTGACCCTGCGTAAAGACGCGATGTGGAGCGATGGCTCGCCACTTACTGCCGGCGACGTGGTGTTTACTATTGATTTAATAAAAAATCCTGCGACTCGCTCTCCGCTGCGGGTAAACTGGGCCGATGTGAACGTGCGCGCAATTGATAGCTATACAGTTGAGTTCACCTTGCCCGTGGCGTATGCTGCGTTTCCGCACGCTCTCACGTTCCCCGTACTCCCGGCGCATATTCTTGCCGATGTTAATGCTGGTGCGCTACGCGAAAGCACGTTTAGCCGTTCACCAATTGGCAGCGGCCCGTTTGCATTTAGCTTGCTGCAACCAGCAGACACAATCACTAAATATCAAGCGATTCACCTGGTGGCGAACCCGTATTATTATGGCGGGCGGCCAAAGCTTGATCAGTTTGAACTGTATGCCTATGCGAATCAGGCGGATATTCGTGCGGCGCTGCAGGCTGGCGAGGTAAACGGTGCGGCTGATCTTGAAAATGTGCAAAAAAGTGACCTAGGGGCATCGTATACGACCGTGAATGCGCCGATTGCGAGCGGAGTATACGCGTTATTGAATAACACGAATCCAATCCTCAGCGACAGTACGGTCCGCAAGGCATTACAAATTGGCACAGATATGAATAAGGTGCGGGCAGCAGTAGGCGGTAGGGTATTGCCCCTCTACCTCCCCTTCTTAGACGGACAGGTGCCGGGTTCGCCACCACCACCGCAGCTCAATATGGCGCAGGCAGCGGTGATGCTTGATAATGATGGCTGGAAGCTTGATAGCACCCGCACGACGCGGTATAAAGATGGCCGCCCGCTCCAGCTGGTAATCACGACCACCAGGGACCAACAGTTCCAGGCTGCAGCCAATGAACTGGCTCACCAATGGGCAAGCCTTGGGGTTAAGGTGACGGTCAGTAGTATTGATGCCGCGAATATTTCAACGCAATTTATCCAAAATGTTTTACAGCAGCGCAACTTTGACGTTTTGGTCTACGAGCTAGCTATTGGGGCCGATCCCGATGTCTTTGCCTACTGGCATTCATCACAGGGTGGGGCAAATACAAGCGGCTATAACTTTTCGAATTACGCGAACGCAAATTCTGACGCGATTCTTTCGACCGCTCGTACAAACGTCGACCCCGCATTACGGAATGCAAAATATGTTGCGTTTGCAAAGCAATGGCTGAGCGATGCTCCTGCGCTGGGGCTGTACCAGCCCGAGCTTGAATATGTCGTGAGTAAAAATAGTACGGCGCTTAAAAGTGGCGCAAAGCTGATTTTGGCATCTGACCGCTACTCGAATGTTGTCGATTGGACAGTGAACACGGGTTTGGTTTACAAAACGCCGTAAGAACGATATAATCTCACGAGTACATTTTAGTTGAGTTATGCGGACGTGGCGGTCTGCGTGAACGCAAGTATGTGTAGACGCGGTAGCGCGTAGCCAGTCCGGTGATGACGTTAAACCCACGAGTACATTTTAGTTGAGTTATGCGGACGTGGCGGAATTGGTAGACGCGCTAGCTTGAGGGGCTAGTGGTTATTGCAACCGTGGAAGTTCAAGTCTTCTCGTCCGCACCAAAGTAAATAGATGAGCATTCGCTCGTCTTTTTATTTTGGCTTGCTATTTAGGCACTTGAACTTCCAGCGTCTTTTTGCAGAAGCAAAAAGGTGGAAGTGTCGCGAGCGCTCCCTCCGCCAAAGCCGGGTCGAATGCACACATTCGCTTCCGTTTTGTCTCCGGACAAGTCTTTTCGTTTTAGCCAATATGACGTAGCTGTTGTAGCAATAGTCTCACTTATCTTATACTGGCAGCCCATGCTATAATAATTTTACTGTGGCGCGTTGGCGGAGCAGTTACGCAGCGGTCTGCAAAACCGCGTAGACGGGTGCAACTCCCGTACGTGCCTCCAGGATATTTAACATACAAAAATTGCGCGGATGGCGGAACTGGTAGACGCGAGGGACTTAAAATCCCTTGTCCAAAAGACGTGCGGGTTCGACCCCCGCTCTGCGCACCAACTAAATATCTCAGGCTTGCCTGGGGTTTTTAGTTGGTAACGGCAACATGCCGTGGGGGCGAACCCGCCGGGTGCGATAGCTAGTCATAAGCCCCAGCAAAGCGGGCGCTTCGATTAGATATACCGTGTACCCCCGCTCTGCGCACCAACTAAAAATACGAGGCTTGCCCTCGTGTTTTTAGTTGGTGGGGTACTTTCGATTTTTTGGCTGACGCTGTTATACTGGTTGTAGCACCTAATGAAAAATTTTCACCCTATTTTGAGGCTATTGGTCCATAAAGACACTATCAGTATGCGAAATGCCGCATTTTTGATGCGCCGTCCGCACCGCAGCTTCAAGCGCACCTACCGCCGTGATTATGTGCGATCGCTAAAGTTGCCTGGTTATTTTAGGTTTACTGGCCAGGTGTGGCGCATGCTGTGGAGCCATAAGTCTACCTTTTTACTACTTGCATTGTTATACGCAGTTGCGTCGTTGCTGTTTGGCGGAATCACTAACCAGCAATCCTACCAAGAAATTGCCGGGCTCGTTAATCAGTCGGCCGGCAATATACTCCAGGGCGCATGGGGGTCTGTTGGCAAGGCTGGTATTCTGTTGTTTGCGGCCTTTATATCACCGCAAAGTCTCACCGCACAACAGCAAATCTACCTGGCAGCGTTCGCTGTGATGATATGGCTGGCTACGGTGTGGCTACTCCGCGAAATGATGGCTGGCCGGCGGCCCAAAATGCGGGATGGCTTGTACAGCTCTGGCGCACCAATCGTCGCTTCATTTGGCGTATTACTCGTTGCGCTAGCCCAGCTGTTCCCAATCGCTCTGATTTCACTTGTTTATTCGGCCTTAACACAGGTAGGCTTGCTGGTCGAAGGCCTTTCAACGGCTCTATTCACCACGTTCTCGATGCTTGTGGGGACGCTGGTCTTATATTGGATTACACCCACGTTTTTGGCGCTCGTAATTGTGACTTTGCCGGGCATGTACCCCATGCGTGCGCTTAGGGCTGCGGGTGATATCGTTGTTGGTCGCCGGCTCCGCATTTTATACCGCATATTATGGATGGTAGTTATGCTTGCACTTGGTTGGGTTGTTGTCATGATACTGACGGTTCTTCTTGACTCGGCTATTAAAAATTTGTGGCCAGCATTGAACTGGCTTCCGCTTGTACCTATGGTAGCTGCGTTTATGGGGTCCCTGAGCGCCGTGTGGGCATCTGCCTATATCTACATGTTGTATCGGAGGATTCTTGATGACGATGCAAGCCCAGCATAGGCTCACCGAGCTAAAGGCACTCCTAAACCAATACAGCTACGAATACCACGTATTAGATGCGCCAAGCGTGAGCGATGCTGTGTATGATGGCCTATTCCACGAATTAAAAAAGCTTGAAGCAGAGTACCCTGAACTTGTGACTCCCGATAGTCCAAGCCAGCGCATTGGCAACGCGCCGTTAGGCAAGTTCGAAAAGGTGGCCCACCAAAAGCGTATGATCAGCCTGAATGACGTGTTTGATAAAGCCGATGTAGAGGCCTGGGTGCGACGGATTGAAAAGCTGACACCGGGGGCTAAGCACGAATATTTTACGGACATTAAAATGGATGGTTTGGCGTGCGCGCTGATTTATGTCGACGGCGCGCTGATTCAAGCGGTGACGCGCGGTGATGGGTTTGTGGGCGAAGACGTGACGCAAAATGTACGTACTATCAAAAGCGTGCCGCTCACGTTGCGCAATACGCCGGGTTTTGAACAATTTCTGACAGGGCGCACAGAAATTCGTGGCGAAATTGTCATGCTAAAGCGTGACTTTGAGTTATTGAATGCACGCATGGTGCGCGAAGGCAAGCCGCAGTTCGCGAACCCTCGGAACCTAGCGGCCGGGACGATTCGGCAGCTTGACCCCCGGCTTGTCGCGGAGCGCCCGTTAATGTTTAGGGGCTACGATTTGCTTCGGGATGACCCAGCGGACGTGCCAACCAATATGTTTGCGTACGACGCTCTGTCGGCGCTTGGCATTGTTCGCAACAGGCAAGCGGCAGTATTTACTGACCTTACGGGTGTCATGGAATTTATTAATGTGTGGGACACAAGGCGCCATGATTTGCCGTTTAATACAGATGGCCTGGTGGTGAAAGTAAATGACCGCAAGTTGTATGACGAGCTAGGGATTGCCGGTAAGCAGCCACGCGCCGCTGTGGCCTACAAATATGCGCCCGAACAGGCCACCACCGTGGTAAAAGACATTGTTATTAGTATTGGCCGCACTGGCGCAGCCACGCCAGTTGCTGTGTTTAACCCTGTGCAGGTGGCGGGCACAACCGTGCAGCACGCTAGCCTCCATAATGCCGATGAGATCAAGCGTCTTGATGTCCGGATTGGCGACACGGTAGTGATTTTTAAGGCCGGCGATATTATTCCGCAGGTTCAAAATGTGCTAAAAGAACTGCGCCCAGCGGACGTGTCTGAATTTGATTTTGAACAGGCGCTGCAACACCAATACCCGGAGCTAGAATTTGAGCGCCCAGGCAAAGACGTGGTGTATCGCGTAAAAGGTAGCACGAGCGAGCTGCTGCTTAAGCGCGCGCTCGAGCATTTTGCCAGCAAGGGCGCCTTAGATATCGATACGCTGGGCGAAAAAAATGTGAACGCGCTGGTGGACGCCGGTTTGGTGAAAGATATGGCTGATATTTATGCGCTGGCGAAAGAACAAGTTTTAAGTTTGGAGCGTTTTGCAGAAATCAGCGCGCAAAAGTTACTTGGTGGTATCGCCGCAAAAAAACAGCCGCCACTGGAGCGCTTTGTGTATGGGCTGGGTATTCGGCACGTCGGTACGCAAACGGCAATCGATTTGGTGAACCGTTTCGAAAGTTTAGATCGGCTCGCGGTCGCAACAATCGATGAGCTCGAAAGTGTGGAAGGCATCGGCCAAGTGGTTGCAGAAAGCATTGCCGCCTGGTTTGCCGATGACGATAACTTGGCCTTACTCGAAAAGTTTAAAACCCTTGGTGTTGAGCCAGTTTACCATAAAAAGACCGGTAAACTGAGTGGTAAATGTTTTGTCGTAACCGGCACGCTCGAAACTATGGGGCGCGATGTGGCAGCCGAGCGAATTAGGGAAGAGGGCGGCACATTTCAAAGTAGTGTTGGCAAAGACACCGACTACCTGGTTGTGGGCGGTAATGTTGGCGCCAGCAAACTCAAAAAAGCCGAGCAATACGGTACCAAAATAATTACCGAACAAGAATTTCTGGAAATGCTGTAAAGGCGCAGGATTAGTATGAAAGTTTTTTGCAGCTATGCTTTCACGGGTGAAGATAAGGCGGTTTTAGGCAAGAGATTGTCGATCCTCCGGGATTTTTTCGAACAACAAGGCATTGCCTACTACATGAATATTTTTGCACCACACTATGAAAAGTTAGTTGGGCAGAACGCGGCGGCAGGCGACTATGTGCGAGCCGCCATTGAAGCCATGAAGTCGTGCGACACTGTGCTTGTGCTGCAGGCATCCGAACGCCGAAGCGAGGGTGTGCTTATAGAGATTGGCGCTGCGTTAGCTGCGGGTAAAAAAATTGTCCTTGCTCAGCACGAAAGTTCCGTCGGCCAAACCTACCTGCCCACCGTTGCCAACACTACATTTGTTTGGCGCGACGACAGTGAATTGCTGCAGCAGGTGCGGGAGTATTTTGGTGGCACAATCAAAGACTAGCGATTTACGCCATAGGCCCCATGCAATACAATAAGGGTCATGGCTGATAAAACAAAAAAACTGAAGCCGCAAGAAGCGCTTGTCGCGCTGTTAAAGGTCGCCAAGCAAGTGTACCGTGCTGCGCCGCTTGCGGTCATTATAAAAGTTATCAGTGCAATTATTAATGCAGTGCTGCCGATTGTTATTGCGTATTTTGCGGCGCAGGCAACGAGTGCACTCGCAGATGCCTACAACGGTAAGTACGGTGCCGGGAGTGCTGCGCTTGAATATGTCATTATCGTCGCAGCCCTAGGGCTGTTCAGCTTGGTATGGACGAGCGCCGTGCGGTATATCGACGAAGTTGCAAGTGTAAAAATATCAACCAATCTTGCCGAAGCCCTAATGGACCACTTTACGAGCTTGGAATTTTGGCGGTATGAAGATAAGGAAACGGCCGATATGTACGACAAGGCCGACAGCTTTACGTCGTATGCCGCCCGTATTTTCGAAGACGTGACGAGCATATTTACCAATTTAGTACAGGCGTCCATCAGCGTTGTCGCCTTAACACTCGTGGACTGGTGGTATGGGGTTGTACTCCTTGCGGCGGTGCTGCCGAGCGCTGTGGTGCAATGGAAGATATCGCGCCTGCAGACAGAGTACTGGCACGGAAATGTCGCAAAGCGCCGTACTGCAAACGATATTCGGTGGAATGTGTTCCAGCCCCAGAACCTGGCCGAAACACGGCTGTACGGGGCTGCGCCATCATTGCTAAAACTGTATCGGGAGCTGAATAATATTGACAATGTTATGCGGCTGCGCGTCGAACGGCGTTATATCGCTGGGCGTATTGCAACTAGTATATTAGACGCAATTGGCGGCCTGGTGGTTGAGGTCGCAGTTGTTCTTAGGATTATTGGCCACGCCTGGCCTATCGGTCAGTACGTGTATGTGCAGCAACTTGTATCGCGCACGAGCTCATCTGTGTCGGCTCTAACTTCTATGTACAACAACATCGACGATCAATTGGCTGCGCTCTATGAGTACGAAAAGTTTATGGCGCTACCATTGGCAAAAACGAGCGGGCGTGAGCTGGAAACTTTTCCAAATGCGATTCACTTTGATAACGTATCTTTTACATATCCACTTAGTAAGCGCCGCGTGCTTAAGAACATTGCGTTCACTATCCACAAAAAACAACACGTTGCAATCGTGGGCGAAAACGGCGCCGGTAAAAGCACACTGATAAAACTTTTGGTTGGCTTGTTCCCGCCAACTGGCGGCGAAATTATGCTTGATAATGTGAATTTGCATGAGTTTACACAGGCGAGCTGGCACAGGCACATTAGCGTACTCATGCAAGATTTTTTACATTATTGGTTTACTACACCACTCGAAAATGTCCGTTATGGTGATGTGAGTAAAAAGTTTGATGAACGGCGCTACCGCGAGGCGGTAAAAAAATCTGGCGCTACGGCGTTCATTGCTAAGCTGTCCAAAAAGGATAATACCCTGCTGAACAAATGGATTAACCACGATGACGACACGGCCGGGGTAGAGCTATCGGGCGGCCAGTGGCAGCGGTTAGCGGTAGCCCGTAATTTTTACCGCGATGCTGAACTAATAGTGCTTGATGAGCCGACGAGTGCGATTGATGCGATGGCAGAGGCAAAGATATTCGATTATTTATTTAAGGAAACCGAAAAAACAATCGTGACAATTAGCCACCGGCTTAGCACAGTTAAAAAGGCCGATGTGATTTATATGATGAAAAACGGATCAATTGTGGAGCAGGGTACGTATAGCGAGCTTATGCAGGCACATGGTGATTTTTATACGATGTTTGAATCGCAAATGACCTAACAAAAAAACCGGGCGCTTGGCCCGGTTTTTAATGTGCGGCTAGTATTACCAGCTGCGTTGGCGGAAGCTGTTGCCGCCGCGGTCACCGCCACGGTCGCCGCCGCGGAAACCACCACCATTGCCATCACGGCGTGGGCGGTCTTCTTTTGGCTTAGCAATGCTTACGTTAATTGCGCGGCCGTCAAGTTCTTTGCCGTTCAATTCGTCAACTGCTTTTTGGTTGTTGCTTGGGTCTTCGAATTCAACGAAGCCGAAGCCTTTGCTGCGGCCGCTTTCGCGGTCTGTAATAACACGGGCACTCGCAACAGGTGCGACTTGCTCGAAAAATGCTTTAAGTGTGTCGTCGTTAGTTGCATATGCAAGACTACCAACAAAGAGATTCTGTTTCTGATCCATAGTGTTTTATTCCTTTATCTTCATACTAATATTGTCAGGTCGACCTTTAGCGAAGATTAGGGAACGGTGCATTTCTATTTCTCGCGTGTACTCTGAACACGCTTAGTTAAGCACACTACGCCGTAATTAGCAAGCGGATTACTGCCAATAGCGCAATTGCGGCAAATATAAAGTTTAAAATTGCTGGTTGCTTGTCTTTTTTGAGCCACGCTTCTAGCGCAACGGCGAGCGAGCCCATAAGGGTCGGTACCTGGAACCACAAATCTGCTTTAATAGCGCCAAAACTTAGTAGCGCGTATGCGCCAATCACCAAAATAACCCCTGTCCAGCCTAGGGTGTCTATGTATGTGTTAGATTTTTTGGGGCGTGCCATAGTGTTACTATAACAGCTTGTGCTTTTTAAACGAATGGTGCATACTATGGGCATGCTGGTGCGCAAGAGGGGTGCCTCTGCGCTTAAAACAAACATGCATAAAACCGTGCCCCGGGTGGGCGCGCAACAGCAAAAAAATCACCCCTTAACTTACGGGGTGATTTTTGGTATAGTGGTGGTATTGATTGTCTGGTGCCTATTGTGGGGCATTAGCTCATTTGGTAGAGCGCTTCCATGGCATGGAAGAGGTGATCGGTTCGAATCCGATATGCTCCACCAATAGGCACGCAGGCTATCAATATGGGGCGTTAGCTCATCTGGTAGAGCGCGACATTCGCATTGTCGAGGCGAGCGGTTCAAGTCCGCTACGCTCCACCATGTACCAGGAATTAGCTCAGTTGGGGGCCTTCAGTAATAAAATGCGCACGCTCTAGCCAACTGCAAATAAGCTAATTCATCATTGCACCTTCCGGTTACACATAGCTTGGGGAATTAGCTCAGTTGGCTAGAGCGCACGATTCACATTCGTGAGGTCACAGGTTCGAGCCCTGTATTCCCCACCAAGAAAAGACAGTCTTTTTGGGCTGTTTTTTCTTGGATTGAGAATTCAGGTGGTAGAGCGGAACGAGGTGAAACGGCCCTGTATTCCCATAATGATTGCTTGAGCCCGATGGTGTTTTAGGGTAAAATTCGCCTATGAGACGCCCCCCTATCCCCCGCGATGATGTCTATGGCCTGTATTGGAAATTTGCTGCCGAACGCCAGATGATTTTTAAAAAGCGGCAGGCTGGTTTGGCGCAACCATGGACTGCCGACCCGATCTTGCAGACCTTTAAGTTTTGCAATGTATTTCGGGCTACGGATCGAGTGAGCCAGTATTTAATTAAGGATATCATCTATACTCCCCAAGTGCGCACTAAAGCCGATATCTTATTCCAAATCATCGCGTTCCGCATGTTCAGCCGCGAAAGTACGTGGGAGGGGCTTATCGGGCGCCTCGGGCACGCGCCGCTACTCAGCGATTTAGCCAATGATACATTTGAAGCTGCGCTAGTTGAACTACGGAATACGCAGTCGCCAATATATACGAATGCCTTTATTCTATGCGCCACGAATGCATACGGGCGGGGCGCAAAACACCTGAACCACGTACAGCTATTTAAAGATATGTTTTTTGCCCATGATATTGCGCACGCTATTCTCCATGCGCCATCGCTTGAAGCGATTTTTCACCTGCTAAAATCGTACCCGCTCATTGGCAGCTTTATGGCATATCAAATAGCAATCGATTTAAACTACAGCGACCTGCTTGCCTTTGACGAAAACGATTTTACTAAGGCTGGACCAGGCGCGTTGCGTGGTATAAAAAAATGCTTTGTCGATTTAGGCGATTACACGCCAGAAGAAGTAATAATGTGGATGGTTAACCACCAAGATGAAGAGTTCGAACGACTGAAGCTCGAATTCACTGGTCTATATGGTCGCAAACTGCACGCGATAGATGCACAGGGCTTGTTCTGCGAAACGGATAAGTATGCACGGGTAGCTGTGCCGGAACTAAAAAGCGCTCGCGTTCGTATGAAACAAAAATTTACTCCACAATTGCACCAGCCCGCACTGTTCTTGCCGCCAAAATGGGGTGTTGACCAGCCGCGCAATTAGCGAGTGCCGTTGGTATCGAGCACGTGCTTTTTGACAATGCCTGCCCACGCGTATTGCATGGCTAGCGCCGCTACGACAATAAGCGCAATTGGCCACACGTGCTCAGCCTGGGCGATGTTAGGTCGAGCAAAGTCAAAAAAGTCGCGCGAAATCGTAAGGCCAAAACTTGCCGTGGCTACCGCAAGGCCAGCAACAATGTATAAAATGCCTGCAAGCTTGAGCGAACGGCTTGGCAAAACGGCCAGCAGGCGTGGGGCCTGGAACACCACGTTGGCGCCAAGGATTGTTGCCACAACAACGCTCATAGTGCTGGCTGCTGTAAACGAAAGGTGTAGCACATTGGCACAGTATATGTACGCCGTGGTAACGGCGGCCCCCGAAATGACCGCAAGGGGGATGGTGGGCACAAGTGTGTCGCGCCAAAAATGCAGCGGGTTAACGGTTTGCCGTGGGCGTGGCGGAAACAGCGTCACCATAATGGTCGGCAGCGTGACCATAAACACGTTCATAAATGTGTTGTGCCGCGGCGCAAATGGATACGGCTGGACAGCGATAATTGTTGCCAAAAGTGTCAAAATACCATACATAATTTTATGGAAAAACAAAATAGCAATAATTTCGATCGCCAGCATTATGCGGTTGCCAAGTTTTATGCCTGTTGGCAGTGACGTGAACGAATTATCCAGTAAAATGATATCAGCGACACGGCGTGTTGCGTGTGCGCCACTAAACATCGCGACGCCAAGGTCGGCTCTTTTAAGGGCGAGCGCATCGTTGACGCCATCGCCAACCATGCCAGTAAAGTAGCCATGCCGTTTAAGGGTAGCAATAATACGTTCCTTTTGCTCGGGGAGTACGCGGGCAAAAATAGCCGTGCCTAAAACGGTTTTAGTCCAGCCCGCGGGGTTTAGCGCCGCAAGTTCGGCACCGGTGATGCTGTGTTTAGCGTTATTGATACCAGCGGCGCGGGCAATGTATGAAACGGTCTGGGGATTATCGCCGCTAATGACCCGGATAGATACGCCGCGTTTTTGCAAAAATGACACTGTTTCTTTAACGCCAGGGCGCAGTTCGTTTTGTAGCACTACTAAACCAACCGGCACGCCACTTTTGGGCGGTAACGCGCTGAGTGGTGTTTTTGCGTCGTTAAATTGGGCGACAAGCAGCACACGTAACCCCTCGGCCGTAAGTTGCGCGATTTGCTTACGTGTTGTAGGGCCGAGCGGGGTGTAGGCAGCCATAAACTCGGGCGCGCCCATAAAAATTGTAAACGTTTTACGGCCTACCATGTAGCGGGCACCACTTAACTTGCGTTCCGATGTAAAGGCCAACACATCGAGTGATTTTGCCTCGGGGTGGGTCGGCAGGCTGGCGAGCAAGACATTACTTGTGCTATTGCTGCCACCGGTACAGCTAACGGTTGTGCCAACTATTTCGCGCAGTTGTTGCTCGGTATAGGCCGCGCCAATTGGCGACACTTGCTCTAGGGTCATGGCTTCGCCTGTGAGCGTACCGGTTTTATCAACGCACAGTACATTTAAAAGTGCCATTGCCTCAATGGCCGATAATTTTTGTGGTAGCACGCGGGCTCGCGCCAGGCGCACCGACCCGTACGCCAATAATACGGTGCTCCCAAGTAGTAGTCCCTCGGGGATAATAACCGTACCGGCCGAGGTAATAGTTTTAACAATCACGTTGGGCGCGTAGCTATACAGGCTGTACGCAACCACAATAAGTGCACTGAGCCCAATTGCAAAAAAGGTGAGCCCGGTAATAAGCCGGTTGATGGTTCGCTGCAGGGGTGTCGGCTCTGGGGTGTAGGCGCGCAGCTGGCGGGTCATAGCGCCGGCGCGCGTGCTTGCGCCAGTCGCCGTAACAGTAAGCGTTGCCGTACCAGCCGATACGCTAGTGCTAGCGTACACGCTACTGCTAGCGTGCTTTGCAACGGGCGCTGATTCACCGGTTAGCATACTTTCGTTCAACTCGAGCCCGCGTGATTCAGCAACTGTTCCATCTGCCGGGATATCATCACCAGCGATAAGTTCGAGTTGTTGGCCGACTAGAACCTGGTCAAAGGGTATGTGTTGAATTGTCCCATCGGGCATAATGCGGCGTGCAAAGGGGGCATTGAGCAGCTCGAGTTTTTTTAGCGCGCGCCGGGCGCGGATTTCTTGAATAACTGCAAAGCCGGTATTGAGGGTAATAACCACCGAAACAAAATAGGCATCGCGGGGCTCGCCGACAGTTATGAGCACAACTGAAAGCGCGTAAAGGGCAACGACAACTGGCGTCACGATATTGCGGCGCAAAATGTTGAACAACTCCGCTGCTTTCATATATGTAGCATACTAGGTTTGTGCTCTGAAATAAAACACCTAATATATGACAAACCCGCCTGGCCCGGAGGCCAGGTGGGCCGTCAACGGGAGGCGGGTTGGGGCTACGGTAGCCAAACTTTGATGGTGGCCACGGGAGAGCTAAACTCACCGTGGGAGACCTGGACATCCCTCGCTTGGCTGGGGTCCAGTTGTTCCCAAATGATTTTACGAATTTGGGTTGCGACTCCGCGTGCCACAGGGGTGAGTGAAAGCCCTGGCCTGTAATTGGGAAAATGCTGCTCAACCCAGTCTCTTAGCGCCCCCCAGTCCCACTCAATGGTCACCCAGGTTCGCTCGCCGCCCCTGTACAAAGCCTTGATCTCCTCGAGGGCGAGCGCGGCGAGCTCACTTGGGTTGTGGCAGGCTTTGAACGCGTCCGCGCGCTCTTTTTCGGCCATAGCCCTCCTTTGCAGTGCGTCTTCGCGCGCAGCAACATCCGCGTCAGAAGGAAACAGCGACATGGTTTCTCCAATCATGGTAATGTTCGGGATACGTATATCGTACAACCTTTCTATACATAGGTCAATTACGAACCAGCGCCGCGGGCTGCCGACGCGGTGTAAGAGCTTGGCAGTATCTTGGCGGGTATATACTTTTATAATGTTTATTTAAATTGTCTAATCTGATATAATGTTACGTAAGGAAGGTCTGTTAAAATGACAGGCCGTTATTTTATGAAAGACATTAACCAACTTCGCAATATCGCGATTATCGCGCACGTCGACCACGGCAAAACTACCCTTTTGGACGGCTTATTAAAACAAAGCAACACGTTCCGTAATAACCAGGCTGAAATGAGCCAAACGCTCATTATGGATAGCGGCGACCAAGAACACGAGCGCGGAATCACTATTACGGCTAAACAAACCAGCATTTATTATAACGATTACAAAATCAACATTATCGATACCCCAGGCCACGCCGACTTTAGCGGTGAAGTGGAACGAACCCTTAATATGGCCGATGGTGTGCTGCTGATTGTTGACGCCCAAGAAGGCCCCATGCCACAAACAAAGTTTGTGCTTGGTAAAGCCCTTGAGCTTGGTTTAAAGCCGGTGGTAGTGATTAACAAAATCGACAAGCCTGCACGCCGGATTGCCGAGGTTGAAGACGAACTCGCTGACCTATTTTTGGAACTCGCAACCGATGAGGCACAGCTCCATTATCCAGTCTATTTTGCGATTGCCCGTGAAGGCAAGGCGTGGAAAAGCATGCCCGACACAACTGATGAAGACGCCGACCTAACACCGATCTTTGAGGCGATTGTGAACGATATCCCTGCCCCCGAAGCCACCGATGGGGCGCTGCAGATGCAGGTTGCTGCTTTGGCTTACGATAGCTTTTTGGGCAAATATGCAATTGGCCGTATACAGCGCGGCATGGTAAAACGCGGCCCTGTGGCACTCATTAAGCGTGATGGCCAGATTATCAGCAGTAAAATTGACAAAGTATTCAGTTATCGCGGCCTGCAGCGCGAGGAAGTTGAAAGTGCCAGCGCGGGTGATATTGTGGCGATTGTGGGCGTGGCCGAGGCTCACATTGGTGAAACAATTGCCAGTAAGGAAAACCCCGAAGCATTGCCACTGATTGATATTGAAGCACCAACCCTAAGTATGTACTTGGGGCCAAACACGAGCCCATTTAAGGGCAAAGAGGGCGAATATTCGACAAGCCGCCAAATTGGCGATAGGCTAAAACGCGAACTCGAAACGAACGTGGCGCTACGTGTAGCCGAAAACGGCATTGGTTTTACCGTTAGTGGCCGTGGCGAGCTGCACCTGAGCGTGCTGATTGAAAGCATGCGCCGTGAAGGCTACGAGTTTGAGGTTGGTCGCCCGCAGGTGGTGACTATCGAAGAGGATGGCGTGGTAAAAGAGCCGGTCGAGGAGCTTGAGGTTGAGGTGGCCCAAGAATTTGTTGGCGTTGTAAGCCAGGCCCTCGGCGCTCGCCGTGCCGAACTGCGACACCAGGGTAACACCAGCACCGGTGCAGCACGTATTGAATACATTTTGCCAACCCGTGCCCTGATTGGGCTGCGCGACCAACTGCTTACCGCAACAAAAGGGACAGTTATTATGAATAGTCTACCGCACGGCTATTGGCCGCTTGGCGCTAAGCTGCCACAAACGCGCAACGGGGTGCTCATTGCATGGGAGGCCGGTACAACAACGCCGTATGCACTTGAAAGCGCCGAGGCTCGTGGCGAGCTGTTTGTAGGCCCAGGCGTTGAAGTGTACGCCGGCATGATTGTCGGGCAGAACGTGCGCCAAGAGGATTTAGAGGTGAATGTATGCAAGGCAAAACACCTGACCAATATGCGCAGTAAAAGTAGTGATGGCACGGTGCAACTAACGCCACCAACAACCCTAAGCCTTGAACAGTCCATCGACTTTATTGAGGATGACGAATTGCTAGAGGTGACGCCAAAAGCGCTGCGCCTACGCAAAAAATATCTTGATAACACCGAACGCAAGCGCCACCTAAAAGATATAGTCTAACCTGCCTATACAAAAACACCCGACAGCTCGCCGGGTGTTTTTGTATGTCGTACCACTAGCCAATGTATTGGACGAAGATTTTTTTACTTTTCACCTTTTTGCTCCCTTTTTATTTTCCACCTTTTATAGTGCCATTATAACAATAAGCATAATTGTTGCAAGGGCTATTGCGTACTATTGTAGCGTAATTTGTTGGCTTGTTCACGCTATACGTAACCGTTATACTAGTGAATATGATACGCGACATGTTAAAAAAAGGCCAAGCGCTCCCAAGGCGTGGCTCAAACATGGCAAAAACCGCGATCGTTTCTACTATCGGCCGACTTACGCGCCCTGGTGCCAGCCCCGATGAGGCATACCAAAAACTATTTAACGATGTGCAAACGGGCCGTGTGTATCACGATGGTAAAACGTTTGTCGACATGATCCCCCGTGGCCCAGTCCGGGAGGTGGTACGGCAATATGAACGCCAACGTGAGCAGCCCGGGTTTGATATCAAGCAGTTTGTCGCTACCCACTTTGACACGCCAAGCACGTACAAGCTTGGTACGTACCAGCCAACCGAACACACATCAGCGCGCGAGCACGTGACAAACCTGTGGAACGAGTTGACGCGGCGCAATCGGATTAATCGCGGCTCGCTGTTTGAGCTCCCGTACGAATATATTGTGCCTGGTGGCCGCTTTAGTGAACAGTTTTACTGGGACAGCTACTTTATTATGCTGGGGCTCGCGGCCGATGGTCGTTGGGATATTGTGAGCGGCATGATGAAAAATATTACCCACATGATAGGCAGGTTCGGGTATGTGCCCACGGCGAATCGTACGTACTTTTTAAGCCGTTCGCAGCCGCCTTTTTTTGTCCATATGGTGCGGCTGGTCGCAAAAGAGCGCGGCGTGCTCCGTACCTATGCCGAATACTTACCGGCAATGCTACGTGAATATCACTTTTGGATGAAAGGCGAGAATTTGTTGCGTAAAGAAGGCAGCGGCCAGGCTATTGCCCGCGTGGTGCGCATGCCAAACGGTGCTCTCCTTAACCGATATTTTGATAACAAATCGACACCCCGGCCCGAAGCACGTGGCGAAGACATGCACACGGCTATGGTGGCGCGTACGCCTAATAAGTCTGAGGTGTACTTAGATATTCGAGCGGGTGCCGAAAGCGGATGGGACTTTAGCTCGCGGTGGCTCCGGGATGCACGGCATATGGAAACGATTCATACGACAGACCTTGTGCCGGTTGATTTAAATTGTTTGTTGTATGACCTAGAAACAACCATTGCCGACACCTACGAGCGGCTGCACCAGGGGCTACTTGCGGATCGGTTTCGCGCCGTTGCCGAACGCCGGGCGAAAGCGATCCATGAGTACTGTTGGGATGCCAATAGCGAGTTTTTTTACGATTATGATTTTAAGGTTGGCCATACCGCTGACCGCCCGACGCTTGCTGGGGTATACCCACTGTATTCGCACGTTGCAACGACCGAGCAGGCGGAAAAGGTGGCCGCTCGCCTACAAAAGGATTTTTTGCAGCCGGGCGGATTACAAACCAGCTTATTCCAAAGTGGGCAGCAGTGGGACGCGCCAAATGGTTGGGCGCCGTTGCAATGGGTGGCAATCCTGGGCTTAAAAAATTATGGTTTTGATAAGCTAGCGAACACAATCCGCGACCGGTGGCTTGGGGCGTGCGAGGCATTGTTTGCAGCCGAGCGCCGCATGGTTGAAAAGTACGACGTCACAACCCCGGGGCGTGCCGGTGGCGGCGGTGAATACAACTTGCAAGATGGCTTTGGGTGGACAAATGGTGTATACGCGGCACTAAAGGATGAGCAACAAGCGCATGAGTAGTTGGAGCGATATTAACGCGTTGTACCAGGTATATCCGCGTAGTTTCCAAGACACCAACGGCGATGGAACTGGGGATATCAACGGCATTACGCAGCACCTTGATTATATCGCGACTGTTGCCGACGCGATTTGGCTTTCGCCACTGTACCAGTCACCACAAAAAGACTTTGGTTACGACATTAGCTCGTTTGTTGCGTTTGCGCCAGAATATGGCACTATGAGTGATTTTGAAGCACTTGTCGCCAAAGCCCACGCGCGTGGCCTAAAGGTTTTTATGGACCTTGTGCCCAACCATACGTCAGATCAGCACGAATGGTTTACGCAATCGCGCAGTTCGCGCAATAATTCAAAACGCGATTGGTATGTATGGCGTGACCCGATTGATGGCCACGAGCCAAACAATTGGGTCAGCATGGCCGGTGGAAAATCATGGGAATACGACGCGGTAACGGGCCAGTATTACCTGCACTCATGGTTAAAAAGCCAGCCCGATTTAAATTGGCAAAACCCGGCCGTTCGCGAAGCGATAGCCGATATCATGCGGTTTTGGCTTACGCGCGGTGTTGACGGCTTTCGGGTTGATGCGGTGTGGGTGCTCGCCAAGGACCCTGATTATCGCGACGATGAACTGCAGCCCGGCGGCGACGCTGGTGCGTACAGCGGCTACCGGCACACAATGTGCCGGAATGGCGAGCAGCTTGGTGAGTACATTGCGTTTATGGCAGATGTCGCCAACGAACAAGGCGGCCTGCTGGTGCTCGAATATTATTCAACGCCGGAGTTTGGCGATTCGTTCCCGCAGCTTTATGCGTTGCAATCGGTCCGTAAAAATTGCACGACGTTCTTTTTTGATCCGCTTAATTGGCCGCTTACCGCACAGGCCTTTGGGGATGGTATTGCCGCGTATATTGCAGGTTTGCCCGTTGGCACGATACCGGTTATTTGCTTTGGCAACCACGACCAGCCACGCATGGTGAGCCGTTATGGTGGCGAGGCGCAGGCGCGTTTGCTTGCCATGCTTGAGTTTACGCTGCCCGGGGTGCCGTGCGTGTATAATGGCGACGAACTTGGTATGGAAAATGGCAGTATCCCCCCAGGGCAAGGCAGGGATGGTTTTGGCGGCACGGGTATTATGGCGGGCCGCGACCCTGAACGCACACCGATGCAATGGAATGGCACCAAAAATGCTGGATTTTCGGTCGGCACGCCGTGGCTGCCAGTGCATAGCCAGTACAAAACACATAACGCCGCCAGTGAATCTGATGATTCGGTGTCTGTGCTGGCACTTTACCGGGCACTCTTTACCCTACGCGCGCAGTCGGTTGCGTGGGGCCGTGGCACGTTCGCCGTATTGGGTTACGGCAACAATATTTTGGCGTACGAGCGCGCCTTTAACGGAGCAACCTACACCGTGTATAGTAATTTTAATGACTACGAACATAGTATCGAGCTTGGCGGTACTGCCATTTGCTCGTCGCTGTTAGTCACTGGCATAAATGGGGCAACAGGGCATTATGTGCTCGCGCCGTTCGAATCAATCATAGTAAAAAAGGGGAATCAACAATGAAAACGTGGGCAAACGTGAACGCTTTATACCAAATCTACCCGCGCAGCTTCAAAGACAGCAATGGTGATGGAATTGGCGATTTACGCGGCATTATTGACTACCTTGACCATGTTCGCAGCAAGCACCATAGCCTTGGCATCGACGCAGTCTGGATTTCACCGTTTTATACATCACCGATGGTCGATATGGGGTATGATGTCAGCAACTATACCGATGTTGACCCGATTTTTGGTACGCTTGCCGATTTTAAGGAACTGGTTCAAAAGGCGCATAACCGCGGCATTAAGGTGGTTATTGACTATGTGCCCAACCACACAAGCAGTGAGCACCCGTGGTTTAAGCAGGCTATTGGCGACCCTAAAAGCCCAAAGCGCGATTACTATATTTGGCGAAAACCTGCACCAAATGGTGCGGCGCCCAACAACTGGGTCAGCTTGTTCGGGGGGAGCGCGTGGGAATTTGATCCACTGAGTGGCGAGTACTATTTGCATAGCTTTTTTAAACAGCAACCCGACCTGAACTGGGAAAACCCTGCGGTTCGCGAAGAAATGAAAAACGTGCTGCGCTTCTGGCTCGACTTAGGCGTGGATGGGTTCCGCATGGACGCGGTAAACCATATGGCAAAAGACCTTGAATGGCGCGACGAACCGCTGCGCGAGGGTGGGGTAGAGGGTACCTATGACGGTCACGTCCGTAAGTACAGTAAATATGGACCCCAGTTGGTGCCTTATTTGCGTGAGCTTGGCGAAGTTATTGAGGAATACCCTGACAGAATTATGTTTTTTGAATCAATTGTGGATGGCAGTATTGGCCCGATTGCCGAGCAATATCGCATGTTGTACGACGTGAATCCGCGCATTGGTGTGCCGTTTAATTTTGGCGGTATGTGGTTGCCCTGGGGCGCAAAATCGTACGGCGATTATATCCGCGAGTTTCAGGGCATGCTAAAGCCGGGTGAAATTGCCGGGTATTGCTTTAGCAACCATGACCAGCCGCGCATTGCGAGCCGTTTTGGCAAAGAGCAGGCACGGATTATCGCAATGCTGCTACTTACGCTGCCAGGTATTCCCACGGTGTATTATGGTGATGAAATTGGCATGGAAAATGTGCCAGTTGACCCGTCGCAGCGCACGGATATGTCGGCTCAGTCAGGAGTGTTTGGCGGCCGCGACCCGTTCCGTACGCCGATGCAGTGGGACAGTAGCAAAAACGCTGGGTTCAGCACGCATGAACCGTGGCTGCCGGTGGCGAAAAATTACAAACGGGCAAATGTCGCAAACGAACGCCGACACGACGGTTCCTTTTTGACACTGTATCGGCACTTACTCGCAATCCGCAATCATGACGAAACAATGAAACGCGGCGACTACCGCGAACTGCTTATTGACGAAACTAAAAATGTGCTTGTATACGAACGTACGTACGAGAGCAGCACCTATATTGTGGCCCTCAACTTTAGTAACAAGCAGCGCCATGTGACGTTGCCGTACGATGCACACCACGTAATTTTGACGACCAACCCAGTAAAGCAGCCAAAAACCCATACACATGGCCGCATTACGCTCCGTCCGTACGAAGGCGCGATTATATTTGTGTAAACAGCTAATAGGTACGGCGCGCGAGGCGGCGCTTAGTGGCTAAAATAGCCGCCACGGTCCAGGCTTGGACTTCTTGCGGGGGTTGTTCAACTTGATTTTCGCGGTCGTTCACCTTGTCGTAAATAATAACGCTGTCAGTATTAACACTTGGGATAAAGCTGT
The DNA here is from genome assembly GCA_021781475.1 of bacterium. Lineage (GTDB taxonomy): Bacteria > Patescibacteriota > Saccharimonadia > Saccharimonadales > Saccharimonadaceae > Saccharimonas. The sequence continues at coordinate 22,429 of JAJXWT010000013.1, forward strand.
TATCGCCCCGCACATATTCGGGAAACATGCGGGTAATGGCAACAGCGTGCAAAATGCGCTGGTCTAAATCGTCAGCAAAATCTTCGTAACCCTGCCGCCGTAGGCCTTTCGCAATATGGTGGGTGTCCCACAGCCATACGCTCCCATTGTGGTAAGCGCCGGGCCGGAACCGTTTTTCGTCGCTTGCGAGAGTGCGAATGCCGCTGACGTTCAGCATAGCGGGGGAATGCAGGTGGCGGACAATACTGTCGCGCATGGCGCGCATTGTTGGGTCGTCGCCCTGCAGCAGGCGTGAGTTTAAGGCGTGCCCCATGTTCGAAGTACGGACTTTGAGCTGCCGAAGCGTGCAGCTTTGTGGCGCGCGGTCGGTGCCGAGCACAAAGTAGCCGCCCTTGTCGTCGGTCCAGTAAATATCAAAAATAGTTTGCCGTAAGGCCTCGGCTTTATGCCGCAGCTCTTTGGCCCGGCCCGGGCTGTCTAAAATATCTTCGAACAGCTCAGCGGCATCGAGCAGGGCGTCATAGGTAGTAACTTGCACTTCAACCGAAGACACGCCGTGATCATGGTTTGCAATGGTACCATCCGCATGGTGATAGGCGTCCCAGCTATCTTTCCAAACCTGATTTTCGATACCGTAGGGGATGGTTGATTTAAATTCCAATATCCCCTGCTCGTTGCTGCTTAAGCGGCGTTCTATCCACAGCAGTGCCAGTTCGAGCGCATGGCTAATAGTTTGCGGGTTGCCGTGTAGGTCGGTGTAGGTTTGGCCCAAAAAGGCGCGGTTTTCTTCGCTTTGCTGGCAATACGCCGTAAGCGTGCGAATAAAATCGGGCGTGGCGTCGACCGAGCCGTAGTAGGGCCAGCCCCACCCGCGCCGCTCGGTTAATTTTACGGCGATTGGGTCGTCGGCAGAGCGTGCCTCGTGCACAATTCGCCCTAGTTCTTCTTCACGGTTTGGGTTGTCTTCGAGCCCTTGCAGGTGGGCAAGTTCTAAAATGGTAGCGCGGGCAAGCTCGGGGTAGCTGCCCAATAGGTCAATTGCCACTCGTAAACTGTCGCGCCCAAATACCGCCCTAAATAAGTTGAGGTGTTGCGGGGCGTTGTCCGTGGTATCGTACGAGAGTGCGGCGAGCGAAGGGCCGGTTTGTCCGATTTGTTCGGGTGTTTTTGCCCTGGTGAGCCGCAGGATTTCTTGTAAACTCGAGGGCTGTTCGTGCGGGAGCTGGCGCGGTTCGTGGTGCTCAATATACAGCAACGTTTCGCCCTTTAGTAGCGGGTAGTTGTCGGTTGGGCTATTGGTGTCTGTTGGTTGTTCCACATACCTATTATACGGCCGTGTGTTACCATGGGTATATAGGAAAGCGAGATTTTTATGAGTAATACCACCAATCATAAACCGCTTCGCGTGGCGATGATTGCTCCGCCGTGGCTTGCAATACCAGCAAAGGGCTATGGGGGTGTCGAAAATGTGATTGATTCATTAACGCACGCACTCGTGAATAAAGGGGTTGAGGTTGAGCTGTTTTCTGTAAAAGGGACGAAACTGCCCGGGGTCAAGGTGCACGAAATTACTGCCCGCGCTGAATTCGATAATATTTTAAAGCCAATGTATGAATTTGCGTTGCCCCCGCAATGCGCGCACGTGGTTGATTCAATCGAAGCGATTCGAAAAGACGGTAACTTTGATATTATCCATGACCATAATTACTTTATTGGCCCTTCGGTGTTAGCATACGCCGCCGGCCAAGATGGCGTGCCACCTGCGCTCCACACGATTCACGGTCCGCCGCTTACACCCCGCAGCCAGGTAGAGCAAGGCGTTGCAGACAATCGCAACTTTTGGCGTAGCATGGCGCATCAATCGGGCTGTAAATTTGTGAGCATTAGCAATGCGCTTTGCCGCGATATGCCAAAGGAACTGCACGAATCTGGCAACATACTGGGCACAGTGTATAACATGATAGATGTGAACGAGTTCCCGTTCGTGGGCAAAAGCCAAAAAAAGAACTATTATGTGACGCTGGGCGGTATAACCCCTGAAAAAAACCAAGGCCTTGCGGCGAGAGTTTTTGCAAAAAAGCGCAAGCGCCTCCGCATGGCGGGGCCAGTTGTCGATATGGTAAACGTTCAAACAGTAATGCTCGAGCTTGCGAACCCATTAAGCAAATATCGCAATAACCGCAACTTTAGATATTTCAGCGATAA
>JAJXWT010000014.1 GCA_021781475.1 bacterium
GGTGAACTCGACGAAGGCAATATTTGGGAAAGCGCCATGTTTGCCGGTAAGTATAAGTTAGCGCAGCTGATTGTGATTATTGATCGCAATAATATTCAAATTGATGGCCCGACGGAAAGCGTGATGCCGCTCGAAGATTTGCATGCCAAGTGGGAGGCGTTTGGCTGGCATGTCCAAGAAATCGATGGCCACAATATTGAAAGCGTGCAGGATGCTATTAATATGGCAAAGGCAATCGAAAACAAGCCAAGCGTGATTATAGCCCACACCATTCCGGGTAAAAGTGTAGATTTTATGGAGTACGATTTTAAATGGCATGGTGTACCACCCGACAAAGAACAGGCCAGGCGTGCCTTGCGTGAGCTACGCAGCATGAAGGGCAAAATAACCACGGAGTATGAATAATGAGCTACCCTTTAAACGATAAATTTTATACTGATACGCCAGATATCGAAGCCAGCCGCGTTGGTTTTGGTGCCGGCCTTAAAAAAGCTGGCGAGCTAGATGAGCGTGTGGTAGCCTTAAGCGCCGACCTTGCCGAAAGCACGCACGCTCATTTATTCGCCGAAGAATTCCCGAACCGTTTTGTTGAAATGGGAATTGCCGAGCAAAATATGGCAACGGTGGCCGCTGGTATGGCGCGGGCCGGTAAAATTCCATTTGCGACAAGTTTTGCCGCATTCAACCCCGCCCGTAACTGGGAACAGATCAAAACGACCGCCTGCCTTAATAACTTGCCAGTAAAAATCGTGGGCAGCCACAGCGGCCTTACTGACGGTCCCGACGGCGGCACGCACCAGATTACCGAAGATATCGCCCTAACCCGTGTGCTACCCCGCATGGTCGTGATTGTGCCGGGCGACAGCCTAGAGGCCGAAAAGGCGACCCTTGCCATGGCAAAGGACCTTCGGCCAAATTATTTGCGTTTAGCGCGCGAAAAAACGCCAATTTTTAGCACGGCAGACAGCCCATTCGAAATTGGTAAGGCGTACGTATTAAAAGTGGGCACCGACATAACCTTATTTGGTACCGGTACCATGACGCACCAGTGCTTAGCGGCTGCTAAAATGCTTGAGGCACAGGGAATTAACGCAGAAGTTGTGCATGTGCCGACAATTAAGCCGCTCGACGCCGAGACGATTTTGGGTAGTATTACTAAAACTGGTCGTGCCGTCAGCGTTGAAGAAGCACAAATTATTGGTGGCCTTGGTGGCGCGATTGCTGAGTTATTATGCGAACGCATGCCAGCACCGCTAAAGCGGATAGGTATGGATGGAGTATTTGGTGAAAGTGGCGATTATGCCCAGCTAATCGAGCACTTTGGCCTAAACGCCAAGGCAATCACCAAAAAAGCAGCTGACTTTGCTGCCGCCGTACCGCAATACAAGCCGGGGTTTTAAGCTACTGAAATAGCCCACCGAAATGGCTCAAGCTGACACCTTGGTCAGCGGGCTATTCCAGTGGGCTGAGTTCCTCTGGCAAATCGAGACTTCAGCGTTTGCCTTCACGCTGTGCCGTTGCTCGAGCAACGGCAGCTCGCATCTCGTCTACGGAGAGCTCTTGCACGCTGTAGCGTGCACCGAACAGCTCGCCGGTGCCAATCGTATACACGCCACTTATTGTGGTCGCGTACAGAAGCGCACAGGTACGTGCCCCTAGAATGGGCCGCACGCGCACGTATGTTCGCCCGCGCTCCTGCCAGGGGGCACCCTCGACCCAGGCAAGTAGGATCACCCTTTTTGGCAGTTCAGTCACAAGGATGGACCTGCCGTGGCGCAGTTGCTCTGGTAGCTTAATAGGGATCATGGGGGTCTCTTTCTGTAGAGGTGCAGGGTAACTCGAATAGTAGTATGGAATACTCTGGGTTTATCGTCAAGTAGTTGCTGCAACTAAAATAGCCCACCGAAAGGGCCGGAGGCTGACATTGAACGCCAGCGGGCTATTTCAGTGGGCTCTAGGCCCGTTGCCTGTGCGCAAGGCGCTGTACGGCAATGATGCCAGCCGCAATCAGTGCGACCAGCGCGGCGGCGCCCACGACCATGCTCGACGCGTTGTCGTGCTCAACACGCCAGACGCAAGCCAGTATGGCCAGCACCGCTGCGACTCCGCAGAGTGTCAGGGCGGCGTCGCGGGCGCTGGCTGCTTCGTGCGTGGCCAGCTTGGCGGCACTTGTGTTGCGAAGCATTATGTATTCCTCCTGGGTGGATTGTGGGTCTGTACCATAAAACGATATATCAAACAAAAAGTCAACAGTTTTGCGGTGCACAACAGGGTGGTATACTAAGTAGTAAATAAGCGTAACAACTTTAGGGGGCGAATAGACATGGGCCTGAGTATTGCAGAAATTAGGGACCGGACAATCCGGGCGCGGCACCTTATGCAGCGCAGCCGAAACCAGCATTTTGCCGTTGGGGCATTTAATATCGATAACCAAGAAACGCTTGAGGCGATTTGCCGAGCAGCCGCAAAACTGAGTGCGCCGGTTCTGGTAGAGGTAAGTGATGGCGAATGCGAATCCTTGGGTGGCATGCAAAATGTGCGCGACATGGTCGACAACTACCGTATAAAATATGGAGTCGAAATGTATATTAACCTTGACCATGCACCTACAGTAGAAAGCTGCAAGCGGGGGATTGATGCCGGCTTTGAATTTATCCATATTGATATATCGCAGGCCAACCACGACGCCAGCCGCGAAGAAATTATTGCCGCGACCAAAGAGGTAGTCGAATACGCCAAGTTTACGGGTGCTTTAGTTGAAAGTGAGCCACATTACTTTGGCGGCAGTAGCGCTGCGCACACCGAGACAATCGACTACGAAGAAATCAAAAAAACGTTCAGCACGCCCGAAAGCAGCAAGGATTTTGTTGAGCGAACTAGCATTGATACCTTTGCGGCAGCGATTGGTAATTTGCATGGCAAATACCCAGTGCCAAAAGTGCTAGATCTAGATCTGTTACGCAGTATACGCGAGGCGATTGACTGCCAAATTAGCCTGCATGGCGGCAGTGATACGCCATTGCACTTTTTTGAAGAGGCCGCAAAAATCGGCGTCAGTAAAATTAATATAAATAGCGACCTACGCTACGCGTTTCGCACCACGCTCGATAAGGTTTTGCGGGATAACCCAGACGAAATCGCAGTATATAAAATTATGCCGCAAGTATACGATGCCGTGCAAACAGTGGTCGAAGAAAAAATCAATGCCTTTGGTAGCGCCGGAAAGGCCGTGTTATAGTGGCGGTGCCAATTATTTTGTCGATTGGCAAGGGCACGCAAGACGTATTTTTGCATTCCGACGAATTTAACCCGCATAAGCAGGGCAAACACATTTTTACCGAAATCCCCCTAGGTATCAAAATGGAAGTCGACGACGTAACCTTTAGCACAGGTGGCAACGCGACGAACGTTGCAGTGACATTTGCTCGCCAGGGTTTGCAGGCGCAGTACATGTGGCCGCTCGGTACCGACCCGGTAAGTGGTATCATTTTGAATGATCTTGATAAAGAAAGCGTTGACACCCGCTATGTCGTGCAAAAAGATCAGTATTCCAGCGGCTACTCGCTTATTTTAATTGCCACCAACGGCGAGCGCACTATTATGAATCACCGTGGCGTCAGCACTAATAAAACGGGCACGGACCTTGATTTTGGGGCGATTGAATCAGCCGATTGGATTTACCCGACTAGCCTTGGTAACGGCGGTATGGAGTTATTAAATAAAGTAGTGCATGCGGCGAAAAAGGGCAACACACGCGTGATGTTAAACCCGGCTGGGCCAGAGCTCGCTGATCCCGAAAAGCTACGGACTTTGCTCGAAGATGTTGATGTGCTATGCCTTAATAAAGAAGAAATGCAGCTATTGGTGCATGGCGAAACGCTTGAAGAACTGGTGCGCCATGGTTTGCAGTTTTGCCCAGTTATTATTGTAAGCGACGGGCCAAATGGCGTGGTCGCAAGCGACGGCAAAACTATTATCCGCGCTGGCATGTACGAAGACGTTCCAGTGGTGGATCGTACTGGTGCCGGCGACGCGTTTGCGAGTGGTTTTTTAAGCCAGTGGGTGCTCGGCAAATCACTTAAAGACAGCATTATTTTTGCAAGCGCCAACAGCACGAGCGTTGTCACAAAGGTAGGTGCCAAGGCCGGTATATTGCCAAAAGGAGTACGGCTCCACGATATGCCACTATTGGAGAAGCCGCTGTAAGCTATGGCGCACTATCTTGGCCAGTTGCTACAAATTGACACGCCCTTGTTTGCGATAGGTTTAAAAAAGCTTGAGCAGGCGACCAGCAATCGGGGCATTGACACCAAGCTGATTGGTGATATTCACGAAAAAGCCTATACGGTTTTGCGTAAACTGGGCCTCGACCCGGCAAATACGACCAATAAGGAACTGTGGTTAGCGCTGCATGGCGCGCAGGGCAAAGCAGCTACCGGGGGGTCCGATTACGTGGGGCTCGTAACGGTTGATGGTGTCGTATCGTTTAACCCAAACGACATACGCCGTAACCAGCACCGCGCGTTCGGCGAGCGCACCACTGATGCCATGCGCCAGGCGCTCGTCCATGAACTTACACGCCGGTATACGGCGACCGGCATGGTCAGTGGCGCCGATGTTGCGGCAATGATGAACGAATGCGGCGTACAATCCCTAACATTTCAGAATAAGCAGGAGGGCAGTAAAAAATGAGATACCAAATTTGCGTAAGCGGCGCTGCCGCAGGCGAAACTGTGCGCGATGCACATGATTTGGCCTACCAGGTGGGCAAAGAAATCGCTAAGGCTGGCAAAACGCTTTTAACCGGCGCGACAGTAGGGCTACCCCAGGCGGCCGCAAGCGGCTTTAAAAGTGTGCAGGGCGCAAAGGGCTCCTCTATCGGCTTTAGCCCGGCGAGCAGCTTTCGCGAGCATGTCGACACGTACCGCTTACCAACACTTGAATTCGACTACATAAACTTTACCGGTATGGAATACGTCGGGCGCGATATCCACCTGGTGCGCAGCAGCGACGCGGTGATTACTGTGGGCGGGCGCATGGGCAGCCTGCACGAGCTTGCGACGGCGCTCGAAGGCTATAAGGTGTGCGGCATATTGCTTGGGAGCGGCGGCTTGGCTGATTACGTGCCAACGCTATTAAAGCACGTTGAGGCCCCAGGTTCGGCAGAGGTTATTTTTGAAAGTGACCCCGCAACGTTAGTGAAAAAGGTTATTGCGGCGCTCGACAAAAAGTACGATGGGTTTAAAGACGACGGCCACGACGGTCAAATTAGCGAACACCGCGCCAACGGTCGCGGCTAACCGGCACCCTCACTTTTATTGCCCCGTTACGCTATAATAAAGGGATGGAACGTTTTAGTTTGCACTCCAATTACCGGCCGACTGGCGACCAACCAGCTGCAATTGCGCAGCTTATTCATGGGCTCGAGGCGCAACAAAAACAGCAAACGCTGCTGGGGGTTACCGGCAGTGGCAAAACGTTTACCATGGCGAATATCATTGCGAACCGAAACGCGCCTACCTTAGTGCTTGCGCATAACAAAACCCTCGCCGCTCAGCTGTTTAGCGAGTTTAAGGCATTTTTCCCTGATAACGAGGTGCACTACTTTGTCAGCTACTTTGACTATTACCAGCCAGAAGCCTACATAGCGAGCAGCGATACGTACATCGAGAAAGATAGTGCCATTAACGAAGAAATTGACCGCTTGCGCCATGCGGCAACTGGTGCATTGTTAACACGCCGTGATGTCATCATTGTGGCGAGTGTCAGCTGCATTTACGGCATTGGTAGCCCAGATGATTACGCCGAAATGAGTATTACTGTGGAGCGTGGCGAACGGCGCGTCCAAGATAAATTTGTGCGCCAGCTGACCGATATTCAATACAGCCGCAACGATATTGATTTTCACCGTGGCACCTTTCGGGTGCGTGGCGACGTGGTAGATATTTTCCCGGCTGGTGATGACACCGCGTATCGTATTGAGTTTTTTGGCGACGAAGTGGAGCGCATTACGCAAATAGATCCGTTAACAGGAGAAATTTTAAGTGAGCCACAGTTCATAAAAATCTTTCCGAGTAGCCACTACGTCACGCCTAAACAAAAGCTTGCGCACGCGATTGAAAACATTAAAATGGAATACGAAAGCCGCTTAGAGTGGTTTGAAAAGCACAATAAGCTGCTCGAAGCCCAGCGCTTAAGCCAGCGTACTAAATACGATATTGAAATGTTGGAACAAACGGGCTTTGTAAAAGGGATTGAAAACTATAGTCGCTACCTGACAAACCGCGAGCCAGGTGAGCAGCCAGCAACACTTTTGGATTATTTTCCGGATGATTTTTTGATGTTTATTGACGAAAGTCACGTAACGATCCCCCAGGTGCGGGGTATGTACAACGGCGATCGGGCCCGTAAAGAGGTGTTGGTCGAGCACGGGTTCCGTTTGCCAAGCGCCCTCGATAACCGCCCCCTTAGGTTTGACGAGTTTGCGCGGCATATTAACCAGGTAATTTACGTGAGTGCAACCCCTGGGCCGTATGAGCTGCAAAATAGCCCTGCGCCAGCGGAGCAAATTATTCGCCCAACGGGCTTATTAGACCCTAAGATTGAAGTCCGTGGGAGTGAAGGTCAAATTGATGATTTAATCGCCGAAATCCGCGACCGTACCGCAAAAAATCAGCGCGTGCTTGTGACAACACTGACTAAGCGCATGGCCGAAGATTTAAGCGCGCACCTACTTGAGCTAGGCATGAAAACGGCTTATATCCATAGTGATATTGATACGTTAGAACGCGGTGATATTTTGCGTGATTTGCGCCTTGGCATATACGACGTGTTAGTCGGCATTAACTTGCTGCGCGAAGGGCTTGATTTGCCAGAGGTGAGTTTGGTCGCGATTATCGATGCCGACAAAGAAGGCTTTTTACGCAGTGAAGGCGCCTTAATCCAAACAATTGGCCGCGCCGCGCGCCACGTAGATGGTACGGTGATTATGTATGCCGACAAAATGACCGATAGTATGAAGCGCGCCATTAGCGAAACAAACCGCCGCCGTGATATTCAGCGAGTATATAACGAACAACACGGCATCACGCCACGTGGTGTGGCCAAAGAAATTGGCGAAGGCCTCCGCGCGATTATCCCGCAAAAGGATATTGATTTGAAAGAAAAGATTAACCTTAATAAAATTCCAAAAGATGAATACGCCAGCTTGATTAAGGATCTGAACGGACAGATGAAGTTGGCCAGCGCCAACCTAGAATTTGAGCGTGCCGCGGAACTGCGCGATTTGATTAACGATATAAAAGCAAAACTGTAAGATATTGAACGCCCGCACCTTTCGGCCGGGCGTCCAGCGTTATTCAGGACGCCGCACGGTCTGGTGCGGGCATCATGCTGTGTACGAGTTGCGCCATGCAAAGATCCAGCAGGCTTTGCAGGCTTGATGCTGCAATGGCCGTGCTCGGGATAAACCGAATTTTGCCGCCCGCCTCTGCATAACAGGTGGCGAACACGGGAACTCGTCGGCCAACGGCGGTCGTGTATGAGATCACTGCCATTGCGCGTGCGATAAGCTCTGTGGTCTCTCTATCCGCTGGTCCCCAGCCGTTCTTGCGGCTGGGCGCTGGCGCCGTGCAGGCAACGTGGCTGCCCGCACTTGAGAATATGAGCTCAAGATGTACAGCCTCAAGAAACTCTCTTTCCATGGCGACTCCTTTGTAGCCAAAACGCCTCGGTATTTCCGTTGCGTGCCATACTTATATTATAGCAAATAAACAATAACAAGTCAAGCCGCTTGGGCTAATCCTGCGACAAAATAAATACGCTATATGGTGGAATTGTAAGGGTGGCGATGCTATCGCCGCCAGTAATGGCACTATCAAATACATGCTCTGTAAAATCGCTCGAATAGCCTTTCCAGCTGCTATTAAAACGCACGCGCCATTCGCCGCTGCGGGGCAGGCCAATGTGGTAGTTAGTTTGCGCGGTACTATTAAAGTTCACAATAATTAATACGTCATCTTTTGGCCCGCCGTTGCTCCAGCGGTGGTAGCCTAAAATATTATTGGCGGCGTCGTGGTGGAATATGCGGACAGAGTGACCCTGTAGCCCGGCGGTGTTTCCGTATAGGTTCCTGCGTAAGGCAATCAAGTGCTGGTGGGCCATTACAATGCCGTGGTATTTTTGCACATTGGCCCATTGCAGTTCTTGCCAGTCGTTAAACTCGCCTTCTTGCAAAAATTCTTGCCCTTGCAGCAGCATGGGTATGCCAGGGGCAGTCAGGGTAATGGCATCGGCAATTAGCAGCCGTTGGCGGGTGAGTAAACTGCCAGGGTTTTTAGGCGCAACCGCCTCTGTGATACGCTGGGACCCGTTGGCGGCTGTGTCGTGACTGTCACTAAAAATTACGCGCTGGAACGCATCGTTGTTGTATGTAAACTCAATCTCGTGCGCGATATCGGTCGGCCACGGCGTGGCAAGGCCAAGCATTTGCCGAATGGCATGGGGGAAATCGAGGCCCCATTGGGCATCAAATTCGCAACCGTTTTCGTGCTGACTTTTGGTGATGTATTCGTTGACTGAAGTGTCTTCGGCAATGGTAATGGCGCCGGGGCGGACGTGGTGCGCTAGGTGATTGATCTGTTGCAGCAGCGACCATGCGTCGCCAATATCGTGTGCCGGGTCGTTGTTGCTCCCCTGGGTATTACGCATGTAGGCAGTGCTATCAAGGCGCAGGCCGTCAACCCTAAACTCGTTTAGCCACATAAGCACGCTGTCGAGCAAAAATTGGCGCACTTCGGGGCGCCCGTAATCGGGGCGGCTACCCCACGGTGTATCGCCGCGGTCGTCGTTATAAAAGTAAATTCCACCGCGGTTGTTTTCGTACCAGCCGTCAAAGCGCCACAAGGTGCCGCTTAAAAAGTGGTTGTACACCACATCAACAATCACGCCAATGCCGCGGCTATGGCAGGCTTTGACAAATTCCATTAAGCCATGGCGGCCGCCGTAGGCATTTTCTATCGCAAAAACTTCTGCCACGTTATAGCCCCAGCCGTTGCTGTATGACATGCTGGTGACCGGCATGATTTCTACCATGTTGATGCCAAGGTCCACAAGGTAATCGAGTTTTTCGATTGCGTCATAAAACGTGCCCTGGGTTGCCGGGTCTTTACGGTTAAACGTGCCCACGTGTAGCTCGTATATAATTTGCTGTTCGCGTGGGATCGGCATAAAAATGTCGTCGCCCCAGTCAAAATCGTTGGGCGCAACCACTGACACGCCGTTTTCGCTGGCCGTTAAGATACGGGCGCGCGGGTCGTTACGCTGGATTAGCTCGTTGCCAGTATCAATTTGGTATTTGTAATTAATGCCAGGTTCGGCGCCTTTTAGGTACGCCGACCAATAGCCGTCTTGCTCGTTCAGCATGTCGTGGATATTACTGCCGTCAAAAACGTCGAGGTAGGGCAAAATTAGTTGGACATTCTTGGCGAAGGGCGCCCATACCCTAAACTCTGCGCCATTACCGTGTAGTGTCACGCCGACGTTTTTTTTAACTTGATGCCCCATAACTGCCTATTAGTATGGAGGCATAAGCGGTATTTGGCAAGCAATTAGGCTTTTTAATCTGTTTGAGTGCGGTATAATAATTAACAATGACTACCATAACACAAGACGATGTGCAAAATTTGGCACAGTTAAGTAACATTCAATTGAGTGGCGAAGAAGCCGCTTCGCTTACTGCGGATATTGAAAATATCCTTACCTATATTGATATGCTGGGCGAGCTTGATACTACTGGTGTTGAGCCGACCTATCAACTGAACAACCTAAAAAACGTGTTCCGTGAAGATATCGCCGACCAGGGGGCTATTACGCGCGCCGAATTGTTGGCGGTCGCTCCGGAGTCACTCGATAATCAGGTGAAAGTGCCAAAGGTATTATAGGTATGGTAACAATTACCGAACTACACGATCGAATTGTGCGCGGCGAAAGTACCGCTCGCAGCGAGGTAGAGGCAGCGCTGGAGCGTGCTGAGCAGGCAAGTGGTTACCACGCACTGCTGAGCCTTACCCGTGAACGGGCGCTGGAGCGGGCTGATTTAGTTGATGCACAAATTAAAAATGGCGAAAATCCTGGAGTGCTGGCTGGCGTGCCCTTTGTTGTGAAGGACAACTTTTTGGCGTTTGGCGCCCCAACCACGGCAGCAAGCCGTATGCTCGAAGATTTTACTGCGCCGCTACAGGCCGAAGTCGTCGAGCGCCTAGAGCACGCTGGTGCAATCTGCATTGGCAAGTCCAACCTAGACGCCTTTGCGCACGGTGGCTCCACTGAAAACTCGGCGTTTGGGGTGACAAATAATGCCCATGACATGACAAAAGTTGCTGGTGGCTCAAGCGGCGGCTCAGCAGTGGTAACGGCCCTTAACATAGTCCCATTTGCCCTAGGGAGCGACACGGGCGGATCAATCCGCGAGCCGGCAAGCTTTAACGGCGTATACGGCTATAAGCCCACCTATGGCATGACTAGCCGTTATGGCGTGGTTGCCATGGCAAGCAGTACCGACACAATGGGCTGTTTTACGACGACAGCCGCCGATGCCGAACTGGTAATGGGCATTATGGCCGGCAAGGACCCGAAAGATTCCACCACCCTTAATGACTACTTTGCCCCGCTTGCCGAAGCGCCAAAAAGCCTTAAAATTGGCTTAATCCAGGAATCTATGACCGACGATGTCGACCCCGAAGTCCGCAGCGCAGTCACAGCCTACGCCGACACGCTCCGGGCAGCAGGGCATACCGTTGAATCCGCCAGCCTGCCCATGAGCAAGTACGCGCTTGCTATCTATTACATTGTGGTACCAGCCGAAGTAACCAGCAACTTGGCGCGTTATGACGGTGTGCGCTATGGCTTACGTGCCGATGGGGTAAAGGCGCTTGCGGATCTGTACGGCTTGTCGCGCGACCAAGGCTTTATGCCCGAGAACAAGCGGCGTATCATGATTGGCAGCTACGTGCTCAGTAGCGGCTTTTACGACGCGTACTTTCAGCAGGCGAGCAAGGCACGCACGCTGCTTATTAATGAATATAACGACTTGTTTAAAACATACGATGTTTTGCTAAGCCCGACTGCCCCGACGCCTGCGTTTGGCATTGGCGAAAATACCGACGACCCCGTAAAAATGTACTTGGCTGACATTATGACCGTGCCGCCAAGCCTTGCCGGATTGCCGGCGATAAATGTACCGGTCGCAAAAAGTGGTGCAGGCCTACCAATTGGCGCTCAGCTGATTGCGCCAGCTCAGCAAGATGCTTTGCTGTTTGCGCTTGCCAAACAAACCGAAGGAGGTAACTATGATCGCTAATCCAGTTTTGTTCTTGCTTGTTGGCGTACTGATTTTAGCTGTCGTGCTGATTATTTATATTTCGTTTAAAGATAAATCGGCGCCGGCGCTTAAGCGCGAAAAGTTTCAGGCCCACTGGCTCGAAATCGAAAACAGCCTGAGCCGCAATAACTTGCCTGCCTGCCAGCTTGCAATTATGAATGCCGACAAGTTGCTCGATACAGCGCTAAAAGAAAGCCGCTACAAGGGCGACACAATGGCCGATCGCATGAAAAGCGCCGGTAATGTATGGAAAAACGCGAACAGCGTGTGGGCCGCCCACAAGGTGCGCAATAAATTGGCGCACGAACCAGGTGCCAGTGTTAGTTACGAGCTGACCCTGCAGGCGCTAGGCGCCTTTAAGCAGGCCCTTAAAGACCTAGGGGCGATTTAATATGGCTAGCCAAGAAACGCTCAATAAATACGAACTTACCATTGGCATTGAAAGCCATGTGCAGTTAAAAACCGCGAGCAAGCTATTTAGCCCGGCCGACAACGACGCTCGTGACAAAGAGCCAAACAGTTGCGTACACCCAATAGATTACGGCCTGCCAGGTATGTTGCCGCTTTTAAACAAACAAGCAATCGACCTTGCGATTCGCGCGGGCAAGGCAATGAACTGCGCGATTGCGAATGTAAGCCGTTTTGACCGCAAACATTACTTTTACCCTGATTTACCAAATGGCTACCAAATTACGCAGATGTACCAGCCAATCATTTTAGCGGGCGCTGTAGAGGCACCCCTTGAAAAAGGTGGCGTGGTAAAAGTTCGCATTAACCACGCGCACCTAGAGGCAGATGCAGGCAAGCTGACCCATTACGATACTTACACGCTCGCAGATTACAACCGCACTGGTACGCCGCTGATTGAGGTTGTGACCGAGCCGGACATTCATAGCGCCGAACAAGCCAAGGCATTTTGCCAAGAGCTCCACCGCCTAATGATCTACGCCGGTGTCAGCTATGGGGACCTGTACCATGGCAACCAGCGCTTTGACGTGAACATTAGCGTGGCGCTAAAAGGCAGCAGCGAATTGGGCAAACGGGCCGAAATTAAAAATCTGAACAGTTTCCGTAGCATTGAGCGCGCAATTGCGTACGAGTATAACCGACAGGTCGACTTGCTTGAGGCCGGCGAGCGGGTTGTGCAGGAAACCCGCGGCTGGCACGATGCCAAGCAGGTTACCTTTAGCCAGCGCAGTAAAGAAAACGCTCAAGATTACCGCTACATGCCAGACCCAGATATCCCCCCCGTCGAGCTCACGAACGAATATATTGCCGAGGTACAGGCAACCGTATCGCTTTTGCCGCCTGATTATCGCAAAAAATGGGCGACGCTTGGCCTTGACGCCTCTGTTGTCAACTCATTACTTGGTACGCGCCAATTTGCCGATGCGGTGGTTGCAATCCAGGAACAGGCGGGCGACGCTGCTGCAAGGCGTACTGCAAACTGGTTCGCGAGTGCAGTCGGTGCGAGCGACGACGACCAGTCGTCAATTATGCGCGAGTACACTACCCACGTTGGTGATTTAATTACACTTGCGGACATGACCGAAAAAGCCGACATTAGCAGTAGTGCCGCAAAAGACTTGTTTAATGAGCTGTTAAATGGGGCCACAAACCCGCGGGTTTTGGCCGAAAGTAAAAATTTGCTACAAGTAAGCGATGAAGCTGCAATTGCCAAAATTGTCGACGAAGTGTTGGCCGATCCGGCAAGTGCCGCCAGTATTGCAGATATTAAAGCCGGTAAAGACAAAGCAATTGGCTACCTTGTGGGCCAAATAATGAAAAAAAGCCAGGGTAAAGCTAACCCCGCGCTTGCGCAAAAATTAATCCGCGAACGGGTGTAAATCGCGCGCTGGTGTATAGTAAAAACATAAAGATTACAAAAAAGGAGGGTAACCTTGAGTTCAAATAAGCCCGTGACAAAGGCCATTATCACTGATGCAGGCTATGCGAGCCGCTACCTGCCAATTACAAAAACGGTCCCTAAGGCCATGCTGCCGTTTGGTAACAAGCCGATTATGCAGCTGGTGGTCGAAGAATGCGCCGAAGCCGGCATCCGTGAGATCATTATTGTCGCTACCCCTGAAGGCAAGCCGATTTACGAAGATTACTTTAATAACGCTGTAAATCACATCCGTAAGCAACTTTCGGCGCAGGGCAAAGAGGAGCGGTACGGCGCCGTGCTCAAGGTGCTTGATTTACCAAAAATCCGCGTGATTGTGCAGGACCCCGCCCTGCCGTACGGCAACGGTTCGCCAATTGCGAGTGCCCGCGATTATTTTGGCGACGATGAGGCCTTTTTGGTGCTGTATAGCGATGACGTGGTGTTTGGCGTGTCCGATGCTAAAACGATGATTGAGGCGTACGAACAGCACCCCGACGCAAAGGGTATTATTATGGCCCAACAGGTAGACCCGAGCGTGGTGAATAAGTATGGCATTATTTCGCTGAAAGATGGTGACAAGCTTGATAATATCGTCGAAAAGCCATCTGTCGACAACACGCCTTCGACACTCGCGTCGTATGGTCGTTACCTCGTCACGACAGATATTTTTAACTATCTCAAACCGGGGAACGAGGGGCTCGATAACGAGCTGTGGACGGTTGACGCCATTACAAAAATGGCTGCCGACGGCGACGTGTACGTGGAGACAACGCGTGGTCAATGGGTAACAACGGGCGATCCAAAAAACTACTTTTTGGCGCACCTAAAGTATGTGCTTGATAGCGAAGATTACGCTGACGATGTCCGCAAGGCTATCCCTGGCGTGCTGGATACCGACACAGTTGATAACTAATTTTAGTGAACCATTTCACACTATATGGGGTACAATCAAAGTATAGTAATTCATGAGAGGAGCAAGCAGACATGGATTGGTTTCAGATACTAGTAGTAGTCTTGGCGATATTTTTGGCTATCTTTTTAGTTGCCGGTATTGTACTGACTATTATTGTGATTCGCTTAACGCGGCAGATCCAATCGATCGCCGAAAACGCCAAAACGGCTGTCACTAAGGTTGCAAAAACAGCAACCAATATGAGCAATGTCACTAGCCCACTCTACCTAAGCCGGTTTATCGGCAAGTTTATTAAAAAGTTAAGGAATAAATAGGAGGTTATATGAGCAAAGGTAAATTCGCTGTTGGCGCAATATTTGGCGCGATTATTGGGGTAGCGGCTGGGTTGCTCACGGCCCCAAAAAGCGGCAAAGAGACCCGGGCCGAGCTAAAGGCACGCGCAAACGGGGCCAAGCAAAAAGCCGATAGTGCCATTGCCGACGCAAAGGTGAAAGGCCAGCAGGTGTATGGTGAGGCACGCGGTCACGCGGACGAACACCTCAAAGGCGCCAAATCGACATTTGATGATTACGCCGATAGGGTAAAGCGCGCTGCCGCCAGCGCCAAAGCAGAACTCGACCGCGAAAAGACCGACGGTCATAAAAAGGGCTAGCAACCGTTAAAAGTATTGCGTTTAACTGAACGCATCCCACTTGGCTAATATCCCCCCGATAGTACGGGGGATTTTAGTGGTAGATAACCATAACCGTAAATATTACTACAAATTAAGTGTCTAAACGTTGTTATAATACGTATAGACATGGGGAGTGAGGTGAACCAAAAACAATCTGTTAGCATGTCGCTGCAGCCAAGCGACTTTGTTCATCTGCATAATCATACACACCATTCACTACTTGATGGCCTGACTAAAATGGACGAGTTAGTCGATAAAGTAAAGGAGTTCGGCATGGAGGCGGCAGCGGTGACCGACCATGGCACCATGAGCGGCACGCTCGAATACTATAAACTCGCCAAGGACGCCGGCATTAAGCCGCTGCTTGGTATTGAGGCCTACGTTGCTGCCCGCAGTCGGCACGACAGGGACCCGGCTAAAGACAAAGCACGCTACCACTTGACAATTATTGCGATGAACCACCAGGGTTGGCAAAACCTTATGCAGCTCAGCACCACCGCAAACCTTGAGGGCATGTACTATAAGCCGCGTATGGACCACGAAATTTTGGAAAGGTATAACGAAGGCTTAATTGTATTAAGCGGCTGCGCCAGTGGTGAACTGGGCGAAAGCCTACGGATTGATAACTATGTAGAGGCTAAGCGCATTGCCCAGTGGTATAAAAGCGTGTTTGGCGACCGCTATTACCTAGAGCTACAAGATCACGGCCACCCTGATGCGCCAACCCACTGGGACGAACAGGGTAAGGTGAACGAAAGGCTGTTAAAGCTTAGCAAAGAACTTGATATCCAGTGTGTGGTGACCTGCGATGGTCACTACTTAACGCACGCCGACCAAGAAGCCCATGAAATTTTGCTGTGTGTTGGTACGGGCAGCTACCTTAGCGACACCAACCGCATGAGCCTTAAAAATGTCGAGCTGCACTTAACTGATCCAAAGGATATAATTGCGCGCTGGGGCACCGAGCACCCAGAGCTTATTACCAACACCAAAGCGGTTGCCGACAGGTGCGACCTTGAAATTGAGCTTGGCCGGATTTTAATCCCAACGTTTCCAACGCCAAAAGGCATGAGTGAAAAAGAACTGCTTGATAACCTGGTGTACCGTGGGCTCGCGCGCCGCTACAACGGCAAAACCGAGGCCGAAGTTGAGCCTTTAACCATGAAGGATATCCGCCCCACGCTCGCTAAAGAAGTGCTTGAGCGCGCTGACATGGAATTCGAAGTGGTCAACCGCATGGGCTATAACGGATATTTTTTGATCGTGCAGGATTTTATTAACTGGGGCAAAAGTAAGGGGATTGTGTTTGGTCCAGGGCGTGGGAGCGCCGCTGGTAGTATTATTGCGTTTTCGCTCCGGATTACCGACCTTGACCCGTTAAAGTATGGCCTGCTGTTTGAGCGCTTTTTGAACCCCGACCGCATTAGCATGCCCGATATCGATGTTGATATTCAGGACACACGCCGCGATGAAGTGGTGCAATATTGTGCCGAAAAATACGGCGAGGCCCGGGTGAGCAACATTATGACCTTTGGCAAAATGGCCGCGCGTGCCGCGGTGCGCGATGTGGCGCGTGTGTTGCAGGTGCCTTACAGCGAGGCCGATCGCCTAAGCAAAATGATTCCTCAGCCCGTGCAGGGCCGGCACATTCCGCTCAAAGTCAGCGTCAAAGAAGACCATGACCTAAAAAATGAATACGACACCAACCCAACCGCCAAAGAAGTGTTTGATTACGCGATTCGGCTTGAAGGCACTATCCGCAGCCACGGTGTGCATGCCTGTGGTGTTGTGATTGCGCCCGATGACTTAGTGAAATATTTGCCGCTTGAGCAGGCGCAAAAGGGCGTGGTAGCGACCCAGTTCCCAATGGGGCAGGTGGAAGAGCTTGGTCTGCTTAAAATGGACTTTTTGGGCCTTAGCAACCTGACAATCATTAACAATGCCATGCGTATTATTCGCAGGGTGTATGGCACTAAAATCGACCTGAGTAGCCTGCCGCTCGACGACGAGGCGACCTATAAGTTGTTCCAGCGTGGCGATACCACCGGTGTGTTCCAGCTTGAATCCGCGGGCATGAAACGCTATCTAAAAGATCTAAAACCAACCCGGTTCGAAGATATCATTGCTATGGTGGCCTTGTACCGCCCAGGCCCGATGCAGTTTATTGACAGCTTTATTCGCCGTAAACATGGGCAAGAGGAAATCACCTACCTGCACGATGGCATGAAAAATGCCCTCGAAAACACCTACGGTATTTTGGTGTATCAAGAGCAGTTTATGCAGATTAGTAAGGAATGGTGCGGGTTCACCGGTGGCCAGGCTGATACGCTGCGTAAAGCAGTCGGTAAAAAGAAAATTGATCTTATGCGCAAGGTAAAGGTTGAATTTGTGGAGGGAGCGGTTTCGCATGGTGGCGCCACCAAAGAGGTCGCCGAAACATTTTGGGCGCAGCTCGAAGAATTCGCGAACTACTGTTTTAACAAAAGCCACGCGGCGTGCTATGCCTTAATTGCCTATTGGACCGCGTACCTAAAGGCGCATTACCCCGACGCCTTTATGGCAGCCGTTATGACCAGCGACGCCGATGATATCGACCGCTTGGCGATTGAAATTACCGAGTGCAAGCACATGGGCATTAAGGTGCTAAACCCAGACGTTAACGAAAGTTACGTTGAATTTGCCGTGGTGCCAAACGAAAACGAAATTCGCTTTGGCATGGCCGCGGTTAAGGGGGTTGGCGTGGGCGCAGTCGAAGAAATTATCCGTGCCCGCGATGCCGACGGTAAATTTAAGAGCATCGAAGATTTTGCAAAGCGCGTGAGCACGAGCCGGTGCAACAAAAAAGTATGGGAAAGCTTAATCAAAAGTGGCGCGTTTGACGAGCTTGGTGAGCGCAGCGACATTTTATTTAACCTTGAAAACATTTTAGGGTTTGCGAGCAAGCTGCAAAAGGAGGCCCTAAGCGGCCAAACTGATTTGTTTGGCATGATTGGCGCCGGTAGCGATATGCAGCCAACCATGGAGCTTAAAACTGCCCCGGCCAAGTATACCGACAAAGAAAAGCTAATGTGGGAGCGCGAACTATTGGGTTTGTACATTAGTGCGCACCCGCTCGACAACTTTGACGCCTTTTTTGAAGAGCAGGTGATTCCGCTTAAAAATGTCACGCCAACGATTGATGGCCAAAAAGTTACGATTGGCGGTCTTATTACCACTTTGCGCACCATTATTACAAAAAGTGGCACCAAAATGGCATTCGTGGGGCTTGAGGACAAAACGGGCGAAAGCGAAGTGATTGTATTCCCGAACCTGTATGAACAAATTGGCCAACGGTTAGCGCAAGATGTGGTCGTTAAGGTAACGGGTAAAATTAGTGCCCGCGATAAGGATGGTAACACGCTGACTGACGCTAAAATGATCGCCGATGAAATTGATATTGTGACCGACCGTGAGCTCGCGACTTACGAATCAACCGGTCGTAAAATGCAGTCGCCCACTGGCACGGCCAAAGTATACCGCAAAAAGGCAACCGGTGGCCAAACTACGGTGCGCGCCACGGTCGCTACGGCCCCGGCAGTAGTCAAGCCGCTCGCAAAATTGCCCGAATTATATGTGCATATTAAGGACCCCAACGACACCGATAAGCTGTTAGAATTTAAAAAAATATGCAGCCTGTACCCTGGGCAATCAAATGTTGTAATGGTACTCGGTGCCGACAAAAACAAGGCGATCCGCATGCCCTTTAGAATCGATAGTGACACAGAACTAATGGGTCGCCTGGTAAAAGTGCTGGGCGAAGATTGCGTCAGCCTTAAATAATACCCTAAAAATGAAACCACCCACAGCTACCAAACTGGTCGCTGTGGGTGTGGGGTGTTTCATTGCTCCGCGAACGCTGCCTCCTTTTCGTAAATGGCCCTGACAAGCGCTTTTGCTTCCTCGCGCAAGGCGCGATCGGATCCGCCCAACGGATTGAGGATACCGTTCTTTTTCAGGAAGGTGTCGATAACCTTCGCGTGTTTATTCATCAACCTGCGAACGTCGGCGTAATCGACATCTGGCACCGAATGGTAAACCATGTCGTTCAACGGGCTAAGCATCACAGGGTAGCTCTTGGGCGTCTCTGCGCGGTTGGTTTGCCAAAAGCGCCGCTTCTGGGTCGGCTGGCCAGTGATCCAGCGCATGCCGTCTGGCGAAAAGGTCATTCTCAATCCTATCTTCGGAGGTGCTAATAAAACATATATATTATAGCAAAAAACATAAGCAATGTCAATAGCAAGTAAACACGTACCTAATTTTGACTACTAAAACGGCTCGCTAAAACGCCATTCAGCGACTCCAGGCATTGGCGGCCTGTAAGGGTCGTTGAATGCCGAATCGGTGAGGGTTTTAGCGAGCCAGGGCTCTACTTTCTCTGTGGGCGTACAGTGAATGGCGCCCACACAAGCACCACAATCGCCCATACGTCGGCCCAAAAGCCGTAGTGGCCGATGCCTGGGTCGGTCACGTTTGCGCCGTACAGCACGTGGTACCATACGGTTGCTAAAAACGTGAGTGGCGCAAGCCCGGCCGCGTGGACAACGAGTGCGGGTTTGATGAGCCCGAACGCGTAAAGGTACGTGGCGAGCACCACGAGCCCCACGCCAATTTCCACCATCAGGGGCATGTCGAGCACCTTCACAACTGCTGTGCTTGTGTCCATATCGCCTACTTTCAAAGGTGCGGGAATATTTTAGTGTTACCTAAAGCTCCGTGCGACATGTATAAAATAACAGATAGCATGGGTTAAGTCAATTTACGGTGAGTGTACGGGTTAGAGCCGGCTTAACGCGTACATGGCTATTGCTGCGGCAACGCTCACGTTAAACGATTCCTTTTTGCCGCGCATGGGGA
Source organism: bacterium (assembly GCA_021781475.1). Lineage (GTDB taxonomy): Bacteria > Patescibacteriota > Saccharimonadia > Saccharimonadales > Saccharimonadaceae > Saccharimonas. The sequence continues at coordinate 19,748 of JAJXWT010000014.1, forward strand.
TTTCAATAATGTCTTGGCACTGGTCGAGCAGCGCTGGCTCAATGCCATGGACTTCTTCGCCGAGTAACAGGGCGATTTTTTGGGGGGCCACGTAATCGGCAAGTAGCACCGAGCGGGGTGATTGTTCTAACCCGACCACACGGTAACCTGCTAGCTGTAGCGTGCCCAGCTGTAGCGTGTCGGTGTATTCAAACGGCACCATTGTTTCAGCACCAAGGGCCGTTTTATGGATCTGGTTGGTGAGCTTTTCGCGGATATGCGGCAAGCGAGTGTCGCCCGGCAGGGTCGGGTAGGGCGTGTAGCCACTTAAAATAATCTTGCGTATACCAAAACCTTCGGCGGTACGAAAAATTGAGCCCACGTTGTGGGTTGAGCGAATATTATGCAGCAATAGTATAATTTCTGGCACTCTACCTATTCTACCACTATAAAAAACACAAGCAGTTTGCTACACTAAAAGTAATGGATGAAGAAGAAATTCAGCTAAAGCGCCGCGAGCATGACGAGCAGGCGACCAAGCAGCGGGCAGCAATTTTAGGGCTGCAATACCTAGATTTACGCGATATTGAGCAAAACTTGCCCCTCGCCATGAATGTTATGGAAGTGGCGGACATGCACAAAAACCGCATGGTGCCGATAGTCAAAGGCAGCCAAGACGTGGTGTATCAGTTTGGGGTTACAAGCCAAACACCCCAAAGTGTGATGGATAAGCTGCAGCACGATTATAACGACACTGGCTTGCAGGTGCAGTTTAACCTTATTAGCGCGTCTGCCTATAAGGTGCTCATGGACCGCTTTGACCCGCCTAAAAAGGTGATCTACGACGATATTACTATTGCAAAAGAAGGCGACAGCGACACTATTGCGCAGGTCAGCAAAACACTGAATTCTGTTGGGAGCGAGGCGCTGTTTACCTTTTTGATTACCCAGGCCGACAAGTTGCAGGCGAGCGACATCCACATTGAAAATATGCGCGATAATATCCGAATCCGCATGCGTATAGATGGCGCGCTGCACCCGGTAGCGCACCTAGATAAAGATCGTTACCGCGTGATTCAGGGCGAGCTTGCAAGCCGCGGTGGCGTGTCGACTGCCGCGGCCGACGCGCAAAGCGGCCACATGCAGGTGGACATCCACGCCGATGATGGCACGACGCACGTGCTGAATATCCGCGTCGAGACTTCGCCGACGCTGTATGGCCAAGATGCAGTGCTGCGTTTGTTTAACTTTGACGAGGCGTTGCTCAACCTTGACCATTTAAATATTTCCCCGGAATACCGGGCGCGTATCGACGAAATTATTCACCGCCCACGTGGGCTCGTGCTTATGGTGGGGCCAACCGGCAGTGGTAAATCAACCACGCTGTATAGCATGCTTAATGCCCTGAATACACCCGAGCGCAAGCTGATAACACTCGAGGACCCGATTGAATATGGCCTAACAGGGGTTATGCAGATTCCTATCGACACTACCAACGGCAAAACGTTTGGCGAAGGCCTACGGGCCGTGTTGCGCCTTGACCCCGATGTGGTGATGGTTGGCGAAATTCGCGACCAAGAAACCGCCCGGACGGCAATTCAGGCCAGTATCACTGGTCACCTAGTGCTTAGTAGCTTTCATGCCAATACGGCCGCGGCGGCATTTGCTCGCATGGTTGATTTAATTGGCATTAACCCGATTTTTAGTAGCGCAATCCGCCTAGTGATTGCGCAGCGGCTGGTTCGGCGCCTAGCGGACGATACCAAAGAGGCGTACGAACCGGACGATGCGACCAAAAAATACGTGCGCACTGTGCTTAGTGACGTACCCGATGGCATTGACGTGCCCGACTTAGATAATTTCAAATTATATAAGCCCGTAAGTAGCGATGAACATCCCTTTGGCTACAGCGGCCGTATGAACATTATGGAGCAGCTGGTAGTAGATGAGGAGATTCAAAAGTTTATTCGTGGCGACATTGCCGATGTTAATATGGAGGCTGTCGAAAAGGCGGCGCGCGCCAATGGAATGCTAACGCTCGAGCAAGCTGGAGTGCTGGCAGCGCTGCGTGGCGAAACCACGCTTGACGAAGTTATGCGCGTGGTATAGGCTGTTATGCAACAGACTACCGTTCGCGTTTGCCGGGCTGTCACTCACCGGTGACGGGGTAATGAGCTGGTTTTGTACCGTGCTCCGGTCTAGTTTGTAGGTGCGGTGGGGGTGTGCCAGCGCCCCCACCGCACCGCACTAACTTCTATCTTGAAATTATGACAATTATCTGATAAAGTTGATAGTTGATTGTCAATATAAATTGTAAAAGGCGAGAGTAAAATGAGCTTTGAACTTATCCAAAAAGTAAACAACGAGCAAAAAAAGGCTCAGGTTGTCGATGTCCGTAGTGGTGACACTGTAAAAGTGTACCAAAAGATTAAAGAAGGTAACAAAGAGCGTATCCAGATGTTCGAAGGTGTGGTGATTCGCACTGACAACAAAGGCCAGCACACCAGCCGCATTACCGTCCGCAAGGTCGCGAGTGGCGTTGGTGTCGAAAAAAGCTTTTTGCTGCACAGCCCATTAGTTGAAAAGGTCGAAATTGTCCGCCGCAGCAAGGTCCGCCGCAATTTCCTAAGCTACTTGCGCCAGCGTAGCGGTAAGGGCGCTCGCCTTACCAGCGTTCAGTTTGACCGCGAAGCTGTAAATAGTGTCCGCGACGTGCATGCCGAAGAAGAAGCCGAGCGCATTAAGGCCGAAAAAGCCGCTGAAGCTGAGGCTAAGGCTGCTGAAAAGGCTGCTGCTGAAGCCGAACTCGAAGCAAAGCAGGCTGAAGTCGCCGCCCGCCACGAAGACGCGTAAAATCTGCATTAAAATTCAAACCCCGGTACTGTACCGGGGTTTTTGTTATAGTTCGCTATCGCATATAATGAGTAACATGATATTGGGGATTGATGAGGTTGGCCGCGGGCCGTGGGCGGGGCCGTTGGTGGTGGGCGCTGTTATTCTGGGTGGCGCGCCAATCCCCGGCTTAACGGATAGCAAAAAACTGACAAAAAAACGGCGTGAAGCGCTGGTGCCGATTATTAAAGAACAGGCAGTGGCCTGGGCGCTCGGCTGGGTGACGGCGCACGAACTCGATAGAATTGGCATGAGCGAAGCGTTAAAACTTGCCACCCGGCGGGCGGTGGAGCAGATCAAAGCGCCATACAGCGAAATTATCATCGATGGTACGGTTAACTTTTTGGCGGAAACAGGTAAAGGAAAATACGTCACGTGCGTGCCAAAAGGCGACTTACTGGTGCCGAGTGTAAGCGCGGCGAGCGTGATTGCCAAGGTAGCGCGCGATGATTATATGGCGGAGCAGGATACTATTCACCCGGGCTATAATTTTAAATCACACGCAGGGTATGGGGTGGCGGCGCACCGGGCGGCGATTGAACGGCTTGGCGTGACTCCCTTGCACCGGTTAAGCTTTGCGCCGCTACAAAAATATAGGGCAAGTGCGTCGGCAGTAACTTCAGAAATCGCTTCCAGCTCACGCC
>JAJXWT010000015.1 GCA_021781475.1 bacterium
CCTTATAATGGCCGCAATTTTAGGTATTGTTGTTGCGAGCAACCGCACCACCCAAGACGCCGCTCAAAAAATGAAAAATGCGACCTTTAGCCTAGAAGTGACCGATAAATCCGGGCTTATCAAGCCAAGTGTCTTGGCGGCGCTAAAAGCCACGGTACCGGTGTCAAAACAAGCCGGCATTAACGACGTTAAACGCGGTGTAGTTGATGCCTACTTTTACTACCCAGCCGACCTTGCGAGTGGTAAAATCGAAATTTACGCCAAAGATGTCGGCATATTTGATAACGGCAAATACGCGACAGTCGCCCAGGCGCTGCTTACCCAAGCCGTAAGTAGCCGGGTGGGGGCCGCCGCCGCCGCAGTTTTAAGCGGTAAAGTGCAATCAAACGTCAGTACCTATCGCAACGGCGCGCCCTACGACAGTCTCAAGGAAGCGTTGGCTCCTGGGGTATTTTTGGTGCTGTTTTACTTTTTGCTCGCCATGTTTGGCAACCAGATGCTCACCAGCACGACCGAAGAAAAAGAAAATCGTGTCATCGAAATGATACTCACCACCGTAAAGGCGCGGACGCTCATTATTGGCAAAGTCTTATCGCTTATTAGTCTTGCCGTGGTGCAAGCGTTTATCTTTTTGGCGCCCGTTATAACCGGCTATTTACTGCTTAAAGACCGCTTATCACTCCCCAGTATCGACCTAACCAACCTGCCGCTCAACCCCATACGTATTGCGAGTGGGTTTATAATTTTTGCCGCAAGCTTTTTGCTATTTACTGGCTTGCTCGTGGCAATCGGTGCGGCTTCGCCTACGGCAAAAGAAGCCGGTGGCTACCTTGGCGTCGTCATGATACTGATTTTTGGCCCGCTCTATGCGGCAAGCTTATTCATTTCGACGCCCAATAGCCCGCTCGTTCGGTTTCTTACGTTCTTTCCGTTCACAGCACCAATTCCGGCGCTGCTACGGAACGCCATTGGCAATTTATCTGCTACGGACACGACCATTGTGATTGCCATACTTTCGGTAAGCGCAGCCATTGTAATGTGGGCCGCCATACGCGTGTTCCAGTCGGGCGCGATTGAATACAACCGCAACCTACTGCGGGCGTTTTTGCCACAAAAAAAATAACCCCGACAAGCACGTGGCCTGGGGGTTATTGGCGTACACTGATTGTTATTTATTGTAGGCAATAATGACCGCAATGAGCACAATAATCGAACCAGCCGCCGCCGAGACCCAAAAGGTCATGCGGTTCGGGTAATAATCGACTTTGTTTTTTGCGGCTTTTCGCACCCGTGCTGCGGTGGGCTTTTTAGCTGCCACACCTGTGGTAGTACTTTTTTTGCGAGCGGTAGTACGTTGTGGTTTTGTTGTCATATTAGCCCCAGTGTACTGCAACCCGCTTATGCATTACAATAGGCGGTATGATAACGGTTCAAGAAATCTGGCTGCCAGCCCACGGAACGAGCGAAACCTTGTTCCACGCCGCCGCGCATTGTAGTGCGCACGGCAATACGCCCGACTACATTGCACTCCAAAATTTCTTGCACCAGCACGGCGTACATGCGGCCCATCAGCCCCTTGCCGTTATGCGGTCAAACAATCTTTCGTGCACCTACCACCATGGCGCGGCCTACCATGTATACGTAATTGGCACGCCAGAACCTGTGATGGACATGTGCAGCATGGGCGACAATGAGCGCGAAAAGTCGACCCTTGAAGCCCGGCGCATGCAAGGGAGCGACAATGCGTGCCGTATTTTTGCCGTAGCTTCGGGCATTTTTAAACACGCGCCTACACACGAGCACGACATTGCCGGCCTGACGTTCCATGGCCACATCGCACTGACTGGTCGCGCCTAAGCGTGCATACGTTCGCGCGTTAGCTGTGCGTGCAATAAAGTAATATCTGACTGGTCCTTGCGCCGCCCAAGGTGCTGCTTGCACGCAATAAGCTGCGGGATACCCATATACGTGACGCCGTCTTTTGTGAATGTGCCACCCCTGCGGATTGTGCCAAGCGAGCGACCAGCCCAGCTGCGCATAATACCTATACCATTTTTTGTGTAAATTGTTTTGTTTGTACCATGCGACAGTGCCGACCAACCGCGTTGCGTGGCGAACCGCGCGAACACGTCGCCCGAAACAACAATGTCAATGGTTGCGCTTTCACGCAAGTTCAGTGCGTCCATAACGGCGCCACCAACCACCACGTAACTATCTTGCGACAGCTTAAGCGCCTCCACGCGCTCACTGACTGTTTGCGCCTTACGGGGCGTGTACTCAAGCGCCGAACGAAGCGTGGGGAACATATGCTCACGGCCGACCAAATCGACAACCCCATAGCTTTCGAACTGTCGCATAAGGTGCGGTGATACGTGCGAAAACCCAAGCCGAATGCCGTCAAGGCTTAAGTGCCGATACACCTCCTTTAGGTGTTCGACCGCAGTATAGTCGATATCGTCCATGGCGCTCGTATCGATAATAACGCGCCGGAGCGGCTTTTTGGCACCACGGATCGCACGACGCAGCCGTTGGCTGAAATAATGTACGTTTTCAAAAAATAGGCTCGCGTCAAAACCAAATACGAGCATGTCATCTGGGATAGGTTGCAGGCCCACGGCACGCTCCGCGGCCCATGTACTCAGGTGGCCATCGCGCAGCAGTATGCCGTCGCTCGGGTGGTATTCGCGCCGTAAACGCTCAATTAGGCTGGCCGTCACCGCAATCACAATGCCACTAAATACGCCAAAAATGAGTACACCTAGTAGCGCCAAAAGGGCAATTGTAAATTCAGCGAGTTCGTGGCGCGCTAAATACCAGAGTTCGCGCACCCGGATTAAGTGGAAGCCCATAATAAACACAATGGCGGCGAGTGATGCCACCGGCACATACGCAAAAATACCACCGGCAATAACTAACAGCAGGCCCGTGGCAACCGCCATGACCACGCCAGCTACCTGCGAACGCATGCCCGATATGTCAGCCGCAGCAGTCCTGGGCGGGCTCCCATTAATAGCGAGCCCATGGGTAAGCGATGACACGACACCAGCGATACTTAGCGCGGCCATATCGCGTGTGATATCAGTCTGCTCGTCATGTTCGGCTGCATCGCCCCTAATTACGGCCGTGCTTTGTGCCACTATGACAAGCGCCATCGAAGCGGCAACCGGCAGCAGGGGCACAAACACATTTGCCGGCACGCTCGGTACCATAAAAGTAGGCAAGCCCACCGGTAGCCCGCCAACCATTGCCACCCCTTTGCCGGCTATGCCAAAAAAGTATGCAACGGCCGCCGAACCCAGTAGGCTCACTAGCGCGCCGGGTACACGCGACTGGCGGAGCAGCACCATTGCGCCTACCATAAATACGGCAACACTGACCGCTAAACCGTTGACGTGGTCAAAAAGCGTAAAGGTATGCGCCACAACATACAATGGCGAGCCCTGTACCCGTAGCCCGAGCATTTCTGGCAGCTTGATTGACATAAGCTGCACACCAACACCGGCCAAAAAGCCTACCATCACAGGCCGTGAAATGAGGTCTGACAAAAATGTCAACTTGAACACCACCATGAGCGCCAACATCGCGGCACTCATAAGTCCAAGTACTAAAACGATATTGGTATACCCCGCGCTCCCGACGACCGCAAGCGCGGTTGCGCCGCTGGCAATCAGCACGGCGGTGGCACTATCGGCGCCCACGACAAGCCGACGGCTTGCCCCAAAAAGCGCAAAAGCGAGTGGCGCGAACACCAAACTGTATAGGCCCATTTGCACCGGCACGCCCGCCAAGGTTGCGATACCCATGGCTTCGGGGATGGCGATAGCAGTCACTACCAATCCGGCAATGATATCGTTTTTAAAACTATTTTTGTTATAGCCCTTTGCACTACGGAAAAAGGGGGAGCTCATGCGCTTATTTTAGTGATATATTTCACAGCTGTCAACAAAGCTACCTCTTATAATATAGAACACATATGGATCCTATTATTGTTGTTTCCAACCGCCTACCAATTAGTATCGGGCGCGACAGCAACGGGGGCCTCACCTATGACCACACAAGCGGGGGCCTTGGCACGGCGATTCAATCACTAGGTGGTGACGCTGGCAACCTATGGATTGGCTGGCCTGGCATTGCGCTCGAAGACATTACCGAACGTGAGCGAGAAGAAATCACCAACCACTTAGTTGACACCTACGGTTATGTGCCCGTATTCCAAACTAAGCAGCAAATTGCCGATTTTTACGAAGGCTATTCAAACGACACGTTATGGCCGCTGTTCCACTACTTTCCTGGCAAGGCCAACTACCAAGCTTGCTACTGGCACGCGTATAAAGAAGTCAACCAACTTTACTTACAGGCCATCGAAAGTTTTGCCGAACGTGGCAGCACGATATGGGTAAACGATTACCACCTGATGCTGTTGCCGACCCTTATACGCCGTGTGCTCCCGGACGCAAAAATCGGCTTCTTTTTGCACACGCCGTTTCCATCATACGAGTTATTCCGTCAAATCCCCGAACGGAACGAGCTGATTAGGGGCCTACTTGGCGCTGACCTTGTAGGGTTCCACATATACGACTATGCCCGGCATTTTATCAGCAGCGCCGAACGGCTTATTGGCGCGCATGCAAACAGCGGCACAATCGAATACGACGGCCGCCTGGTAAAGGTTGACACCTACCCAATTGGTATTGACTACGCGCGCTTTACAACCGAGCTCTATAGTAAACCCGCCCAAAAAGAGCTTGCCGCACTTGAACACCGTTACGCAGGGCAAAAGCTTATTGTTGCAGTCGACCGGCTTGATTATTCAAAGGGAATTATTGAGCGTATGCGGGGGTTCGAACTATTTTTGCAACAGCACCCTGAATACCGAGGCAAAGCAACCCTGTATATGGTCGAGTCGCCAAGCCGCACCGAGGTTGCCGCGTACAAAGATCTCCGCAACGAGGTTGAATTAATGGTTGGGCGCATTAATGGCATGTATAGCACTGCCGAATGGACACCGATTATTTACCTATATAAAACCCTTGACTTTTCAGTGCTCGCGCCACTGTACCACCGCTCTGAAATTGCACTCATTACACCCTTGCGTGACGGCATGAACCTTGTTGCCAAGGAATACATTGCGTGCAAAGAAAACCGCGCTGGTGTGCTTATTTTAAGTGAAACAATTGGCGCGGCCGACGAGTTAATTGACGCCGTGCAGGTTAACCCTAATAACACCCAGCAGATTGCCGATGCGATACTAAGCGCCCTCGCCATGCCAAAGTCCGAACAACGCAGCCGCCTGCGACGCATGCAAAAACGCGTAAGGGAATACAGCGTGCAGCGGTGGGGCGCTGATTTTACTACGGACCTCAAAAAAGCAGCCGCGGCACACAAAGGCCACTTTAGAAAACGTATTAGCCCGAGCGCTACCGAAGCCCTGTTGCGCCGGTACCGCCGGGCCAATTTGCGCCTGCTGCTCCTAGATTACGACGGCACGCTCAAAACGTTTACCAGCACGCCGGGGCCCCTTGCCGCCCAGCCCGACGCCGAGCTAATGGCGCTTATTAGCCGCTTGCACGACCAACCAAATACAAAAATCGTGATTACCAGCGGGCGGACAAAAGATGTAATCGAGCGCTGGTTTGGTGGCTTTTCGCGAATCAGCCTTGTGGCGGAACACGGCGCATGGATAAAAGACCATGGCGAATGGCAAAAAACGGACAGTTCGTTTGACAAGCGGCCCTACCTCCGCGTTATGAAAAAATTCGCGCCCCGCACCGCCGGTTCGCTGATTGATAACAAGGAGTTTAGCGTGGTATGGCACTACCGGCGCGTGAACCCCGAGCTCGCGTTTGTGCGTAACGGGGAACTCCGGCTCGAGCTGCAGCGTATTGCCGAGGGTACTGATATTGGGATTTATAACGGTAAAAAAATAATTGAAGTCAAACCAAAACATTTGCACAAAGGCGTGGTGGCGCACGAGTTTAGCGACCGCTATCCAAGCGATTTTATTTTAGCGATTGGCGATGATTACACCGACGAGCAGATGTTCGAAGCTTTGCCAGCCCACGCCGACAGCATCAAAATCGGGCCTGGCATCACGCACGCCAAGTACCAGGTTGACCGCATGGAAGATGGGCTCGCGATTCTTGCGAGACTCAGTAGCTTACCCCTTAAAAAAACACGGAAATAATATTTTGTAACATTGTTCACAGTGTAAGTCCATAGGGTGCTGCATACTGTTAACTAGCATCAGGCGCGTGCGAAAGCGCCCCGCACCTTACTTTATACCCCTACCTCGAGCAAACACCTTTAGCCCCCTGAAGGTGTTTCTCTTTTATTGCAGCTGTTCGCGCAACAGGCTCACCAATTGTTTTTGATACCGGCCCATAATCACGTGGGCTGCGGGGATAGTTATAAGCCGCATGTTTTTATGCCGTTTTGCAATTTGTTTTAAAATGCTATTGATCGTGAGTACATCGAACTGACCATCAATAATCACAATCGGCACGTGGATTCGTTCAATGTGCTGAATAGTGTCCTGGTTCATAATGCTTGTTTGTAAACTCGCCAAAAATGCCGGCAACGTTTCGGGCGTTACCTGAAAACTTTGGTTAATGAGGCGCAGCTTTTTGCCAAATGCGTAGGCGTTCATAATCAGTTTTGGGTTTTTTGCAAGTTCACCGTAAATTCTGTGCAGCGCATTCTGCTGGAGCTGCCGCGCCGCCCGACCGGGCTGGGTATCGTAAATCGGCGGTGAACACAAAATTAGCCGGCGTACCGCCAATGGGTACCGGCGGGCAAATTCAACCGCCACGAGCGCCCCAAGCGAGTGCCCCACAACTGTAACGGGGCCGAATATACCGCTTGCCAGGCAAGTTTGCAGCACGCTCCGTGCCTGCATTTTTGCGTCGTAACGCGCCCACGCGGGTTTGGGTGAGTCGCCAAAGCCAACCAAATCCATTGCAATATAGTTCACGTTATGGGGGAGCTCGCCAATAGTGCCCGCCCATAAATCAGCGGTATCACCAAGCCCGTGGATAAACACATAGGTTACTTTGGCGCCAGGCAAAATACGTTTGTAACGCACGTTAAGCGTGTATGCGACACGCAGCATACGGTGAACGATTACGTCAAAGACTGATGTCATGCTGCCCATTATAACGCCCCACGGCTTTTACTGCAGCTGGCGCCAGGCGGCAATCAACGCACGGGTTGATTGATCATATGGTTCAAGGCTATCAACGTTTTGCAGTGTTGTATCAATATCTTTGGCGAGTTTTTTGCCAAGCTCGACGCCCCATTGGTCAAACGAATTAATGCCCCATATAGCGCCCTGTACAAAGATTTTATGCTCATACAAAGCAATAAGCTGGCCCAACGTGTAGGGGGTAAGCTTTGGCAGCAGCAGGGTATTGCTTGGGCGGTTACCGTGGAACACTTTATGGTTTACTAGTTCCGCAGGCACGCCTTCGGCACGCACTTCGTCGGGCGTTTTGCCAAAGGCGAGCGCCTGGGCCTGAGCGAACATATTGGCGGTTAATTTACGGTGGTGCGTTTCCATGCCGTCGGGATTATTGAGCGACTGCGCAAAACCAATAAAATCACAGGCGACCATATCAGTACCCTGGTGGATAAGCTGGTAAAACGCGTGCTGTCCGTTTGTGCCCGGCTCGCCCCATACAATCGGACCAGTCGAATAATCGGTAATAAATTGGCCTGTTTTTGTCACTGATTTGCCGTTACTTTCCATGTTACCTTGCTGAAAATAGGCAGGGAACCGGTGCAGGTATTGGTCGTACGGCAACAGCGCCTCGGTTTTAATACCCAAAAAGTTCGTGTTCCATATGCCAACCAGCGCCAAAATAACTGGCATGTTTTGTTCAAGCGGCGCGATTTTAAAATGCACGTCCATGGCGTACATGCCACGCAACAGTTCGTCAAACTGTTCGGCGCCAATTGCAAGCATAATACTAAGCCCCACGGCGCTTGCAAGGGAATAGCGGCCGCCCACCCAATCCCAAAACTCAAACATATTCGCGGTATCAATCCCAAACGCCGCTACCGCCTGCGCGTTTGTGCTGACTGCCACAAAATGGTTGGCCACGGCCTGCTCGTCACCCAGCGCAGCAAGCAGCCATTTTTTTGCTGTAGCGGCGTTGGTCATAGTTTCATCGGTGGTAAAGGTTTTTGATACCACTACAAATAGGGTGGTTTCGGGGTTAAGCGTTCGTATGGTTTCGGAAAACTGGGTACCATCAATGTTCGACACAAAATGCACGGCAAGGTGCGGCGTGGCGTAATGTCGTAGAGCCTCGGTTACCATTACCGGGCCAAGGTTGCTGCCACCGATACCAATACTCACAATATCGGTAATTTGCTTGCCCGTATAGCCCCGCCAATCACCGTTCCATACCCGGGCCGTAAATTCGCGCATGTGTTGCAACACACGGCGTACGTCGGGCATGACATCACGACCATCGACAAAGACTTGCCGCTCTGACTGATTACGCAAGGCCGTGTGAAGTACCGCGCGCTGCTCGGTGGTGTTAATTTTTTCGCCGGCGTACATGGCATCGCGGAGTTGTTCCACCTGGCGCGCTCGAGCTACATCAAACAGCAGCTCCATCGTTTGGTCGGTGACACGGTTTTTGGAATAATCGGCAAAAATATCGGCGGCGTGCAGCGAAAATCGCTCAGCGCGCGTGGCGTCACCCCAAAAAATATCGCGTAAATGCCGCTGGCCAATTTCGCCTTTATGTTCTTGCAGTTTTTGCCATTCTGGCAACGCGGTTAAATCCATACGCCCTCCATTAATCTGCTTATACTATATCACTTTGCGCGCGTAGTTCACTAGGGTGAAAGGTGTGGTATAATAGTTTTTGACCAAATTACTGGGGTGTGGCCAAGTGGTAAGGCACATGGTTTTGGTCCATGCATTCGGGGGTTCGAATCCCTCCACCCCAGCCATAGAAATATCCCGTAGGCTATAAAACCTACGGGATATTTCTATGGATTAATGTAGCGGGGGCTCGAACTCACGAGTACCTCGACTCTGCCGAGTACATTCGGGGTGACGATTACCCGTAGGAAAACTGTAAGGAAACGTCACAGATGAGCTATGCTCATCTGACTGACTTTCGCGCCAGCGGAACGCTGGTCGGAACCCTCCAGCCCATAGAATATGTACGCCGACGTTGAGTCGAGTAGATTTGAGGTATTGATGTACATTTTTTCTATGGTGATTTTATACTTTTTAGAAAAGCAGTAAAATAGAGACGGCCTGATAAGGAGTATGCTACGAAAACCCTATTTCTTGATACACATATTTGGAATTACCTTATAGAATACGACGGGTATAGTCCTGGGCAGCTGAGGCAGGCTAGAGGGTCTTTATTAGAAAATATTTGCAGTGGAAAGTGGGACATTGTTTGCAGTTTGCCGGTATTACAGGAGATCCTCGCTATTTATAGAAATGAGCCCAGCAAATTTGAAGCAATCAATAAACTGTTATTTGAAGCGGTGCAGAACCACTGGCTAGTAGACCTGAAAGAGCGATATATCCGAGAGTTATCTAGTGGGGGACTGCTGAAGCCCACCGAACGATATCTCGATAGACGCACGAGGAGGTGCATTACGTCTTTAGCTAGCAACAAGAAGGACGTCGCCAAAATTAACGATATCGCTTACCAGGAAGGGATTGATTTCAAAGCACAACAAGAAGACGCAAGAACAAAAGTCTATGCCGATTTAGGTTCGACTGATGGAAAAACCCTTAACGACAGTGCCAAAGCATATCAACGGTGGTTTGAAAATAATCGCGATCTTCAGGGCTGGGTACATGAGATACTTAATGCTAGTGTACCTCACGGTCTACACGAAGCGTCTATACCAAAAGGTTTCACGCCGACTAAGGGCAATAGCCCGACCATTTGGCAGTATGTTGATTTTTACCAAGCAAAGGTACGATTAGAGCTCGGGGAGAGACGCAAAATCTTGCCGTCTGATAAAGTAGACGCCGACACTTATGCATGCAGTCCCTATTATAATGTGCTTGTGACACAAGATAAGCGTTTTAGAGAAACCATAAAACTGGTTGTTGGAGACTCTTTTGAATTGAAGGATTTCAAAGATTTCATGCAAATGCTAGGTGTTCACCTACGGGCCTAAAATAGATACCCTTGCCATATACCCCCATGGGGTATATATTAAAGATATGATAGCTGATATTAAACGCCGAGCGCTCCACCGTACCAAAATCATCCAAGGCCAATTAAAGGGCATTGAAAAGATGATTGAAAACGAAGATTATTGCATGGATATTATTACGCAAACGCTAGCCATTCAAAAATCGCTTGGCTCGCTCAACAAGTTGGTTGTTGAGAACCACTTGCGCACACATATCACCGAAAACCTATCCGCCGCCGGTAGTAAACAACAGGAACAAGCAATTAATGAACTTTTGGCGGTATACGAAATAACGAATAACCGGTCGACCGGTAAGTAGGGGCATATGTTTATTATTCACGCACTGCAGATGTCGCTAGCAATGGGTTGGCAAATTTTGTGGCCACTCGTGCTTGGCTTTGCGCTTTCTGGGGCAATCCAGGCCGTGGTGTCGCACTACCAAATGAGCAAGCTGCTGCCAGACAGCTCTCCAAAAACTTTGTTAAAGGCCAGCTTGCTGGGCGCAGCCTCGAGCTCGTGCTCATACGCGGCCGTTGCTATGGCGCGTTCGGTATTCCGTAAGGGCGGCAATTTTGCGGCGGCAATGACGTTCGAAATCGCGAGCACCAACCTGGTAATAGAACTCGGCATTATTACGTGGCTGCTGCTTGGGTGGCAATTTGCCCTGGCAGAAATTATTGGCGGCATAGTGATGATCCTTACCCTAAGCGTGCTGTTCCGTAAATTCCTGACAAAACAGCTACTCCAAAGCGCCGCAGCGCAAACACACAAAGGGCTAAGCGGCCGCATGGAGGGCCACGCCGCCATGGACGATATGGCCATAAAAGGCGACGCGCCAGTGCTAAAAAAGCTCTTTTCAAAACAGGGCATTACCGCCACAAGCCACTTTTTTGTTATGGACTGGGCTTCGATTTGGAGCGATATCGTAATTGGCCTACTGATTGCCGGCGCACTGGCCGCGTGGGTGCCCGAACATTTTTGGCAATCGTTCTTTTTTGCGGGCAACCCAGTACTGGCCGCGGTTTGGGGCCCGATTGTTGGGCCAATTATCGCCATGCTCAGCTTTGTGTGCTCCGTTGGCAATATACCCCTTGCCGTTGTGCTGTGGAACGGCGGCATAAGCTTTGGCGGCGTGGCAAGCTTTATTTTTGCCGACCTTATTATCGTGCCCATTTTGCTTATCTACAAAAAATACTATGGACTCAAAATGTCTGGCTTTATTTTGGCGACCTTTTACGCGGCGATGGTTGTTGCCGGCTATGTTGTCGAGGGGCTATTTGCGCTGTTCCGCCTTACCCCGACCGCACGGGGTGCCGCTACACTTGCACCGCACCTATCGTTTAACTACACAACGGTGTTAAATATCGTGCTGCTACTACTGGCAGGCGCGCTGGTGTGGCGCTTTATGCGTACTGGCGGCCCAATGATGCTTAAAATGATGAACAAGCCGCACAGCCACGACCAACTATAGCGAGCAAATAATAGTTGCCGGCAACCCTGTAAATCCGTATACTATCAACTTGGTTTAGGCCATTTGTTATAAACAAAAGTGGAGTGAATGCATATGTCAAACAAGCTAGTTATTGGAGTTGTTGCAGTGGTAGTCATCGGTATTGGCGCGCTGGTTGTCGTACAAAAAACTAAGCCGGCGCCCGTGCTTTTGGGCGTGCAGCACCCCGACCAAGGCCGAACACACATTACGCGCGGGCAAAGCCACCCCGCTTACAACTCCGACCCAGCAAGCTCGGGTTGGCACTATAATAATGCGGGGGCGCCAACCGATTGGGGAGTATATACTTCGGAAATAGCCCCAGAGGTATACATCCATAACGAAGAACACGGCGGCATTATTATTACCTATAACCCAAAACTACTGCCAGCCGCTCAAATTAAAGAGCTGCAGGCGTTGTTTGTGCCCCCTTACACCGACCCCAATTTTAAGCCAACTAAGGCCTTGGTATTCCCGAAATCAAGCGACAAGTACCCCATTGAGCTTGCCTCGTGGACCTACACCTACGACATGAACAGCTACAACCAGGCAACCCTTGAAACCTATTACCAGCAACACTTTGACCAATCGCCCGAGCCAACCTCGGGGCCGTTTAACACACCAATTAACCAGGCAGCGGGGAACTAGCACGCTGCCGCGCGGTGGCTGCGGCACTATGCGCCGCTGTCGTCGCGTTCGATTTGCTGCGGGTTCATGTTAATGGCCGGCCGCTTTGTAATCGGCTGCGTAAAGTAGGTAATAATCCCCTGGGTAATGGCATCCGCCTCATCGTTTAACCGTGTTGAGCCCGCAGTTGTTAACTGACTATATTCGTAATCGCTCGTAATAAAGAACCCTTCGCTGAGCGCCGCCGGCATGGTAGATTCTGACAGTACACCGTCGTCGAACTGCGAGATGTTGTCGTTTTGCAGGTGTAGCCGCGTAGCCACGCTATTTAAAATATCGGCAGCCAGCGCTTGGTCTTGGTCTTTGTAAAATAGGGCAGACGCATAATCGACACTGCTATCTTGGAAATAGTTATGGTGAATCGAAACCAAAATTGTCGCATGCATGGCGTTGCAGTACGTGTAACGGTCGTGGTTCGAAAGTGTTTGGCCGTTGGTCGTGCGGGTCATGTACACCCGATACCCGTCTTTTTGCAAATTTGCCTGTACGCGTTTGGCCACAATCAGGTTAATGTCCCGTTCGGTGATTGTGCCGTCGTTTGTTGAGGCACCCGGGTCACTGCCACCGTGGCCGGGGTCCAGGCACACGGACTGCGCCTTTGCATACTGTACAACTGGCGCGACAGCAGCACGGGCTTGAGCGTGGGGAGCCCGTGAGTCCAGCACGGCTAACACGCCGATGCCGATTACAACAAGCACGAGGGCGCGGCGCCACACTTTAGTAGGTGATTTTTTAGGTGCCGGCGCTATGCGCCGCGCAGAATGATAGTAGGTGTTGTACTGCATGTGCGTAATGTTTGTTTTATATTAGCGTGGTAATAGTATGGGACACACTTTCAGATAATGCAAGAGGGTGCAATCCATTTGCTAACCGCGCCTATACACACGCCATAATATGACCTAGCTTGCAAGCCTTTACATGCCCCATAACGCTCATGCTATACTGGGGGTAATATGAATAACCACGAAAAACACGCAATCAGCCAATATTTGCGTGCTGCCAACTATCTGACAGCCGCGCAGCTCTTTTTAAAAGATAACTTTCTATCCACACGCGAAATCACGTTCGACGATGTGAAAAGCCGCCTGCTTGGCCACTGGGGGAGCGGCCCTGGCATTAACTTTGCCTACGCGCACTTGAGCCGTTACGCAAAGAAATATGACCAGAACCTGCTTTATGTCGTAGGGCCCGGCCACGGTTTCCCCGCTTTGCAAGCCAACCTGTTTATGGAAGGCACCCTCAGCCACTTTAACCCCGACATACCCTACAATCTCGACGGCATCGCAAAATTATGCCGCGGCTTTAGCTGGCCATATGGGTTCCCAAGCCACAGTAATCCCGAAACGCCAGGCGTTATCCTAGAAGGCGGCGAGCTTGGCTATAGCCTGAGCACCAGCTACGGGGCCGTAATGGACAACCCCGATTTAATGGTCGCCTGCCTTGTGGGCGATGGCGAAGCCGAAACTGGCCCGACCGCCGGCGCGTGGCACCTCAATAAGCTTATTAACCCCAAAACAGATGGCATTGTGTTGCCAATTTTGCACCTTAACGGCTACAAAATTAGTGCGCCCACCATTTTTGGCCGCATGAGCAACTACGAACTCATGACGCTGTTTAGCGGCTATGGTTACGAGCCACGCATTGTTGATTGCACCAAAGAGGGCGTAAACCCACACGACGCCATGGCCGAAGCGCTCGACTGGGCGCACGACATTATACAAGAGGTCCGCGCGAGCGAAGACACCGTTGCGCCACGCCTACCAATGCTCGTCATGCGCACCCTTAAGGGGTGGACCGGCGTAAAAGAACTCGACGGCGTGAAAATTGAGGGCAACTGCATGGCACACCAGGTGGTGCTGACCGAAGCAAAAACCGACCAAGAACAGCTCCAGCTTTTGAACAACTGGCTAGGCAGCTACAACTTTAGCGAATTATTTGACCCTGCTACCGGATTTGGCGACTATCTGAATGAAATTTTGCCAAGCGATCCCGCTAAGCGCCTAGGCATGAACCACCACGCACGGGCCGACGGCACATACCACCCACTTAACCTGCCAAAAGCCGAAGAATTTTCCGAAGATGCCACCATGCCAGGCACAATTGGCAGCTCAAGCATGGTACAAGCCGGCAAATACCTTGAACGTGTGTTCGAACTCAACCGCGACGCTAAAAACTTCCGCTTTATGAGCCCCGACGAAACGTATTCGAACAAGCTTGACGCAATATTTAACGCCACAAGCCGCAGTTGGCAATGGCCAATCATGCCATGGGACAAAGACATGAGCCAAAACGGCCGCGTGATGGAAATGCTGAGCGAGCACAACATGCAAGGCCTTATGCAAGGCTACGTACTGACCGGCCGACATGGTATATTCGCCAGCTACGAAGCCTTTTTGGCGGTAGTCGGTAGCATGGTCGACCAGTGTTCTAAGTTCTTAAACCAAAGCCGTGGCGTAGAATGGCGCGGTACAATTGGAAGCCTTAACTACATTTTAACCAGTAGCGGTTGGCGCCAAGACCACAACGGCTTTAGTCACCAAAACCCAGGTTTTGTCGACGACATTCTGCGCCGCCAAAGCAACTTTAGCAACGTATATTTCCCAGCCGATGCCAATACTACACTAGTCGTACTGGAACGCATGCTTAAAAGTACGCGGCAAATTAACGCCGTAGTGGCCGGTAAAACCCTTGAGCCCCGCTGGCTCACCCCCGAAGCAGCCCGAAAACAAATCGAAGCCGGCCTATCGGTTTGGGACTTTGCGAGCGATGAAAACCCAGATGTCGTGTTGGCATCTGCCGGTGACTACCCGACAAAAGAGGTGATGGCGGCAGTCGATATTGTGAAAACTGAGTTCCCGCAAGCGAAAGTGCGCATGGTAAATGTCAGTAGCCTCACCACTGCTGGATTTGGTACGGTCGAAAACGTCGTGGACCAAACTACGTTCAACGATGTGTTTACCGAAGACAAGCCGGTAATCTACAGCTTCCATGGCTACCCACAAACGGCAAAGGCGATTTTGTTCAATTACGCCCACGATACGCGCCGCTTTGACGTGCGCGGCTATATAGAGATAGGCAGCACTACCACGCCGTTTGATATGGTTGTCCGCAACAACACAAGCCGCTACCAGCTTGCGCAAGCTGCATTTGAACAGCTTGGGCGCACAGAGGTTGTCCCCTACGAAGAAGCCGAGCATAAAATTGCCGAATACCAGCGTAAAATCGATGAAAATACGCAGTACATAAAAGATAACGGCATTGACCTGCCCGAAATCGAAAACTGGGTATGGCCCGCGGTCCGCGGCCTTGCCGAAACTAAAGAACAGGCTTGGCACGGCCAAACAAATTAAGGAGCAATAGGGTGGGGTTGATATTAGTCGCGAACCCAGGTAGCAGCAGCCGCAAATACGCCGTATATTCGCAAACCGAGCGTACGCTTGAACAGCAAGCCGCTATTAACATTGAAACGAGCGACAAAGGGCTTATTTGCACGGTCCATATTGGCACGGGCAACGGCAATGAACACCCCCTGGATTTTACTGATGTCGCCGAAAGCGCACTGCACGCAGAGCACATTATGCGGAGCGCTGGCGCGCTGCAAGAACACGACACACTCAGCGCGATTGCAATCCGCGTAGTCGCGCCCGGCAGCTACTTTATGCAAGACCATGCCGTTGATAACGAGTTTATGCAACAGCTTACCACCGCAAAGGAGCTCGCGCCAATCCATGTGGCAAACACGTTGCACGAACTTGAATTATTGCGCCAAGCCCACCCCAATACACCAATCATTGGCGTGTCCGACAGTGCGTTCCATGCCACAAAGCCAAACTATGCCTGGAACTACGGCATTAACCTACAGCATGCCGACACCTACGACATTAAACGCTTTGGTTACCATGGGCTATCGGTGCAGGGGAGTATTGACATGCTGTGGAGTATTGGCAAGCTACCGCCAAAAGTGGTGGTATGCCACTTTGGCAGCGGCAGCAGCGTGACCGCCGTGTACCACGGCCGGAGCATCGATACTACCATGGGCTATAGCCCGCTGGAGGGCGTGTTAATGGCCACGCGCAGTGGTGATATCGACCCCATTGCCGTGCGAGTGCTCCGTAGCAAACTTGGGCTAAGCGAAAGCCAAACCGAGGAATACCTGAATTATCAAGGCGGCCTGCTTGGCATTGGTGGCAGCAATGATATCCGCGAGCTCATTGACCGCGAGGCAAACGGCGACCACTTAGCGCACCTGGCGCTCAGTACCCTTGTGCACACCTATCATAAGGCGATAGGGGGCATGATGGCGGCACTTGGGGGCGCAGACATGGTAGTGTTTACTGGCACGGTCGGCGAGCGGAGCGCCGTGCTGCGAAAGCGCATTGTGGCACACCTTGCATTTGCCGATTACTTTTTAAGTAACGACGACAACGAAAAGTGCCTAACGCCCGAAAAGCCTACCGTTATTAGCGCACCCGGGCGTAGCAAACCGATTATCGTCATCCCTGCGAATGAATCATTGCAAATTGCAAAAAAGGCGTCTGCCCTTATTTAACCAACACCACGACATATGCTACAATGAGCCTACTACCATAAACGGAATATAACAAAAAAATGGCCGGCTGGCTGCACACAATTATAGGTCGCGCTCAAAATCTAAAACGAGTCAAACAACGTGAACACAACATCTTGCAAGCGCGCAAGCATTATGGCCGTTTTAGTCGGTTTATCCGCATTTTGGGCCCGGGAGTTGTCACGGGCGCAGCCGATGACGACCCAAGCGGTATCGCTACCTATAGCCAGGCAGGGGCGGTCTATGGCTATGGCATGCTGTGGCTATTCCCAATTATGTTCCCCCTGCTGCTTGCTGTGCAAGAAAGCTGTGCGCGCATTGGCGCCGTAAGCGGCGACGGCCTTGCGGCAATCTTAAAAAAGCACTACAGCAAAAAACTCCTGCTCGCCGCCGTGCTATTGGTGGTCGTTGCGAATACCGTGAACATTGGGTCCGACCTTGCTGCCATGGCGGCAACTATCCAACTGTTTGCTCCAGCAGCCCCGTTTGTTGGGCTTACGGTTTTTTTTGCTGTTATCACGGTTACTTTACAGATTTTTGTACCATACCGCCAATACGCAAAGGTTTTAAAATGGCTGGCGATTGCGCTATTTGCCTACCCAGTAACTGCATTTATTGTGGGGCAGCCTTGGGGCGAGGTGTTTAAAACTACTTTTGTCCCAAGCATCCAGTTCAATAAAGACACGATTTACATTATGGTTGGTATTTTAGGCACGACCATTAGCCCCTACTTGTTCTTTTGGAACACCAGCGAAGTGGTCGAAGACGAAATCGAGCAGCACCGCATAAAATCCTCGAGCGGCTTAGGTATTCCGCGCATTAGTAAAAACTTTATCCGTAAAATCCGGCTCGATAACGTCGCTGGCATGAGCCTGGCCAGTGTGAGCGCCTGGTTCATTGTCATCGCATGCGCGAGCACGCTCCATATCCACGGCATTACCCAAATCCAAAATGCCAACGACGCCGCTGCCGCGCTGGAGCCGCTCGTACACGGGTTTCCCGACGCCGGCTTAATTGCTAAAATTTTGTTTAGTGTAGGCATTATTGGCATCGGCCTCTTGGCAGTACCCGTACTCGCCGGCAGTAGTAGCTATGCTGTCAGCGAAGCATTCGGTTTTAAAGAAGGCCTATACCGTAAATTCAAAAAAGCCCAGGCATTTTACCTGATTATTGCGCTCGCCACCGTCGCCGGCCTTGCCATTAACTTTTTGAACATCAACCCAATCCAGGCGCTCATTTTTACCGCCGTGTTTAACGCCATTGCCAGCGTGCCCCTGCTGTGGATGATATTCCGGGTAGGGAACAACACTGTGATTATGGGCAAGTTTAAAAATGGCATCCTTAGTAATACGGGTGTGCTAGCAGCCTTTGCGCTTATGGCAGTGGCTACGATTGTGTTATTTTACAGCCTGATTCCGCAATAAACCGCTAGGCTGGCGCCAATATTTGCTACAATAGTGAACAGTGAAAACCCCTCGTTTTGAAACCCTTACACTTGACGCCATAGTCGGCGGTGGCCAAGCAATTGGCACGCTTAGCGATGGACGCAAAGCATTTGTGTGGGGCGGCCTGACCGGTGAAAAGGTCGCAATCCGGCTCACCAAAACCAAACAACATTTTGTCGAAGGCGTCGTGACCGAAATACTTGAGCCATCGCCCAGGCGAATCGCGCCCAAAGACCCCGAAAGCTACCTGAGTACCAGCCCTTGGCAAATTATGCATTTTGCCACGGAGCAGCAGTATAAAGCAAGCTTAATTGAACAGGCGTTTGAGCTGCATGGCATTACGCTGCAGCAGCCGGTTAACGTGTACACCGACGGCAAAGATTTTCGCTACCGCAACAAGGTCGAGTTTAGCTGGTATGGCCAAACCCGTGATGATGGCAGTGAACAGCTTGATTTGGCGTTTTTTCGCCGCGGCAGCAAAGGCAAAGTCGCCGTTACAGATTGCGCGCTGCTGCCCGATAGCATGCTGCGGCTGGCACGGGCGGTTCGCGACGCACTCCAGCGTGAAAATGTACGGGCAGGCGACTTAAAAACACTCCTCATACGGTGCGATCAGCAGGGCCAATGTGTGTGGCAACTCTATGTCAAAAACAAGCCATTTACAGCCCTGGCAGACAATATCGCACAGGCACTCCCTGCTTTAGGCGGTGAAATTATTTATAGCGACCCTAAAAGCCCGGCTAGCCGCATCACTACACGGTTACACACCTATGGCAGCACCGTTTTGACCGACACCGTTCTGGGCGTGCCGTTCCGCTATGCAACCGAGGGGTTTTTCCAAATTAACTTGCCCGTGTACGAACAGGCGCTCAACAATATGCGCGAATGGGTGCCCGCTGGTGCAAAAGTTGTCGATTTGTATTCTGGGGTGGGCAGCATTGGCCTTACCATTGGCGGCGACACACCAGAATTAATCGAAATCAGCGAAGATGCAGTGCGCGAAATGAAACGAAACATTGCGGCGCTCGGCAGCCACGCCGCAGCCATATTGGCGCCAAGCGAAAAAGCGCTTGATTACATTACGAGCGATAAGCTAGTTATTGTTGACCCGCCCCGCGCCGGACTGCATAAGGACGTGATTGACCGCTTACTTGAGCAACTGCCTAAGCGAATTATTTACCTAAGCTGCAACCCCGTGACACAGGCCCGCGACGTAGCGCTACTGCA
Source organism: bacterium (assembly GCA_021781475.1). Classification (GTDB taxonomy): domain Bacteria; phylum Patescibacteriota; class Saccharimonadia; order Saccharimonadales; family Saccharimonadaceae; genus Saccharimonas. The sequence continues at coordinate 19,595 of JAJXWT010000015.1, forward strand.
ACACGCCTACGCAATTGCTCATCACCAAGGCTATAACTTTTTTCCACGCACACCGCATACTGAGCATTTGGTTGTGCTCGAACATGAGCAGTAGCCCAGTTAAACATAAGCGTGATATACTAATACTATGAAACGCCCCCGTGGCTTTACTATTGTCGAAATTGCCGTTGTCGTGATGATTATTTCGGTACTCGCAACCATAACGATATTGGCATACAACCGCACCATGTCAAATTCGCGCAACGATTCAGCAAAATCACGGACACAAATGATTGCCAATGCGCTCGAAAAATACTACAGCGCAAACGGCGAATACCCAACCTGCACGCAGCTCACGCAAAGTAGTAGCGTTGTCGCAAGTACCTACCTGCCCGGTATTGACCCAAATTCACTGACGCGCGACGGTTCAGGCTTGCCGGCAGGCACCAATTCAATCAGTTGTAGCGCCGCGACCACCACAAACTTTGCCTATACCAGCACAACAACCTCATTTTCGCTATCATACGTCGAAGAAGTCACCGGGACAACCGTAACTGTAACCGGCCAGCACTAGCGTGTAATTAGCTTGTTTTAATACGCCGGTACGCAAACTTAACGCCCACACGCCAACCACTGTGGGCATCGCTGTCTGCCTGGTATATGTGGCCGTCCTTAACCTCGTTCACCAGCAGTAAGGCAGGGCAGTACGGTGCTAATGTTCGGTAGTACGTCAGGTCAGACTCATTTACCACATTACGGCCAGGGAACACCTCGTGGAACTTGGCGCGACCAATTAAATCAAAATAAACCGGCTGGCCTTTGGGCGGTACAAACATTTCAACCTTTAAGCCCATGCGCGTCGCGATTTTTTTAACATCGCCCAAAAGTAGCCGCGCGGGCCCGTAAATATAACACACCAGCTGCTTCTTTTTGGTCAGGTACACCGTCGCCTTAGCGCTATTGCCAACGTTTGCATCACGCAAAATTACCTGGTCGACTTCGAGCTGCAAGCCAAAAAGCTCCTTTGCCTGCCTTTCTAGTGCCAAATCATCGTAAATAGAGTCGTTCATTTACAGTTATCATAGCACTTTTTTACAGATATCGCACGAATAGTATTGACTTATATGCTGTTTAGTGTAAAATAATTTCTGCACTGTCCCTGTCGCCTAAAGCGGTAGCGATAGAGTGGACTCCACCGCTCGTACGTAGCCACCTGGCCGCGTAGCGGTGCACCCCAGCAGCGACCATCCTGTCCGGGTAAGCCCCCGACTCCCGAGGATGAGCCACCCGCCTATGGTGTGGATGCGCTGCTATATGCCGTCCCGGGGTCGCGATATTTCGCGACCCCGGGACTGGCCTTCTCACTTTCCGAGCATTGCTCGGTTTTTTTGTACCCAAAAAACAGGTACAATAGGTAGGTGACTGAATTTGATAGTCGATACAAGAACCTAAACGACGAACAGCGCCAGGCGGTCGATACCATAGACGGCCCACTGTTAGTGATCGCAGGCCCAGGTACCGGTAAAACTGAGCTTTTAAGCATGCGTGTTGCGCAAATTTTGCAAAAAACCGATACACTGCCCGAAAATATCTTGCTCCTCACCTTTACCGATAGTGGCGCCAACGCCATGCGCGAGCGCCTGGCGGCAATTATTGGCCCCGCCGCTTACAAGGTCGCGATCCACACATTCCATAGTTTTGGTACCGACAGTATAAACCAAAATAGGGAATACTTTTACAATGGCGCCACCTACCAGGCGGCCGACGAAATTACCAGCTACGAGATTATGGAGGAGCTATTTGATACGCTCGATTACAGCAGCCCGCTCGCCGCTAAAAATAACGGCGAATACGTGTACCTCCGCGACACGCTGGGGGCTATAAGCGAACTAAAAAAAGCCGGTTTAACAAGTGATGAGCTACTCCACATACTCGACGCCAATGACACCGTATACGATAGCGTTGAGCGTGACCTTGCGAACATTTTTGAGCAACGCATTAGCACTACTATGTTTGCAGAACTCGCGCCGCTTACAAGTAAAGTCAGGGAACTCCCGCAGCCTGTGCTGCCGCCCGCCATTACGCCAATGCAAAATATTTTGGCCCTTAGCATGGCTCACGCCTTTAGCGCCGCTATGCAAAGCAATAAAACCACGCCCATTACCGCATGGCGGAACGAATGGCTCGAAAAAGACACAACCGGTACTTACGTATTTAAAGATCGAAAGCGTAGCGCAAAGCTCCGCGCTGTTGCATACATTTATTTTGCCTACCTAAGCCACATGAACGAAAACAGCCTGTATGATTACGACGACATGATTTTAAATGTGGTTCACGCCATTGAAACTCGCCCCGATTTACGCGCAAACTTGCAAGAAAAATATCAGTACGTATTGGTTGACGAATTCCAAGATACCAATCTGGCACAGCTCCGCCTGCTGTTTGATATTACTAGCGGCGAACAGCCAAACGTGATGGCCGTGGGCGACGACGACCAAGCCATTTATAGCTTTCAGGGGGCCGATGTGAACAATATCCATAAATTCCGCGAACATTACGGCAATCCACCAATTATTGTGCTAAACCAAAATTACCGCAGTATCGCTAAAGTGCTCGACCACTCGCGTGAGGTTATTACCCAAGGGGCCGACCGGCTTGAATCAACCATCGCCGAGCTCACCAAAAAGCTACAACCTAACCACAACGCGCAGGGGAGCGTTTCGCTGCACGCGCTTAGCGATACAACCGCTGAACGCGCCTGGATTGCCGACCATATTGAGGGTGAAATTAAAAAAGGTACTAAACCCGAAGCCATAGCGGTCATTGCGCGCCGGCACGCCGAACTTGTGGCGCTTGTACCTTTTTTGGAGCAGCAGGGTATTGCCATAAACTACGAGCGCCGCGACAACGTGCTCGAAAACCCGCTT